>JBARWR010000109.1:0-3761 GCA_049646915.1 Microbacterium sp.
GTGACCGACCCGGCGCTGCGCGCCATCGTCGAGAGCGCCGCCCGGCACGAGCTGACGGGAGACGAGGCGGTCGCCGCGATCCGCCGTCACGTGCAGGGCTGATGCCTCGCGGTGCCACCTTTCGTACCTGGGATGACTACTTCATCCCAGGTACGTCTGTGTTACGCAACAAGTTCACCGCGCCGGGCAAGCCCTACGGCGAACCCGACCCCGCCAAGCTGCGCACGATGGAGGAGGCCGCGACGGCCGTCCGCATCCGCGAGCTGGCCGAGGCACCGATCGCCGGCAGGTTCGACTACGCGCACATGCAGGCCATCCACGCCGCGATCTTCCAAGACGTCTATGAGTGGGCGGGCGTTCCCCGTGTCGGGCCGGAGGGTCGGATGACGAAGGACGGCCCGAACGTGCTCAACCCCGGCGACCCGAAGCCGGTCGCGTACGGCTACTACCCCGGCGGCGACGTCATGAACCAGGCAGCCGAGGCCGAGTACGCGAAGCTCGCCGCGCACGATCTGCTGCGCGGTCTCGATCACCGGCAGTTCGTCGACCAGCTCGCAGAAAGCTGGGGTGAGTTGAACGTCATCCACAGCTTCCGCGAGGGCAACACCCGCTCGCAGTTCGTGTTCTTCTCGCAGTTCGCAGAGCAGGCCGGCTACCGCCTCGACGCGACCCAGTTCGCACCAGGTGCGCCGCTGCGCGACGAGTTCGTGCAGGCCCGGTTCTACAGCCAGGCCACGAGCCGGAACGACCGGCTCGCTTCGGTGCTCGGGAGGGCTGTCGTCCCTTTTGAGCGTGGCACCGACGGACCGCAGCAGGGGCCGGCGGTGCGCACTCTCCGAGACGATACCCGCGCCCGTATCGCGGATGCGATCGCGGAGCACGTCGAGCTGCATCGTGCGAGCTTTCCGACCGCGCCCACACCAGGAGTAGAGCAGAGCAGCCAGGCGCGGCGGGGCACGCCGCCCGCGCAGGATCGACACCGGGGGAGAGGGCGATGAGCCAGGTCGGTTACGCACGAGTGAGCACCCGCGATCAGAACCCCGGTTCGCAAGAGGCCGCGCTGCGCGAGGCCGGCTGCGAGCGTGTGTTCGTCGACCGGGGCGAGTCGAGCAGGATCGCTGACCGGCCCGAGTGGGTTGCGTGCCTGGACTACTTGCGCGAGGGTGACACGCTCGTGATCCTCGCGCTGGATCGGATCGCCGGCACAGAGCTGATGGCCATCGAGCTGATCCGCGACCTCGGCAGGCGCGGCATCCGCCTGCGCAGTCTGACAGAACCGTTCCTCGACGTCGACACCTCGACGCCGATGGGCGACGCCATCGTCGGCATCATGGCTGTGCTCGCGCAGCTTCGAGTGTCCACTATCCGGGAGAACACACGCCGCGGCTTGGCCCACGCTCGCGCGCAAGGCCGCGTCGGCGGCCGCCCCTCGGTGATGACCCCGGAGCGCGTCAAAGCAGCGATCAAGATGCGCGACCAGGACATGAGCATTGCGGAGATAGCGCGCACGTTCGGCGTCGGCGCATCCAGCGTGTCCCGCGCGCTCGCCAAGCACGACGAGCAGGCATCCGTCACCACGACGTAGGCGGTCATGACCGTTCTTCCCCATCCCCCCGATAGATAGCCGCTCTGCATACGGGAGAGCCCTGTCAAGGGGGCGGCGCAGCCGCATCACGAAGTGACGCGAAGCGCCCTTGACAGGGCTCTGGCGTATGTGACCATCACGGCATCGGGGGAGGGGGAGCGCACCCAGCGAGGCCGTCCACAGGCCGCACAGACGAAGCCGCACAGTGCGTCGTGAACGCGACGGTGCGGCCTGTGGGCGGGCGGACAAGTGGGGCCCCGCTGTCCACCTGTGGGCGGGTTCGGCCCGGCGGTAGCCGGAGCCGTGCACAGGTGGTCAGCGGGTAGCGTTACGCATTGACATGCTGCGCATTGGCGGAGACCTCGACCGGCTCGGGTGCGGGCGCAGCGGGAGTACCTGACGCGGCAGGCTTGCGCGCGGCTCGACGCTTCGCGCGCACCTTCTTATCGGGCTCAGTGAAGCCGATCTTACGCAGCTCGTCGGATGACCAACCGGCGCTCAACGCGGCGTTGTATGCCTTGACGTCCTCGCGCTCGGCGTTACCGACGCGCTGCGCGACGCTGGCCTGTAGATCGGCCAACTCGCGCGCGGTCTCCTCGCGCACATCGGCTACGCCCTGACGTGCCTCCGCGAGCTGCCGAATCGCGCCGATCCGATCCTCTTGTGCGCGCTTGGCGCGCTCGACTGCTTCCTCGATGCTCAGTTCCTTAGCCATGCCTCCATCCTACGAAGAAGTGCATGCCGGCGTCGACGTTCATCGACGCCCAGAAGAACCGTCGCGGCACGGCCGCGACCACTCCCAGTTGTCACCGTGAGCGATCCTGAAAGGTGCCCCAGAAGGCTCCCGAGGATCGCCGCCTCGCACGCAAGCGGCGAGCGAACGTCGCGGGCGGCCGTCAGCACCGGCACGAGGTGAAGGTGTCGCCGGAAGAAGAGGGCGCGTTGCTGCTGCGCGCGAAGGCGCAGCGCGTGACGATCCCTCGTCTGCTCGTCGAGTCGGCGTTGTCGGCGGCGGGGGAGACGCCAACCGAACGCCGTCAGGCGATGGTTGAGCTGTTCGGTTTGCATCGGCTGCTGGCGGCCATCTCGAACAACGTCAACCAGATCGCCAAGGCCACGAACGCGACCGGCGAGCTACAGGGTGAGACGGTAGCCACGCTGGCTAAGGTGCGCGAGGTTGCCGAGCGGATCGATGAGGCGATCGATGGGCTGAGCCTGCCGTGATGCCGAACGTTGTTCGCGGCGACCGCATGGCTGGCCTGATGACCTACCTCACTGGGCCGGGGCGTGCGAACGAGCACACCGAACCGCACCTCGTAGCAGGCGACGCGGCGCTGCTTGCGTGGCACGATGATGCCGAGCTTGGGCGAGACGCGGCGCTGTCGATCGCGCGGCACCTCGACCGCCCGCGCACGGCGTACGACGTCGACGTGAACGGCGGGCACGTCTGGCATTGCTCATTGTCTCTGCGTGCCGACGAGGGCATGATGACCGACGAGAAGTGGGGACAGATCGCCAACGACTTCATCACGGCGATGGAGTTCGACGACGCCGAGGGCACGAAGGCACCGTGTCGCTGGGTTGCCGTCCGACACGGTGTGTCGAAGAACGGCAACGACCACATCCACGTCGCGGTGAACCTCGTACGCGAGGACGGCACCAAGGCGTCGATTCACAACGACTTCCACCGGGCGCAGAAGGCTGCCCGCGCGCTTGAAGTGAAGTACGGTTTGGAGCAGTTGGAGTCGGCACAGGCAGAGCGATCGACGCGCGGCTACGACCCAGCCGAGCGCGAGGCTCAGGCCCGCGCACGAGCACGCGCGAAGTACGAGCGCACCCGTCCGAAGCTCGGCCCGGATGCACCCACTTGGGAGCGGCTGACTGGCCCCGACCGGCAGGCCCGGATCACGGCCGAGCTGCGCACGGACGAGCCGCGCTACGCGCTCGCCCGGACGGTTCGCGCCAGCGCCGCAGCCAGCGAGTCCGAGTCAGAGTTTGTGCGCAGGATGCGTCGCTCAGGACTGCTCGTGCGACCGCGCTACGCGGACGGCCGCACCGACGTCATCACCGGCTACTCGGTCGCAGCTCGACCCGAAGCCGGCGAGCGACCCATCTGGTACGGCGGCGGCCACCTCGGCCGCGACCTCACCCTGCCCCGGCTGCGCGAGGGATGGCC
>JBARWR010000110.1:0-11837 GCA_049646915.1 Microbacterium sp.
GACGAGCACGGCGGGCGGGTCGTCCGCTCGACGCGGGGGCGGCACCGTAGCCGACCAGGTTCGGCTCGGCCTTCTCCTCACCGGCATCCGCGACATCTGCACCGGATGCGCGTTCCGGTTCGGAACCGGCGACGTCGAAGGCGATCAGCGGCGCGCCGACCAGGACCGTGTCGCCCGCACCTGCGTGCAGCGTCGCGACCGTGCCTTCGTACGGCGAGGGCAACTCGACCACGGCCTTGGCGGTCTCGACCTCGGCGAGCGTCTGGTTGAGGCTGACGGTGTCGCCCGGCTCGACCATCCACTGGACGACCTCTGCCTCGGTGAGACCCTCACCGAGGTCGGGAAGACGGAACTCGGCGATCACTGCTGGGCCTCCTTGGCTCCGCTGAGGCTGTTCGGTCGATCCATGACGCGGTCCACCGCGTCGAGGATGCGATCCAGGTCGGGAAGGTGGAACTTCTCGAGCTTGGCCGGCGGGTACGGGATGTCGTGGCCGGTGACGCGCACCGGCGGCGCCTCGAGATATTCGAAGCAGAACTCGGTGATGCTGGCGATGACCTCCGCACCGACACCCGCCTCGCGGGACGCCTCGTGCGCCACCACGACGCGTCCGGTGCGACGCACCGACGCGGACACGGTCTCGTAGTCCACCGGTGAGAGCGAGCGCAGATCGATGACCTCGAGCGAGATCCCCTCGTCCTCCGCGGCCGCGGCGGCATCCAGAGCGGTGCGCACCATCGCACCGTAGGTGATGATCGTCGCATCGGTCCCGGCACGCACGACGTGCGCGAGTCCCATCGGAGGAGCATCGGCGAGAGGCGCCTCGAGGTCGACCTCGCCCTTGTGGTGGTAGAGCCGCTTGGGTTCGAAGAACAGCACCGGGTCATCACTCGCGATGGCCTGCTGCAGACAGCGATACGCGTCCTGCGGGTCGGAGACGGCCACCACGCGCAGTCCCGCGGTGTGCACGAAGTACGCCTCGGGAGATTCGGAGTGGTGCTCGGCCGCGCCGATGCCGCCCGCCCACGGCACGCGGATCGTGATCGGCATCTTCACCCGACCCTGGGTACGGTAGTGCAGCTTGGCGACCTGAGAGACGATCTGATCGAACGCCGGATAGATGAATCCGTCGAACTGGATCTCGATCACGGGCCGGTAGCCCCGGAAGGCGAGACCGACGGCGGTGCCGACGATGCCGGACTCGGCGAGCGGTGTGTCGATGACCCGCTTGGCTCCGAACTCGTCGAGGAGTCCGTCGGTTATCCGGAAGACGCCGCCGAGGGCACCGATGTCCTCCCCCATCAGCACGACCTTGTCGTCGTCGCGCATCGCCTGTCGGAGTCCGGCGTTGAGGGCCTTGCCCAGCGTCATCTGGGTCATCTCACACCTCCTCGAAGGTCGAGAGGTACGCAGCGTATTCGTCGCGCTCGCGCTCGAGCCCCGAGTGCGGCTCGGCGTAGACGCGGTCGAACACGGCCATCGCCGGACGAGTGGTCATCCCCAGGCATGCCGCGCGCATCTCGCGCGCCATCTCATCGGCCTGCTCCTGCACCGATGCAAGGTGCTCCTCGGTCAGCTCGCCGGCGGCGCGCAGGTGCGCCTCGATCCGGCTGATCGGGTCGCGGCGGCGCCACTGCTCGAGTTCCTCGTCCGACCGATAGCGCTTGGGATCATCCGCAGTGGTGTGCGGGCCCATCCGGTAGGTGACGGCCTCGAGGTACGCGGGCCCCTTGCCGGAGCGTGCGTGGTCGAGTGCCCAGCGCATCGCGGCGACGCACGCCAGCACATCGTTGCCGTCCACGCGCATGCTCGGAATGCCGAAGCCGGGCGCCCGCCCCGCCAGCGGGAACTGCGACTGCAGCCCGACCGGCTCCGAGATGGCCCAGTGGTTGTTCTGGCACACGAAGACGACGGGAGCACCGTAGGAGGCGGCGAACACCATCGCCTCGTTCACGTCGCCCTGACTGGTGGCGCCGTCGCCGAAGTAGGTGACGGCGACCTCGTCCGCCTCATCGAAGCGGATGCCCATCGCGTAGCCGACCGCGTGCAGGGTCTGCGCGCCGATGATGATCTGCAGTGGAGCGATGCGCAGTTCGGCGGGGTCGTAGGCCGCGCCCTCCTCGCCGCGCCACATGCGCACGTAGTCGGCGGGCTGCGCGCCGCGGCTGTACATCACACCCGTCTCGCGGTAGCTGGGGAAGACGAAGTCGCGGGGGTCCAGCGCCCGGCCGGTGCCGATCTGCGCGGCCTCCTGACCGTTGCAGGGGGCCCAGAGGCCGAGCTGTCCCTGGCGCTGCAGCGCGATGCCCTCGGCATCGATGCGGCGCAGCACGACCATGTCGCGGTGCAGATCGCGCAGCGTCTGGAAGTCGACGTCCTGCACGTAGCGGTCGAGCTGCGGATTCGGCATTCTCGTGCCGTCCGGCGCGATGATGCGCTCGGTGAGTTCGAGATCATTCTCCGTGTCGATGATCGGAGTGTTCTGCGGTGACATCGGCGTCCTCCTGACGTGGCGGCCCTTGTGGGGTATGCACGGCTTGTCCGACGGCTGCGTCGGTATCTCCGAGCGTACGTCTACCTGACACGTCGCTCAAGCATGTGTGCGGCGATTGAGCATGTTGCGAAGTTCGCGGGGATCAGACCCTGATATCGTGTGGCATTATGTCCGCACTTGATCGTGTCGATCTCGAACTGCTCGTCGCCCTCTCCGAGGATCCGCGCACGACCGTCGTCGCCCTCGCGGAGCGGCTTCGGCTGTCACGCAACACCATCCAGGCACGGATGGCTCGTCTGGAGCAGACCGGAGTCTTCGAATCCTACGAGCGGTCGTTCTCGACCGAGGTGCTGGGATTCCCTCTGCAGGCGTTCATCAGCATCGGCGTCCGCCAGACCGAGCTGCCGCGGATCATCGCTGAGCTGTCACGCGTTCCCGAGATCGTGCAGGCGCACGGACTCAGCGGATCCATCGACGTCCTGGCGCGCGTGGCCTGCCGCGATGCGCGTCATCTGTTCGACACCGACGCCCGCATCCTGTCGATCGAGGGAGTCGAGCGCACCGAGACCTCACTGGCGATGGGCGAGGTCATCCCGTTCCGCGTCGCCGGTCTCATCGGCCTCGCACGACGGGAAGCGTGAGGAAGCGCCGGATCGCACCGGCGGCCTCGGCGGGCGTCTCGTAGTGGATGAGGTGCCCGACATCGGCGACCTCGACGAGTTCTGCGTCAGGAAACAGCGTCGCCAGGCGGCGCTCCGCCTCGATGGGCGTGATGTCGTCGCGCTGCGCGGCGATGAGCAGCGTCGGGATGTCGATGACGCCCGCGAACGCGCTCACATCATGCGACACGCTGGTGACGAAGGCGTCATGCAGCACATCGCGGTCGGCGAAGCGCGAGAAGTACGTGTCGTGCTGACCGTGGATGAAGCGCCGCAGTGCACGGTCCCTGGTCTTCGCCATCGCGATGCTCATCACGCGCACGATCAGCGGATTGCGCAGCAGCATGGTCCCGAGGCGCTCGGGAAGCCGTGCGCCCAGCCAGTAGTACAGCACCGCGAGGCGCGTCAGAATGCCCTTCGGCCCTTCCAGCGCCGGCGCGCCGATCGGGTTGATGAGGATCAGTCGCGGGGAGCTCAGTCCACCGGCCACAGCCGCTGACGAGACGATCGATCCGAAGGAGTGGCCGAGGATCGTCGCACCGGGGGCGACGGTCCGCGCGAACTCCGCCAGCCATCCCGAATACAGACCCAGATCGTGCTCGCGCCCCGGAATCGGGGCGGTCTCGCCGAAGCCGGGGAGGTCGGGCGAGATGACGCGCACGTCCGGCAGGTAGGCGATCACCGGCTCGAGACCGTGGTGCTCGCCGCGGAATCCGTGCACGGCGATGACGGTCGGGATGCCGTCGCCCTCCGGTCCGTAGACCCAGTACGCGGTCGTGGAACCGAGCACCTCGACCTCACGACGTTCGACGGGGATGCTCCCGAGTCGGGCTGCATAGGGAGAGTCCGCGGGCATGTTCCGAGTCTACGGGACCGGATGTCGGTAGCCGTCCTTATGTTCGAAGGAGGAAAGGAGCAGACATGCGCACCTACTCGGATTCCCTCCCCTCGATCCTCTGGAACACGCCGCCCCTGAGCTCCCGTGCGGAGCACCTCGAGCGCGCCGGCGACCACCTGTGGCGCGTCATCGATGCACGCGGCACGATCCGCGGGCATCTGCGCGTCGTGGCCGACCCGCTCGGCATCCGCTATCGCGCCGAGCGTCTGCACCTGGCATCCGGCGGCTTCCGCCTCGTCGGCGAGTTCTGGGACGCCGACGACGCCGTCGCCGCCCTGCGGTACTGATCGGACCGAGACGATGCCCAGCACCGGCGCGCGGCGGGTTCCGCAAGCACGCGGTGAACCCCGGTGCCGACATCCGCCCGCGGGCACTGGGTAATATAGAGGCCGACCCCCAGTAGCTCAGCGGAAGAGCATCGATCTTCTAAGTCGCCGGTCGCACGTTCGAATCGTGCCTGGGGGACATTCACCACTGTATCCCGGCAGGCGTGTCGGCCGCCCTCGATAGGATCGACGCATGGTTTCTGCGTCTGAGAATGATCGACTCGTCTGGATCGACTGCGAGATGACGGGCCTCGATCTCGCGATCGATGAGCTGGTCGAGATCGCTGTGGTCATCACCGACTTCGACCTGCGCCCACTCGACGCGGGGTTCCAGATCGTCATCAAGCCCAGCGATACGGCCCTGGCGAACATGGGCGAGTTCGTCACGAACATGCACAGGACATCGGGGCTGATCGAAGAGATCCCGAACGGCGTGACCTTGGCCGAGGCGGAGGAGAAGACGCTGGAGTACATCAAGCGGTTCGTGCCGCTGGAGCGCAAGGCCCCGCTGGCGGGCAACACGATCGGCACCGACCGGATGTTCCTCGCGACGTACATGCCGCAGGTGGACAACTACCTGCACTACCGCAACGTCGACGTCTCCAGCATCAAGGAGCTGTCGCGGCGCTGGTACCCCCGCGTGTTCTTCCAGGCACCCGAGAAGCACGGCGGACACCGTGCCCTCGCCGACATCCTGGAGTCCATCCGCGAGCTGCAGTACTACCGCGATGCCGTGTTCGTCGCCGAGCCCGGGCCGACCTCGGATGAGGCTCGCGAGGTGTCCGCGCGCACGGTGTCCGAGTTCGCCGTGAACATGTAATAGACTCTTAGAGTTGCCTGCTGCGGCGGGCGCATGGTGGGTATAGCTCAGCTGGTAGAGCACCGCGTTGTGGTCGCGGGGGTCGCGGGTTCAAGCCCCGTTACTCACCCCATGGAACGCCCCGGAATCACGCAGATTCCGGGGCGTTCGTTCGTACTATGGCTACACGTACGGCTACATCACTGTGAGATCGCGCGCTGCGCTCCGAGAGTCCTGACACGCGCGCCCGGACCTCCGTCGCCTGGATAGCATCGAGGTATGCCTTCGTTCGTGCGCCCCGCCACCGAGCCCGACCTTGATGCGCTGGCCGGCATCGAGACGGCGGCGGATGCCCTGTTCGAGCCGATTTTCGGCGCGACTGGCTGGGGTGCGGCGCCATCAGGGCCGGAGCGCCTCGGCGAGCCCGGCTTCCTCCTCGTCGCGGCCGAAGAGGACGACGGGCTCGCGGTCGGTTTCATCCACGTGCTCGAGTACGACGGCGGCGCACACATCGAGCAGCTCTCCGTGCACCCGGATCACACGCGACGGGGGCACGGCCGCGCGCTGCTCGAAGCGGCCATCGACGAAGCGGCCGAACACGGCACGACCGTGCTCACACTGCGGACATATGCGGACGTGCCGTGGAACGCGCCGTTCTACGCCGCTGCGGGCTTCCAGGAGCGACCGGTCCCCGAAGACGACTTCCACCGGCAGCTGACCGCCGCCGAGCAGAGGCTCGATCTCGCTCGGCACGGTCGTCGCGTGCACATGGAGCTGCATCTGGGCATGCAGATGGATGCCGAGGCATTCGAGACCCTCGTGATCGACGAACTCGACCGGCTGCCCGACGACATGGTGGACGGTCTCGACAATGTCGTCTTCGTCGTGGAGGACGAGCCCGACAACGGCGAGGAGCTGTTCGGGATCTACGAAGGCTTCGCCCTGACCGAGCGCGGACAGTACGGAATGGGTGAGCTTCCTGATCGCATCGTGGTCTACCGGCACGCGCATCTCGCCGCGTGCCGCGACGAGGCCGAACTGCGTGAGGAGATCCACACCACCCTCGTGCACGAGATCGCCCACTTCTACGGGATCGATGACGTGCAGCTGCATGCGCTGGGGTGGGCATGAGCAACCCGGCATCCGTTCCTGTGATGGACGAGCAGCTCACCTCGGCTCCGCTCGTTCCCTGGCAGCTGGTCGTCTGGGACGACCCGGTGAACCTGATGAGTTACGTGGCCCGCATCTTCCGCACATACTTCGGCTACCCCGAGGAGAAGGCCACCCGTCTCATGCTCGCCGTGCACAACGACGGGCACGCCGTCGTCGCGACCGGCCCGCGCGAGACCATGGAGGTGCACGCCCAGGCGATGCACGGATTCGGGCTGTGGGCCACCGTGCGACGGGCACCGCAGTGACCGTGCTGCAGATGACGCTGGCCCCGATCGAGGGTCGACACCTGCTCTCGATCGTCGACGAGTACATCACGCTGCTGGACGGTCCCAGAGACGAAGTCGACCCGGCTCTCGATCGCCTGGCCCCGCCTGCTTACCTCGACGATGCCGAAGCCTCGGCGGAGTTCCGCCGCAGCACGCGCGAGGACGGTTTCGATCAGCGGCTCGCGGACGCTCTGGAGGTGCGCACCGGCCTGGAGCACTTCGAGGATGAGCGAGGCGAGCAGGCGACTCTGCTGGAGATCAGCACGGACGTGCTGGACGCCTGGCTGCGCACCCTGTCCGGCATCCGCCTCGTGCTCGCGTCCCGTCTCGGCATCGACCGGTCGGATGCCCACGACCCCGAGGACGTGAGGTTCGGAACCTACGACTGGCTCGGCTACCGACTCGAGGTCCTCGTTCAGCTCGCCGACCGGCACGACGCGCGCTGAGACCCGTCCGCTACGGCGTACGGATCGAGATGCCCGCCAGCGTCGCGGGAGAGTGCTGCGCCATGTGTGCGTCCTCCTGGGCGGCCCACATGCTCCAGTACGGCCGGAACCCCTCGCCGTCGCGTTCGAGTGCGCGGGCGCGCCGTGACGCGTGCGGCCCGTCCACCCAGACCGTGACGTCCGCCAGTGGCGCGGATGCCGGTGTCAGTGCGCCGCAGCCTTCGACGATGAGGCCCAGCGCAGGGTCGACGGCGTGCGCCTCGGCCTCTTCACCGCGCTCCCAGTCCCAGCGCCGCCAGATCCCCAGCCTGCCGCGCCCATGCGGGACGAGTACCGTCTCGCGAGCGATCTCCGCGCCGCGCTCCAGCCCGTCCCATCCCGGGTAGAGGGAATCGAGCGCGACAAGCTGCACGGGGGTCCGCAACGGCCATTCCCGGGTGAGACGCGCCGCCAGGCTGCTCTTGCCCGCACCGCTTCGCCCGTCGATCACCACGACCGGGTTGGAGGCCGCCACTGCGACGATCGCGCTGCGAATGCGCGTGGTCGCGTCGGTGAGTGCCGCGTCGAACGCGTCGCTACTTCTTGAGTGCACGGATGATGCGGCTCAGGGCCCGACCGACGACCCATACGAACGGCACCGCGACCGCCAGCAGCGCGACGAAGTTGGGCTCGAATCGCAGGCCCTCCTCGCGGCGCACATAGACGCCGAGTGGAATGGAGACCCCACCACCGCCGCCCGCGCCGCTGTCGTCGGCGTCGGAGCCCCCTCCGAAGCCGGCCCAGGTCAGTGCGACCGGGGTGATGCTCACCCCGTCGATGTCCTGAGGCTCGCCATAGGCGCTCTTCACGCCGAAGGATGCGACCTGCTTGCCCAGTTCGAGTGCGATGTTCGGCATGCCCCCACGCTAGTCCAGGATGAGCCGCCGCGCGACGCTCACTCCCGACCGAACGACCGGGCCGACTCGGACGTACCGCGCTCACGCGCGCGGCCCATGTGACGCGCCCGAGTGATCGTTCCCGCTCCGAACCGTTCCCGCGCATCGTCGAGGGTTCCCTCCAGGCGGCGATGATCCTCATCGTCGTCCCACAGAGCCAGCGCACCTCCGCCCGCCGCACGCAGCTTCTCGGCGCGCACGCCGACAAGACGCACCGGATCGCGGCGCTCGATCTGGTCGAAGAGCGCGACCGCGGTCTCGCCGATCCGCTGCCCGACCTCGGTGGGCTCGGGCAGCGACGTCGTGCGGCTGAGTGTGCTGAAGTCCGCGAAGCGGATCTTGATCGCGACGGCGCCCGCCTGCCACTGCGCGGAACGCAGCCGCGCGCCCACCCGGTCGGCGAGCCTCAGCAGCTCCGAGCGCAGCAGCGGTGCGTCCACGATGTCGCGCTCGAACGTCTCCTCGTGCCCGATGCTCTTCTCGATTCGCTCCGTCTCCACGGACCGGGCATCCTCGCCACGGGCAAGCTGCTGCATGCGCTGCGCGAGGGCCGGGCCGACCGCGCGAGCGAGCGCTTCGAGGGGGGATTCGCGCACGTCGCGGATCAGTCGGATGCCGCGACGCTCCAGTGATTCGACGGCCTTCGGCCCGACACCCCAGATGGCTCCCACCGGCCGAGGGTCCAGAAACTCCTGCGTCCGAGCGGCGGGGACGATGAGCATCCCGTCCGGCTTGGAGATCGTGGAGGCCATCTTGGCGACGTGCTTGGTCGCCGCGACACCCACGCTGCACGTGATCCCGACCTCATCATGCACGCGTCGGCGCAGCAGCGCCGCGATCTCACCGGGACTCCCCCACAGGCGCCGCACCCCGCGCACATCCAGGAAGGCCTCGTCGATGGAGAGCTGCTCCACCAGCGGAGTGACGCTGTGGAACACGTTCATCACCGCATCGGAGGCCGCGCGGTACCGGGTGAAGTCCGGCGGGACGACCCGCGCGTTCGGGCACAGGCGCAGCGCCTGCGACACCGGCATGGCACTGCGCACGCCGAAGCGTCGCGCCTCGTAGGACGCGCTCGAGACGACCGATCGCCCGTCAGGGGCGCCGATGATCAGCGGCAGTCCACGCAGGGACGGGTCGTGGAGAATCTCCACGGACGCGTAGAACGCGTCCATGTCGACGTGCAGGATCCCGGTGCCGCTGTCGTCTGCGCCTGCGCGCGAGACGAGGCGTCCCGATCCGTCTCCACGTCCCATCCCTCCATTCTCGCGGAGGGCACGGACATTCGGGGACTAACCGGCTGCGCGCTCCAGGATCAGCTCGCGCACGCGAGCAGCATCCGCCTGGCCCCTCATCGACTTCATGACCGCGCCGATGATGGCGCCTGCGGCCTGCACCTTGCCGTCCTTGATCTTCGCGAGCACATCCGGCTGCGCCGCCAGCGCCTCGTCGATCGCGGCGATCAGCGCACCGTCATCCGAGACGACGGCGAGACCGCGGGCGTCCACGACGTCCTGCGGCGTGCCTTCGCCCGCGATGACGCCCTCGAGCACCTGGCGGGCCAGCTTGTCGGTGAGCGTTCCGGCATCCACCAGCTTCTGCAGCGCCGCGACGTTCTCGGGACTGATCAGGTCGGTGGACTCGCGCTCGGCGGCGTTCGCCAGACGAGAGATCTCACCGGTCCACCACTTGCGCGCTGCGGCCGGTGTCGCACCGGCTGCGACGGTCGCCTCGACGACGTCGACCAGGCCGCCGTTGCGCACGTCCTGGTATTCCAGGTCGGTGAATCCCCAGTCGGCCTTCAGCCGGCGGCGACGGGCGACGGGCTGCTCCGGCAGTGCGGCGCGCAGCTCCTCCACCAGTTCGCGCGACGGCTCCACCGGCAGCAGGTCCGGCTCCGGGAAGTACCGGTAGTCATCGGCATCCGACTTCGGGCGCCCGGGCGAGGTCGTTCCGGTGTCCTCGTGCCAGTGGCGGGTCTCCTGCGTGATCGTGCCGCCGTCCGCGAGGATCTGCGCCTGACGCTGGATCTCGTAGCGCACGGCGCGCTCGACGGAGCGCATCGAGTTGACGTTCTTCGTCTCCGTTCGGGTGCCGAGCTTCTCCTGACCGCGCGGGCGCAGCGAGACGTTGGCATCGCAGCGCAGGTTGCCGCGCTCCAGACGCGCCTCGGAGATGCCCAGGCCGCGGACGATGTCACGAATGGCCGCGATGTATGCCTTGGCGTACTCGGGGGCGCGGTGCTCGGCTCCGATGATCACCTTGGTGACGATCTCCACCAGCGGGACACCGGCGCGGTTGTAGTCGACGAGCGAGTACTCGGCACCCTGGATGCGACCGGTGGCGCCACCCATGTGGGTGAGCTTGCCGGCATCCTCCTCCATGTGGGCGCGCTCGACGGGAATGGTCACCAGCGTGCCGTCCTCGAGCTCGACGTCCACAGATCCCTCGTAGGCGATCGGCTCGTCGTATTGGGAGATCTGGTAGTTCTTGCCCAGATCCGGGTAGAAGTAGTTCTTGCGGGCGAACCGGCTGGACTCGGCTATCGAGCACCCCAGAGCCAGACCGAGACTGATCGACGAGCGCACTGCCGTCTCGTTGACGACCGGCAACGAGCCGGGAAGACCCAGGTCGACCGGCGCGATGAGCGTGTTCGGCTCCGCCTCGTGGAACTCCTCGTTGGCCGGGTTGGGCGCGGCGGAGAACATCTTCGTGCGCGTGTTGAGTTCGACGTGCACCTCGAATCCGAGCACCGGCTCGAACAGTTCGAGCGCCTTGTCGTAGTCCATGAGCTTGGCGGTGGCCATCAGCGGGTTCCTCCCAGGGCGGGTGCCTTCTCGAGCAGGGGTGCGCCCCATGAGTCCAGGAGCGCGGACTCCACGGCGGCGCCGACGCGGTACAGACGGGCATCAGCGCGGGCGGGTGCGAGGAACTGGATGCCGACGGGCAGCCCGTCTTCGACGGCCAGCCCCGAGGGGATCGAGATACCGGGGACCCCGGCGAGGTTCGCGGGGATCGTCGTGAGGTCGTTCAGGTACATCTGCAGGGGGTCATCGATCTTCTCGCCGATCTTGAACGCCGTGGTCGGCGCCGAGGGCGTCGCGATGACGTCGACCTGGGCGAACGCGGCATCGAAGTCCCGCTGGATGAGGGTGCGGACCTTCTGCGCGCTGCCATAGTAGGCGTCGTAGTAGCCGGCCGAAAGCGCGTAGGTGCCGAGGATGATGCGGCGCTTGACCTCGGGACCGAAACCGACCTCGCGGGTGAGGGACATGACGTCCTCGACCGTTCCGCCGCCCTCGGGGGTGACGCGCA
Source organism: Microbacterium sp. (assembly GCA_049646915.1). Taxonomy (GTDB): domain Bacteria; phylum Actinomycetota; class Actinomycetes; order Actinomycetales; family Microbacteriaceae; genus Microbacterium. The sequence goes on from JBARWR010000110.1 coordinate 11,312, forward strand.
GTCCGAAGCGCACGGAGTCGAACTTGGCGAGGTTGCTGGATGCCTCGGCAGGAAGGATCAGGTAGTACGCGGCGACGCCGTACTCGAAGTGCGGCGCGGAGATCTCGACGATCTCCGCTCCCTGCTTCTCCATGAGTGCGAGTGCGTCACGGAAGGATGCCGCAACGCCGGTCTGGAAGCCGGAGTCCGGCAGCTCCTTGACCACGCCGACCTTCAGCCCCTTGAGCACCTGACCGGACGCGCCCTCGCGAGCGGCCTCGGCGAAGGAGGGCCACTCATCGGGCAGCGACGTCGAGTCCTGCGGGTCGTGCCCGCCGATCACGTCGTGCAGCAAGGCGGCGTCGAGCACACTGCGGGCCACCGGGCCGACCTGGTCGAGGCTGGATGCCAGCGCGATGGAGCCGTAGCGGCTCACGCCGCCGTAGGTCGGCTTGATGCCCACGGTGCCCGTGACGTGCGCGGGCTGGCGGATGGAGCCCCCGGTGTCGGAGCCGAGTGCGAGCGGCGCCTCGAATGCGGCCACAGC
>JBARWR010000111.1:0-1988 GCA_049646915.1 Microbacterium sp.
CATCCGGCGAGCAGCGCCGCACCTGCGGCCGCGGAGGCGGCGGCGAGGAACTGCCGTCGGGACAGATCGAGCGGGGGTGTCATCAATCACTCCTTCATCACGTCGTCGTGAACGGCTCCATCATTACATCGTGGTAATCGGTTGGCAAGAGTGAATTTGCCGCGACCCATTCCTGGCTTCAGGGGCGGTGGCCGGAGGGCGTGCGCGATGTGCTGTCGCGAACCCGCAGTTCGTGCGGGAGGGTGATGCTCCGGGGCGGCATCGCCCGATCGTCCATACGCGAGGTGAGCAGCGACAGGGCGGCGTCAGCCAGACCACCCCGATCGAACGCGATGGTGGTCAGCGACGGTGCGGAGAACGCCGACAGCTCCACGTCGTCGAACCCGGTCAGCAGCACATCGTGCGGCACGCGGATGCCTTCCGCCGCGAGAGCGTGCAGCGCGCCGAAGGCGAGGGAGTCGGTGAACGCGACCACGGCATCGAAGTCGACGCGTCGACTCAGAAGCTCCCGCACGGCGTCCGCTCCCGAGACGACCGACCAGGGTAGGCGGTTCACCTCGAGTGCCGGGTCGCGAGGGATACCGGCCTCCCGCAGCGCGTCGTGCACGCCCTCCAGACGGAGGCGACTAGTCGCTGTCGCGAGATCCTGATCGTCATCGCCGCCGACCATCGCGATTCTGCGCGCGCCGCGCGAGAGCAGGTGCCGGGCGACGTCGGCCGCGGCACGGCGGCTGTCGATGCGCACGTGGTCGGCGCGGTGCTGCTCGACTTCTCCGATGACCACCAGCGGCGGCAGCTGGTCGGCGAAGCGGACGATGCTGTCCTCGAGGCGGACGGGGTTCAGGATGAGTCCGTCGACCAGGCGGGTGCGGGCGCGCGAGAGCAGCTCGCTCTCCCGTTCGGGAGCCAGGGCGGTCTCCTCGATCTGCACCGCGAGACCGCGCTGATGCGCCGCGGCCACGATGCTGTGCACCAGCTCCGCTGAGTAGGCCGTGGCCAGATCCGGCAGCGCGACCGCGATGGTTCCCGAGCGTCCGGTGCGCATGCCGCGGGCACTGAGGTTCGGTACGAAATCCAGCTGCTGCATCGCCTGCTCGACTTTGGCGCGCTTCTCCTCGCTGACCGTGAACGTTCCCGTCACCACGTTCGAGACCGTCTTGGGCGACACCCCGGCCAGCACCGCGACATCCTTCATCGTCGCGCGGCGAGGAGGCGTCGCTGTCATGCGGGCCAGCATAGCCGGAGGTCATCCGTACATCGATGTATTCCCGAGGTGGCATCATGGCGGCATGGGCATCGAGCGCAACTGGGCAGGCAATCTCGCATATCGGGCATCGTCGGTGGTGCATCCGAGCTCGATCGACGAGGCGCGCGCGGCGCTCGCCGTCGGCGGATCGGTCCGCACCCTCGGCACCCGGCACTGCTTCAACGACATCGCCGACACGACGGGCACCCAGATCGTGCTGGATCGGATGCCGAGCGTCATCGAGGTCAGCGAGCAGCGGGATGCCGTGCGCGTCAGCGGGGCGCTGCGCTACGGCGACATCGCGCCAGTGCTCGAGGCGCAGGGACTGGCCCTTGCGAACCTCGCCTCGCTGCCGCACATCTCCGTGGCCGGTGCCGTCACGACCGGCACGCACGGATCCGGCGACGCGATCGGCTCACTGGCATCCGCCGTGCGCGGTCTCACACTGCTCACGGCAGCCGGTGAGATCCGGCGGCTGCGCCGAGGGGATGCCGACTTCGCCGGTGCCGTCGTGAGTCTCGGCGCGCTCGGAGTCGTCCTCGACGTCACCCTCGACGTCGAGCCCACTTACGCGGTCGCGCAGCACGTGTACGACCACCCCGGCTGGGACGCGATCCTCGCTGATCTGGATGCCGTGACCGGCGCCGGCACGAGCGTGAGCATCTTCTCCACCTGGCAGCGCACGGATGCCGCGGACCAGCTCTGGATCAAGCAGCGCCAGCCCGAGGAGCGCGCCCCGGAG
>JBARWR010000112.1:0-18351 GCA_049646915.1 Microbacterium sp.
CGCCGCGAGCGATGCGCGCTCCCGCGCCTATGTCGGTGCGGACGCCGACGTGCGCGCCGTCACCCACCACTGCGCCCTGCCCGACGTGAGCATGCGCGTCGATGTAGGCGTTCTCGCCGATCACGGCATCCGAATCGACCCAGGCACCGCGCACGATGCGTGCGCCCGCTCCGATCTTCGCCCCGGGTTCGACATAGGCCCCGGCTTCGATGTGCGCCTTGGGGTTCACCTTCGCGCCGTGCGCGACGAGACCGCGTCCGTTGACGTGCTTGCGATAACGCAGCGTCTCGCCTCGGTCGTCCTCGATGTCGATGTAGTTCTTTCCCACTGTTCCTCCCGTGTCCGGAGACGTCCGGATATAGGTGCAACCATGAGCGGGGCCGATTCATTCCCCCGAGGGGATGCCCTCCGCCAGTCTCAGGATCCTGGTCAGCGCTGGCAGTTCGGGCACCAGAAGGTGATGCGCTCGCGGGTCGCGTCGGCCCCCAGCTCACCTCGGCGGATCAGAGTTCCGCACCGCCGGCAGGGGCGGTTCGCGCGTCCGTAGACCCAGTCGGTGAAGCCCCGGCGCGCGTCACCGGTGAACGTGCGGTCGACGCGGTCGCGGTTGGCGCGGATCGTGCGGACCCCGAGCTCGAGGAGCGCGGCGACGTCGACATCCGCTGCGGGAGTCTCGGGCAGGATCCCGCGCAGGAACAGCAGCTCTGCGGCGTATTCGTTGCCGAAGCCGGCGACATTGCGCTGATCGAGCAGGGCGACATGGATACTGCGGGTATCTCTGCTGAGTCGCCGCACAGCTTCTGCGGCATCCCAGTCGTCGGCGAGCGGATCCGGGCCCAGATGTCCGACCAACTCGCCCTCGTCACGAGTGGCGACGACACGGACCTCGGCGATGTCGACGCCGACGGCATCCCGCGTCGCCGTGCCGACGATCGCTCGAACCTTGAACGCCGGATGCCGCCACTTCTCGCCCGGCCGATACAGTCGCCACGCGCCGTCCATGCGCAGATGGGAATGCACGGTCTGATCGCCGATGCGCATCAGGATGTGCTTGCCTCGCGGCACCACGTTGCGCACGACCTGACCGGTGAGATCGACGGTGGCCGCGCCCGGGACTCGCAGATCGAAGCGGGTGATGGTGCGTCCGCGCAGCGCCTCGTCGAGCCGCTGCGTGACCTGGAAGACGGTGTCGCCCTCAGGCATGGGTGGATTCGCCGGGCAACGGGTGATGCAGCAGATCGCGCGCGAGTACCGTGGCGCCGGCGACCGCGGTGGGCATGATGAACACGGCGCCGAGCGGCACCATGAAGCACAGCTGGGTCGCGACGCCGAAGCCGAGAAGCCGTGAGCGACGAGCGGCGAAGACCCTCGAGCGGATGTCGCTGGGGATGTCGCGGGCGTTGAGGGCGCGCCCGGTGAGCTCGCGAGCCAGCAGGCGGCCGGTGAGGATGATGCTGGTCACGGTCGCGAGCACGGCTCCGACCACGGGGATGATGCCGATCAGCAGCGCGAGGGCGGCGACGAGCACCCCGAGCGCGACGAGCCGGATGCTCTCGCCCAGTGCGACTCGCCGTCCGCCGTCGCCCTCGGGGACCTGCCCGCCGAGATCGTTCTCGACGGCACGCCAGATGCGCTGGTAGAAGGGGTCGCCGATCAGCAGTGCGAGGGCCGTGAACAGCACGCTCGCCAGCACCAGTGCGCCGATCGCTATGACGATGGCCATCGCCGAGCGCAGCGCCGTGGCCCAGAACGGATCCCAGCCCTCGGCGAACGGCGTCATCCACGTGGTGATGGTTCCGAGCGAGAGCAGCAGCGGGACGAGCGCCGCGATCAGGAGCGCGAGCGCGATGACTCCGGGGATGAGTCCGAGCATCATCAGGCCCGGGCGCGTGCGCCAGTATCCGAAGCCGCGTCCGAGGAACCGGATGCCTGTGAAGAACTCGCCGATCACCGGCGCAACCCCGCATCAGTCGGGCGCTGCGCTGTCGCGGCGCTCCCCGGAAGCTCGGCGTGCGTCGTCCTCATGCGCTCAGCCAATCACATGCGGGTGACCGACACGCACCTGTTGACACGGTCGGAAGCGTGTGAATATGCTCACCTGAAAGGTTTCAATATCAACGGTGATGGAGATATCAGATGAATTTCGGCGACCTCAAGACGACGCGACGGAAGTTCCTTCAGGGCACTGGTGGGGGATTGGCGCTCGCGGCGGCGAGCACCTGGGCGTTTCCCTTCCGGGCGCAATCCGATGAGGCGGCGACCTACCGGCTGGAGAACGGATACTTCCGGCTGAGCGGTGCCTACGGCAAGCTCACCGAACTGGCGTGCGACCCGAGCGGCACCGGTCAGTACGAGCCTGCGGCCTTCGGCGCAGTGTTCCTCGGAGCGACGGACTTCTTCGATGACCGTTTCAACGGCGACGTCACCTTCGACACCACGGCGACCGGCATGAGCGTCGGCGGCATCCGCATGCCGTCGGTCGCCGGTCTCACGCAGGAACAGCTGAACTCGCCCGTGCCGCTTCCTGCGAACAGCACCCTCGGGCAGGTGTTCACGACGGAGATGTATCGCTTCACTCGAGTCGGCGGTCAGTTCCCCACGTGGAGCAGCGCGACCTCGACGATGACCATCACGCTGTACGAAGGGACGCCGGAGAGCGGTCTGACCCAGATCGCCGCGCGTGAGCTCGATGTGTTGAAGGACAACGGATGGGCGTACCTCGATGTCCCCGCGCAGAAACCGGGAACCTACTACCTGGAGATCTCCGATGCCTCCGGCACTCCGGGATGGTGGAGCCGACTCGACGGCACCGACGTCGATCTCGGCGGAGTCGCGTACGACAACCGGCAGCGTCAGGAGAATCGGACCATGACGCTCGACGTCGCCGGCTTCAACGTCGACGGCATCGCCTCCTGGGACCTGAACCTCGACGGAGCGGCCCTGAAGATGTCGTACGGCATCGAGTGGAAGGGAGAGCCGCGGAAGGACCCTGGGCTCTCGATGATCACCTCGTGGGTGAAGGACGGATACTCGGTCGATTACGCGGACGGCATCCTCTTCAGCCGCTTCTACGGCGACGAGGGGGCGTACATGGCCTCCCAGCAGCTGAAGCGGCGCTCGTCCTGGACGAACACGATCGCCGGGACCGAGACGGTCGCAGCCACCGGCACCGGACCCTACGACCTGCACCTCACCGGTGCGCGACCGGTTCTCGACGGCGCGATGAGCGAGAACGCCATGACCCTGGCCCTCGCATCGGGATCATCGGATGCCGAGCAGCTCGTCTCGCGCTCGATCACCGTGGGGCTTCGAGCGCATACGGAGGAGCTGCCGTCGGTGTTCCCGGTGTTCACCGCCTCAGACCGGAACAGAGCCGCGCAGGTATCGACGTTCTACTGGGAGCGCGCGCTCAGCTTCCGCTTCGAAGGACACGCGATGGACTGGGCCGACTGGAACGGCCGCATCCTCGACTGGACCGGCGTGGCCGGCTCGCGCGCTCAGGCGGACTCCATACTGAGCACGAAGCAGGATGACGACGGCTACGTCTGGTCGTGGCCGGACTCCGCGGTGTGGCCGTTCCCGGACCCGAAGCTGTTCGATGCCAGGCACTTCACCTCGAACGCCATGTACATCCTCGGCGCCTGGCGATACTACTCATGGACGGGAGACGCCGACTTCCTCGCCACGATGATGCCTCGTGTGAGACGCGCCATGGACTTCTACCTCGATTCCCTGCACGGCAGAAGCGGCATCGTCACCATCGATTCCCCGGATCACGATGGGCGTGACGGCTCACTGCCGTCGAACTACTGGGACGTCACCTCGTTCGGGTACAAGGACGCGTTCCTCAACGCCTATTTCTACGGTGCGCTGGAGGCGCTCGCGCAGCTCGAGGAGCATGGTGGTGACCGGGCGAGGGCGGCGCGGCTGCGGACGGTCCGGAAGATCGCCAAGAAGCGGTACAACCACGAGTTCTGGAACAGGGACGCCGGCCGATATGTGCAGGCGGTCGATGTGGACGGCGTCGCACACGACTACGGCTCGACGTACGTGAACCTCGAAGCCGCATCCTTCGGCCTCCCGAGCGATGAGCAGGCGGAGCAGATCTTCGACTGGCTCGACAACGGCCGCACCGAGCTCCAGGAAGCCGTGGTCCTGATCGAGAGCGGCGGGCTGGCGCCCACGTTCACGCCGGGGCACAGCATGGGCCAGAGCTTCACCGCCGACGCGGAGTTCGTGAGCGCTGCGGCTCGCTTCCCCACCTACGGCGCTCGCGGCGCTGCTTTCACCATGACGCTCTACGCGGGAACGCCATCCGACGCGGCGCCGATGAAGGTGACCGAGAAGCAGTTCAGCGACTGGTCGGATGGCCGCGTCGCTCATCTGGACTTCGCTCCGCAGGCGCCGGGCGTGTACTACCTGGAGGTGTCGAACGTCACCGGGGATCTGGCCTGGTGGTCATCGAAGACCGTGGTGCCCGGCGCCGCGGCGTACACGGACGGAGTTCTGGCGACGGATGCCGCGACTCGGTTCGTCGTCGCGCTCGGCGATTATGTCGAGGGCCCGGCGGACATCTACTCCACGTGGCAGTTCGCACCGCGGTCCACGACCAGACGCAACAGCTACTGGTTCTTCCTCACCCATCTGACGACGCCGTGGGGCGATGAGGTGCAGGACGGCGGCGCGATCCTGTACACATCCGGGTTCGATGTCATGGCGCGCTCGCGCTACCGCGGTGCTGACGACGCGTGGGCACGGATGACGGCGATGCTCGACAGGTGGAGCCAGCCCGATCACATCAGCGGCGGTGCGCCGCTGTTCCGGGGCGAGTCCACTGTGGACTCACCCGACGCGCTGGTCATCACGCCGAACCTGCCCTCTGCCCTGACGGATGCCGGTGTGCGGAACCTCCACTGGCGAGGAAAGCAGCTCGAGATCGTGGTCACCTCGGATACCGTCTCGGTCACGGGTGACGGTGTGGCCATCGTGAAGCACTATGCGACCGGTGCTTCGGTGCGGATCAAGCCGTCTCAGATCGCGCTGGTGTGATCCCCAGTCCGGCCGGTTCGATTCGAGCTCTCCCTGGCGATGGGCTCCGGCTGGATCACAACGCCATCACGCGGCCCCGTCGTGGGCCGCGTGGTGCGCCGCGATCACGTCGCGGTACCAGCGCGCTGACGCCTTGGGCGTGCGCACGAGCGTGTCAGGGTCGACCCGGACGATGCCGTACTTCTTGCTGAACCCCGTTCCCCATTCGTAGTTGTCCATCAGACTCCAGACGTAGTAACCGCGCACGTCCGATCCTTCTGCGACGGCGCGATCGATCCATTCCAGGAAGCCGCTGACATAGCGGATGCGCTCCTGGTCGTCGAGCGGATCCGCGTCCGGTGCGGCCGGCCCGTCGGGCAGGCCGTTCTCGGTGATGTAGATCGGCCCGCTCCAGCCATAGTCGTCACGGACCATCTGCAGGGCCTCGTAGACGGCGCGCGGGTAGAACTCCGACCCGTCGTCGAGGAAGTTTCCGCCCGAGGGAGGGTCGCTCTCGGCCCAGCCTGTCGCTCCCTCGTTCTTCGAGTTCACGACCACTCGGGCGTACACGTTCAGACCCAGGTAGTCCACCGGCGTCGCGATGATCGCCTGGTCGCCCTCGTGGACCTCGGGGAACGTCCCCTCCACCTCCAGCCGCTGTCGAAGCCGAGGACTGTAGCCACCGCCGCGGAGCGTGTCGAGGAAGAAGCGGAATCCGTCATCCTCGCCTTCCGCAGCCAGAGCCAGATCCTCGGCCGAATCGGTCGCCGGCTGGCGCTTCCAGATGTCGAGAACCACGCCGATCTCGCCGGGAGAGCCTGCTGCGCGGAACGCCTGCACCGCCCTGCCGTGCGCGAGCATCTGATTGTGCATCGCCTGACGACCGGCGCGTTCATCGTGCAGGCCGGGAGCGAATGCTCCGAGCGCGTATCCCACCCAAGCCGAGATCGGCTCATTGACGGTCGCCCAGCGGTCGATGCGATCTCCGAGGGACTCGAAGGCGACCGAGGCGTACTCGGCGAACCATTCGGCTACGTCCCGGTTCGGCCAGCCGCCGCGGTCCTCCAGCGCCTGCGGCAGATCCCAGTGGTACAGCGTCGCGTTGGGGGTGATGCCGGCATCCAGCAGGTCGTCGGTGAGCCGGCGGTAGAAGTCGAGGCCCTTCTGGCTCACCCGCCCCGTGCCCTCGGGCAGGATCCTCGACCAGCTCAACGAGAACCGGTACGTGTCCAGACCGAGCCACTTCATCAGCTCGACGTCCTCGGCATGGCGGTGGTAGTGATCGCAGGCGACGTCGCCGGGGATGTCCAGATGCACCTTGCCCGGCGTGTGCCCGAAGGTGTCCCAGATCGACGGGCCCTTGCCATCGGCATCCCACGCCCCCTCGATCTGGAAGGCGCTGGTGGCGGCCCCGAACTCGAAGGAGCCGGGCAGGTGCGGAAACTTCATGGTGTGCGTCCTTCGGACGAGGTGGAAGATGGCGGATGCCGGGGTGCGGGTGTCACCGTCATAGCACGGGCAGCGAGGACTCGAACTCGTATGCGCCGTGCTCGACCGGCGCAGGCACGGACTCACCCGGCATCCAGACCTCTGCCGTCACTCCGTACGGGACCGAGAGCGACAGCGAGATCCGGTCGTCTTCGAGCTGCCAGGACACACTGATCTCACCGTACGGCGAGAGGTGCCTGGCCGAAGCGGAGGACAGGTCGCCTGTGACCAGCGGGCGCACCGTGACCGTGCGATAACCGGGCGAGGCGGGCGCGAGCCCGGCCACGCAGCGGTGCATCCAGTCGGCCACAGCGCCGTAGGCGTAGTGGTTGAAGGAGGTCATCGTGCCCGGATTGATCGAGCCGTCGGGCAGCATCGAGTCCCAGCGCTCCCAGATCGTCGTCGCGCCCATCGACACCGCGTACAGCCATGACGGGCACTCCTCTGCGAGCAGCATCCGGTGGGCGAGGTCTGCCCGCCCCGCGATCGTCAGCGCATCGAGGATGAGCGGGGTGCCCACGAAACCCGTGCTGACCCGATACCCCGCCTCGATGACGAGCTCTGCCAGCCGCGCACCGGCCCCTGCTCGCTGGCGCTGCGTGTCGAACAGGTCGCCGGTGATCGCAAGTGCGTAGACCGTCTGGCAGTCGCTGCGCACCAGCCCGTCGGCATCGACGTAGGCCGATATGAATGCGGCACGCACGCGCCGCTCGAGATCGGAGTACTCCTCCGCATCTGTCTGGTGTCCGAGCAGACCCGCCGCGTTCGCGAGCACACCGCTCGATCGCGCGAAGTAGGCGGTGGCGACGACATCAGGATCAGCCTGCGCGCGTGCCGCGTCCTCCGGAGGAGCGGTCGGATCGAGCCAGTCGCCGAACGGGCCGCCGGTGGTCCAGAGCAGATCGGCCCCGACCATGCTGCGCACCTTCTCGACCCACGCCCGCATCGACGGATACTGCCGTTCGAGCACGCCGACGTCGCCGTAGGCGAGGTGCAGCGCGGCCGGCACGATCGTCGCGGCATCGCTCCACGCGGCGGCCGCCGGATCGGGGTCGCGCAGCACGTCCGGGATCACGAACGGCACTCCACCGTCGGGCTTCTGCTCGGCGGTCAGGTCCTCGAGCCACTCCGACAGGAACCCGGCCGTGTCGAAGAGGGTGGTCGCGGTGGGGGCGAACACCTGGATGTCTCCGGTCCAGCCGAGGCGCTCGTCGCGCTGCGGACAGTCGGTGGGCACGGCCAGGAAGTTGCCGCGTGTACTCCACACGACGTTCTCGTGAAGCCGGTCGAGCCGAGCATCTGAGGACGCGAACCAGCCGGTCCGCTCCAGATCCGTCCCGAGCACGAGCGCTTCGACGTCGCTCGGCGACAGGTCGGGCACACCTTCGACCTCGGCATAGCGGAATCCGTTGAAGGTGAACGTGGGTTGCAGGATCTCGTCGGGCCGGCCGGAGAGGATGTAGGTGCAGGTCGCCTGTGCGCTGCGCAGAGGGCGGATGCCGAGCTCACCGTGCTCGAGCACCTCGGCATGACGCACCGTGACCTCATCGCCGTCGCCGCCGCTGACCCGAAGGCGCACCCACCCGACCAGGTTCTGCCCGAAGTCGATGATCGTCCTGCCGGAGGGGGAGGTGATCAGCTGGGCGGCGGGCAGGGTCTGGGTGACGCGGACGGGAGGACCCGACGGGGCGACCAGGCGCCCTGAGACCGAGCCGAGCACTTCGACATCGTCGACCTGCTTCCCCTCGGGGGAGTCGACGATGCGTAGGTCGCGCCGCTGCCCGTCGTAGAAATCATCGAACAGGATGCTGCTGCCGACGGCACCCCACCCGGAGTCCGTACCGAAGACCTGCACGGAGCCGTCGGCGTAGGTCACCTCGATCTGCGCCAGCAGCGCCAGCCGGTCACCGTAGCTCGAGCGATTCTGCGGCCAGACGAGCTGGCCGCGATACCAGCCGTTGCCGAGGACGGCCTGCAGTCGGTTGCGACCGGTCTGCAGGTGCTCCGTGACGTCGTAGGTGCGGTAGCGCAGTCGCTGCTCGTATGCCGTCCAGCCGGGTGCGAACACGTCGTCTCCGACTCGACGCCCGTTGATGGTGAATTCCACGATGCCGTGCGCCGTGAGATAGAGACGTGCCGACACGGGCTCGCTCGCGAGCTGCGCGTCGCGGAAGAGCAGGGGGGCGCCGTCGGTCAGCCCGCCGATCGTCGCGGGGCTGATGAGCTCCTGCACCCAGTCGCTCTGTTCGAGCAGACCGGCTTCGATGGGCAGCGGATCGCTCGGCTCCGACCAGGAGCTGCCATCGCCCAGCCGCACGTGGAGCAGAACCCGCTCGCGGGATGCCAGGGGCGTGAAGGGCCAGGGGACGAGGAGCTGCTCGGGGGAGTGGACGATGACCGTTTCGATGCCCGTCTCTCGCTCGAGGGTCAGCTCGTACCGGTCTGAACGCCACGCGGGTGCCGCATTCTCGACTTGCCAGGACAGCCGAGGGCTCGCCGTGCCGATGCCGAATGCGTCGTCCTGGTACTCGGCGCGCAGTCGGGTGACCGTGGGGCCGCGCATCGGTGAAGCTCCCGAGCCGTCGCTGGATGCCACTGGCTCGTCGACCTGCGGGATCACTCGAGCCCCGTCCCGGCGATGCCCTTGAGGTACCACTTCTGGAAGACGATGAAGACGATCAGCACAGGCAGCATCGAGATGACCGCTCCGGCGAGTCCCACCGACGGCGAGATCATGGAGTTCTCACCGCCCGCGAGAGGGGCGAGTGCGACGTTGATGACGCGGTTCACCGGGTTCGGTGCGATCACCTGCGGCCAGATGTACATGTTCCAGGCCGTCAGAAAGCTGATCGAGCAGAAGGTCGCGAGTGCCGGCTTCGCCAGCGGAAGCGCGATCGAGGTGAGCACGCGGCCCCAGCTCGCGCCGTCGATGCGCGCCGCCTCGATGAGCCCTGCGGGCATCGTCGCGAAGAACTGTCGGAAGAGCAGGATCGCGAACGCGCACTGAGCCGCCATCGGGATGATGAGACCGGCGTAGGTGTTCAGCCATCCCAGCTGGAAGGTGACGATGAAGAGCGGGATGAGCGTCAGGTTGCCGGGGATGAACATCGGCACGACCAGCGTCCCGAGTACGACCGCCGCCCATTTGAACGGGATCTTCGCGAGCGCGAAAGCCGCCGGCAGGGACAGCAGCAGCTGCAGGCCCACGATCCCGAGGCTGAAGATGAAGGTGTTGGCGATCACTCGCGGCGTCAGGTAGTTCCACGCGTCGACGAAGTTCTGCCAGACGGGCGTCTCCGGCAGGAGCTTGGAGGGGAACGCCGAGATCTCTGCGGCGGACTGGAGAGATCCCGAGACCATGAACAGGAGCGGGGCGGCCATGATCAGGCCGCACAGGACGATCGCCAGATAGCGGAGTCCGGAATGCAGGGTGGAGGTACGCATCAGCGGCGCTCCTTTCGGATTCGCACGATCACGCGCACGAGCAGGACGATGGCGATCATGAGGACGAGCTGGAACAGTGACAGGGCGCTCGCGTACCCGATGTCGCGTTCCGCGAAGGCGACTTTGTAGGAGTAGAGGGCGATCGACTGGGTGGTGCCGAGGGGGCCGCCGTCGGTCATGATGAGCGCGACCTCGAATGACCCGCTGACGAAGCTCACCGCCTGCAGCACGGCGATGAGGATCGTGGTTCCCCAGACGTTCGGCCAGGTCATCGACCAGATCTGGCGCCACTTGCCCGCCCCGTCCAATGACGCGGCGGCGTAGATGTCGTCCGAGACCCGCTGGAGCCCGGCCATGTACAGGATGATCACGATGGGCAGACCGCCCCAGATCATCATGATGACGAGCGCCGGACGCGCCCAGGTGAGGTCGGAGAGCCAGATCGGTCCGTTGATCCCGAAGAACGACAGTGCCTGATTGACGAGACCGTGCCCGCTGTACAGGTTGACCCAGATCAGGGAGGCGACTGCGGCCGACGCGATCATCGGCGCGAAGTAGAAGACGCGGATCGCGCCGATCCCGGGCAGCTTCGTGTTGACGAGCACGGCCAGGACGAATCCGATCAGGATCGTCGGCACGACTCCCATGAGCACGAAGAGGGCGGTGACCCACAGCGACTGCCACATGTCGGCGTCGCCGAACAGTCGGACGACGTTGTCGAGTCCGACCCACTTCGGTGCGCCGAACAGATCCCAGTCGAAGAAGGTGAGGACCAGCCCGCCGATGGCGGGAAGGATCACGAAGGCCGTGAAGGCGAGCATGCCCGGCGTCAGGAAGGCGGCAGCCGTCCACGCGTCGACGCGCTTGGCTCGTCGGCCTCCGGCCGTCCCGGTCGGGACAGCGGGCTTCTCCTCGGCCTGTCGGGGCACTGGCGTATCGACGATGGTGGTGGACAATGCGATCTCCGATGATCTCCGTCCGGGTGAGGCCCGTGGGCCTCACCCGGACCTGTGACTACTTGCTCTGCTTCTCGATGGCGTCGTTGACGGTCTTCTCCGCCTCGGCGAAGGCATCCTTGATGGACTTGCCGTTCAGCAGCACCTCCTGCGTCGCCTTCTTCGTCGCCGTGGCCATCGTGGTCGACGTGGAGCCGGGCATCTGGGTGAGGAGGACCGCCGTGCGCGCCGACTCACCGAAGACGGCGATGTTCGCGGGCGGGGGAGTGCCGTCCTTCCATGTGCCGTTGTCGATGCCGTCATCGGTCGGCGGGATGACGCCTCCGACATCCTGAGCGACCTTCATGCCCGCGTCGGTGTCGTAGAACCAGCTCAGGAACGCCCAGGCCGCGTCCTGGTTCTTGCTGGTCTGTGCGATGGAGAGTCCATACGAGCCTCCACCCGCTGTCGAGTTGCCATTGATGGTGGGGAGCACCTGCACGTCCCAATTGTCGTCCGGCATCGTCTTCTTGAGGCCGGGGACCGCGCCGCGAGAGGCGATCGCCATGGCGACATTGCCGGAGTCGAACTTGAGAGATGGGTCATCCGTCGTGGTCGTGTAGGGGCCGGATGCCTTTCCGTAGGCGCTCAGGAGCAGCTCCCAGGCTTTCAGCGCGTCGGGCTGTCCGATGCCGGACTTGTTGGTCTCAGGATCGTAGACGCTCCCGCCGAATGCCTGGATGACGGGCCCGAAGATGATCTGTGCGCTGCCGTCGCCGAGCGGGGCGGCGAGACCGGTGATGCTTCCGCCGCTCTTGGTCTGGATCTCTTCGGCGACGCGGTACATGTCATCCCAGGTCCAGTCGGCCTGCGGATACTCGGTGACCCCCGCCTTGTCGAATGCGCTCTTGTTGTAATAGAGCCCCACGGAGTCGGCGCTCACCGGCAGTCCGGTGATCGCGTCGGGGTCGTCGATCGGCCGGTACTGGCCGACGAACTGCGGAAGGAAGGAGTCCGCGTCGAGGTCGCCCAGCTTTCCGTCCTTCAGACCTTCGGTCATATCCAGCGTGACGTTGTTCTTGGCCAGGGTGTCGGCCAGGAAGTCGACGTTGAAGAAGACGTCGGGCAGCTCGCCGCTCAGTCGCGCGGTGGCGAGGCCCTGTGCGTACTCGGCGGCGTCATCCGTCGTGCTTCGCACTTCGACCTTGCGGTCCGGATATGCGTCCATGTAGGCGTCGGCGTACTGCTGGAACTGGGGTTCGAGGCCCGTGATGGTGTTGAGGACGATCGAGCTTCCGTCGACGTCGCCGGCGGATCCCGTTTCAGAGCCGGTGGCTGCGCCACAGGCGGCGAACAGGGGGAGTGTGGCGACGAGTGCGAGCGCGGAGAGCCGCTTGCGGGATCTCCGGGGCTGAGGAGACGTCATTGTCATCGTTCCTTTCATTGATGTGGTTGCCGTGCACGTCGGGTCAAGGTGCAATTGAAACCTTTCAGATTATGATGCGGGACTCGTTTGTGCTTGTCAAGGGCAGTCCGAGGATCGGCAGGAATCGTTATGATACGTTTCAATCACCTGTGTGACCGAAGATGGAACTGCTGTCCTGTCTGCTCGGTTGTTCGGAGGCGTCGGCGAAGGAGCGAAGTGATCTGTCCGGTACCCGTCTCCCTGCGCGCGGATGGCCATGCGCAGAACAGCGCCTCCCGGCCGGGCGGCCTCGATCATCGGTTCATCCGTCTCGCATCCGCACGTCGTCCGAGGCTGTCCTGGACGGTCCCGCTGGTCCGGGACGGACAGGCCCAGACCGGGTTCGAGGTGCGGCTCTGTCCTGATGGCGTCGATGCACGCGGTCATGATACGAGCCTGATCGCTTCATACGCGTCGACCGGTGAGGCGGACGGCGGCGATCCGTTCGTGGAGCTGGACACTCCGATCGAGCCCGACTCCGCGTACGCCTGGTGCGTTCGAGTTCGCGACGAGCGCGGGCAATGGTCCGAGTGGTCGGAAGCTTCGCGCCTGGAGACCGGGCCGTGGGAGCTCGCCGACTGGTCTGCGCACTGGGTGTCGCATCCGCCGCTGTCGATCCTGCGGCGGGAGTTCTCCGTCACCGCGCCCGTCCGCTCCGCCCGGCTCCACCTCACAGCGCAGGGTCTGGTCCGGGCTTTCGTCAACGGTGTCGCCGTCAATCCGGTCTCCTCGGATCCGTCGCGCACCGATCGCGTTCGGGCGCTCTACCGCAGCTACGACGTGACCGATCTGCTTCGCTTCAGGGATGACCGGGCCGGCTCGGACGATCTGGATGGCGTGAACACACTCGACCTCGCGGTCGCGGCGGGTGAGTGGGAGCGAACAGGCCTGGATCCGCGGGTGCTGGCCGAGGTGGTGGTGCGCCTGGTGGATGGCCGTGTGCTGCATGCGGGAACGGGGCACGGAATGCTCAGTGCTGCCGGCCCGGTGACGGTTGCGGAGCCCTTCTACCGTGAGCGTCATGCGCCGGCATCGAGCCCGGTCATCTACAGTCCGGCATCCGAGGCTCGTGTGCTCGTTCCCGACGCCACACCGCAGTCGCCGCCGAGTGACATTGCGCCGGACCCCTCACCGCCCATCCGTCAGGTGGCCGCGCACGACGTGACCCTCCTGCGGCGCGGCGATGGATATCGCGTCTACGACGTCGGCGCCAACATCGCGGGGCGTACCGGGCTGACCGTTCGAGCGGAGCTGCCCGAGAAGAGCCTCATCCGCGTCGTCCACGGTGAGCAGCTCGGGCCGGACGGCCGCATCGACACCACCAATCTGACGATGCCGTACGACCACGGGCGCGTCCGGCAGGCCGTCGAGTACGTCGTCAGCGGCCGGCCCGACTCGATCCTGACCCCGTGGTTCTGCTACCACGGCTTCCGCTACGTCGAGGTCCTCGGGCTGCCGGATGACGTCGACATCGTGCTGGATGCCTGGAGCCTGCACTCCGATCTCGAGCCGAGCAGCGCGCTGCACTCCGACGACGCGCAGGTGAACGCGCTCGTCGCCGTCGCCGGCCGCACGCTGCTCAACAACGTGCACGGCATCCCGGAGGACTGCCCGACCCGCGAGCAGTCCGGCTGGACGGGAGACACCGCATCAGCCGCCGAGTTCGACTTCTCCGCCTTCGACATGCAGGGGTTCTTCGAGAAATGGCTCGGGGACCTCCGCACCAGTCAGCAGCCGGACGGAAGCATCCCGGCGATCTCGCCCGACCTGCGGGACCCGAGGGTCACGCCCGATCCGGTGTGGGGCGCGGCACTGCCCAGAGTGCTGCTCGGACATTGGCTGCATTACGGAGACGCGCGAGTCGTGCGCGACGCGCTTCCCGCGGTGCGTCGCTGGGCGGACTATCTGTTGACCCTGCGCACGGACGACGGTGTGATCGGCCGCGCACCGATCAGCTACGGATCGGACTGGCTCGCGCTCGCGCAGACGCCCCCGCCGTTGCACCACACCTTCGCGGCCATCGACTGCCTGGACTCGCTCGAGCTCCTCGAGGAATCCGTCGGAGACGCGGATGCTGCGCCGGCGCGCCGCGCTGAGGCCGCGGATCTCCGCGCCGCCGCGCGTGCCGCCTTCCTCGATGAGCAGCGTGATGTGTTCGGGAACGGCACGCAGGCGGCGGATGCGATCGGCATCGAGGCGGGGATACTGACCCCCGCCGAGAGTGCGCGTGCGGCTCGACGCATCGCCTCCGATGTGCGATCGCACGGTGACCGCGTCACGTCGGGCTTCGCGACCACACGGACGGTCGTGCGGGCCCTGGCTCGCAGCGGTCACTCGCAGGTCGTCTTCGACGCGCTGCATCAGCCTGCGGAGCCGGGGATCGGCGCCATGCTCGATCACGGCCCAGGGACGTTCTGGGAATGCTGGTGGATCGATCCGCGGAACACGGGCACCGGATCACTCGACCACATCGGACTCGGCGGCCCGTTCGCCGGCTGGGCCTGGCAGTGGCTCGCCGGCCTGCGGCCGACCGGCGCAGGATGGTCCGAGTTCGTCGCCGAACCGCAGTTCGTCAGAGGGATGGATGCGCTGACGGTGACCTCGCGCACCGTGCGCGGCATCGTCGGACTCGACTACCGGATCGAGGGCGAGAGGCTCACGCTCACCCTCACGGTGCCGGTCGGCGCCCGCGGCGAGCTGCGCCTGCCTGGTCGGGCGTCTGAGACGCTCGGGGCGGGCGTGCACAACCGTGTCGTTCCCGCACCCCCGCGTCAGATCGAGGAGTCCTCGGGCGCGGCCGGAGACGAGACGGTCTGGGCACCGCCATGGCACCCGGCACCCTCACCCGATGTGGAGGGCGAACGCGACTGGCTCGCGAGGAGCATCGAGGCGGGAACCATCACCAGCGCAGGCGCGGAGTCCATCGAGACGCTGCATACCGGCATCCGCTGCATGCCGGTGCCGCACGAGCAGCCCTCCGGCCCTGTGGTGCGGGTGCGGTCGCGGCGAGGTGGGCCGTCCATCGGGGAGGACGGAGAGCGGATGCTGACGGTGCGGTTGAGCCCGGGCGATGTCGCGGTTCCCGATGTCGGGCGCGACCTGCATGGCTCGCACTTCGTCTACGCGCTGCTCGACCTCTGCATCCCGAACCCGCCCGGAGCTCTCGAGAGCGTCATCATCGTGCACGGCGCCGACGGCACGAGTGCGCGCGGAACCGGGACGATCTGGCCCGCCGGCTGGAACCGCGTGGCCGTCGAGGTGACCGACCTGGCAGCGCGCTCTGCGATCGTCGGAATCGAGGTCGGCATCCGCGCGCGGTCGGCGGAGGCGGGGGAGAGCAACGCCGGGCCCTACGACGCGGCGGACTCGACCCCGCTCGCATTCCACCTCGGCGAGGCGGGTCACAGCACGACGCGGCGAACCTGGTGATCAGGGGCGCTCAGCGCGACGTGCTCTCCCGCACGACGAGACGGGGCGGCAGCAGCAGGTGCTCGTGCTGGTGCGCTCCGTTCATCGCCGCGTGGTCGAGCACCAGCCGGACGGCCTCGATCGCGAGCGCCTCTCTCGGCTGGTGGATCGTGGTGAGCGGCACGACTGCCGATGCCGCATAGTCGATGTCGTCGTAGCCCACGATGCCGATGTCCTGCGGAAGCCGAATGCCGTCGGCGAGGATGAGCGACTGCATCGCGCCGAGTGCCAGCAGATCGTTGGCGCCGAAGATCGCATCCGGGCGAGAGTCGTCGGGAAGGGCGGCGATCAGCTCGCCGATCGCCCGCCCGTCCGCGATCGTCTGGTCGGCGGTGTCGAAATGGGTCAGCGTCGCATCCGCGATCTCGGCGACGGCCCGTCGGGCGCCCTCCCAGCGGTCGGCGACCTGGTGCAGCGGTCCGCCGAGGAAGGCCACCCGCCGGCGGCCGGTGTCGAGAAGGTGCTTGACGGCGAGGTATCCGCCGGCATCGCCGTCGAGCGCGACGGAGCATGCGTCGCCGTCATCGGCGTGGATGTCGAAGAGCACCAGCGGCATGCCGCGCCGGGTGAGCCGGTTCATCCGCTCCGTCGCCCCGTCCAGGGGGGCGATGAGCATTCCGCGCACGCGCTGCTCCTCGAAGAGATCGATGTAGCGGTCCTCGCGTCCGTCGAGCTGGTCGCTGCTGCCGAAGATCACCGTGTGGCCCTGCGCTTCGGCGGCCGCCTCGCAGGCGTGCGCGAGATCGGCCCAGAACGGGTTCGCGACGTTGAGTACGATCATGCCGAGTGTGGTGCCGCCGCCCATGCGCAGCTGTCTGGCGAGGTCATTCCGCACGAATCCGAGCTCGTCCATGGTCGCCTGCACGAGCGCCAGAGTCCGTGCTGACACCAGCTCCGGCTTGTTGAGGACGTTCGAGACGGTGCCGACCGACACGTTTGCTCGCTCCGCCACCTCGCGGATTCCCACTGGCCCGGTCACATGCACCTCATCTTGCTCGTCGCGTTGCGCGCGGTGAATCCATCATATGGATCAACGATTCGGTCTTGCGGATCTTGAAACGATTCAGGTAGCGTATCGCGAAGACAGCGGATGCCGACGACGACAGGCCAGGGAGTTCAGGACCATGACAGTGCCATATGACGCGGCCGATGGGCTGCTCCGGGTGTGCCCCGCCGCTCTCCCGGAGAGCGCCACTCGAGGCCCGGCGTTGATCTGGGCGCACGGCGGTGGCTTCGCCGGCGGCGACCTCGACATGCCGGAAGCGGACTGGACCGCGGGAGCTCTCGCTGCACGCGGAGTCACCGCCGTCTCGGTCGACTACCGGCACCTCGGGGGCGGATTCCACTATCCGGTCCCCTCCGACGACATCCTCACAGCCCTGCGCTGGACGCACGATCACGGAGACGAGCTCGGCATCGACACCGATCGTCTGGCGATGGGAGGCGCCAGCGCCGGCGGCAACCTCGTCGCGGGCGCGGTGCTGCGCCTCCTCGCGGGCGAACGTGCTGGACTACCAGTGCCTGCGGGCGTCTTCCTCGCCTATCCGACTCTTCTCGCCCACCAGCCCGCGCCGGATGCGCGGCTGCGGGCTCAGCTCGAGGCGAACCCGACGGCCCTCCACCGCCCCGGGTACGTGGACGACATGTACCGGAACTTCTTCGGAGGTCCCGTCGATGACGCCCCGCTGCCCGTCGTGCCCGGTCGCGCGACCGCATCCGATCTCGTCGGTTTCCCTCCGGTGCTCATGATCAACTCCGAGATCGATCTTCTGCGACTCTCCGGCGAGGTGTTCGCCGAGACCCTGGTCGAAGCAGGAGTCCCGCTCGAACTCGCGATCGAGCCCGCCACCCTGCACGGCCATCTGAACCGGCCGGATGAGCCCGCAGCGACATCATCGGTCGAGCGCATCGTGCGGTGGATCGAGCGGGGCTTCGTTCCCGAGGCGCCCGCCGAGTGAATCGACCCGCGAACCCGTCCCGGTCTCAGATCGCCTTTCGCAGCGCGTAGCCGCGCGGGGTGGGGACGAAGCCGGCCTCCTGCAGCGCGACGGCGAACGGGGTGCCGTAGACGCCGGCGCCGTTGATCTTCTCCACGGTGAGCGTCTCGAGTCGGCGGGCGCGGGACGTCGCGGCGAGATCGGATGTCGCGGCGCGCAGTGCGTCCGGGTCGTCAGCGAAGGCGAGCACGGTGCGCCCGCCGCGTTCCAGATACAGCACGAGCGATCCGTCGACGAGCACCACCAGTCCACCGGCCTTGCGGCCTGGACGATGCGAGACCTCGTCGAGTCGTGGCCAGGCCAGCGCCGCACCGTACGGGTTCGCCGGATCGGTCGCCGCCAGCGTGATCGCCTGCCGTGGTGGAGGATCGGAGAGTGCGGCGAAGGTGCGCAGCCGGTCGACAGTGGTGGAGGCCGCGAACTGGGCGGCACCGAGCCGCTCGATCACGTAGCCGCGCCGAGCGTGACCTGCCTCCTCGAACCCGGCCAGCACGCGGTACGCCTGCGCGAATCCGCCCGGCACGCC
>JBARWR010000113.1:0-5239 GCA_049646915.1 Microbacterium sp.
GTGCTCAGCCGCACCGTCGAAGACACCGCGGCCGCGCTCGACGTGCTCGCGGTGCCCGACCCGCGTCGCTGGTATGTCGTGCCGCGCGCCGAGCGCCCGTACGCCGAGGCGATGCTCGAAGACCCGAAGCCGCTCAAGATCGGTGTCTTCCGGCGTCCCGGGCTCCCGGTTCCGGTCGAAGAGGAGGGCCTCACGGCCGTGCTGCGGGCCGCGGGCCTGCTCAGCGCCCTCGGTCACCACGTGTTCGAGATCTCGCTGCCGGACTTCGACCAGGAGCTCATCGAGCGACTGTTCACCTCCATGTGGATCGCCTCGCACGGCGACTTCCCAGGCATCGATTTCGCCAAGACCGAGCCGCTCACGCAGGCCCTCCACGAGCGCGCGCGGCAGTTCACGGTGCCGATGGTGTTCGACCTCATCGCGCAGATGCAGCAGCTCACCGCGCGCTGCATCGAGCCGTGGGTCAGCGGCGAGGTCGATGTCGTGATCACCCCGACCACGCCGTCGGGTCCGCCCCCGATCGGCTGGCTGTTCGAAGACGAGGCGAACGACCCGATGTCGGTGCTGTTCCGTGCCTACCATCACGCGGGATTCACGTCGACCTACAACATGTTCGGGCTCCCCGCGATCTCGCTGCCCATGCACATGCGCGAAGACGGACTCCCCGGCGGTGTGCAGTTCGTCGGCGGCCCTCGAGCCGATTGGATGCTGCTGCAGCTGGCCGGTCAGGTCGAGCGCGCAGAACCGTGGCGCGATCGGGTTCCCGCGATGGTCTCCGATGCCCTGGGAGCGCAGTCGGCATGAGCGTCGTACAGGCCGTCACCGGCGCGCTCAGTGTCGACGAGCTGGGCATCACCCACATGCACGAGCACCTCATCTCGGACTTCCGCGCCTACCTGCCCGACGACTCAGACCCGATCCGGAGCGAGCCGCTCGCGCTCACCAACCGGTACGAGTTGCAGGCGAGGCTGCTCAATGAGCACGTGCTGCGGGTCGACGAGTTGGAGGTGGCGGTCGAGGAGGTCACCGCATTCGCCGGCGAGGGCGGGCGCACGATCGTCGATGCGACGAGCATCGGCATCGGGCGCGACCCGGTCGCGCTCGTCGAGGTGTCGCAGCGCACCGGGGTCAACGTGGTGATGGGCAGCGGCTGGTATGTGGCCGAGGCGCTCCCCGCCGACTTCGCCGAGCGCTCGGTGACGTCCTTGGCCGAGCAGATCGAGGCCGAGCTGACCGTCGGGGTGGGCGACACCGGCATCCGGGCGGGTTTCATCGGCGAGGTGGGGCTGTCGTGGCCCCACCACCCCCTTGAGGAGCGGTCGCTGCAGGCGGCGTGCCTCGCGCAGCAGCGCACCGGTGTCGCGCTGCAGATCCACCCCGGTCGCCACCCCGAAGCGCCGCTCGCCGCCATGGACGCGGTACGCCGGTCCGGCGCTGATCCTGAGCGCACCGTGATGTGTCACGTCGAGCGCACCCTCACCGACACGGCGGCCATGATCGAGCTCGCTCGCACCGGGTGCATGCTCGAGTTCGACCTGTTCGGTCAGGAGTCGAGTTACTACTTCGTGTCGGAGTTCACCGGCATGCCCAACGACGCGGGCCGGATCGCCATGATCAAGACGCTCATGGATGCCGGGTTCGCCGACCGCATCCTGGTCAGTCAAGACATCTGCACTCGGGTGCACCTGACCAGGTACGGTGGTGAGGGACTGCACCATCTCTTGCATCGCGCGGTCCCGCTGATGGAAAGGATGGGCTTGAGCAAGGTCGAGGTCGAGCAGCTGCTCGTGCGCAACCCGGCTCGTGCCCTCACCGGAGCGGAACCGAACGAGATCCCCACCGACGCACGAGCCCGCACCGTGGAGCACCGGCCATGACCACGAAGGCAGCAGCCGACGAACGCATCTGGCGCGCAGCGCTCGCGCTCTTCGCCAAGCAGGGATTCGCGGGCACCTCGACGCGCGACATCGCCGAGGCATCCGACCTGACCCCCGGTTCGCTCTACCACTACATGGGTTCGAAGGACGACCTGCTCGAGCAGGTGATGTTCGGCGGCATGACCGGGCTGCTGCAGGCCTCCCGCGCGCTCGCCGAGGCGACGGTCGAGCCGGTTCCCACCGTGGCCGGACTCATCCGGTTGCACGTGCAGGTGCACGCCAAGCATCGGTTCGAGACCAAGGTGGTCGACAGCGAGGTCGAGCAGCTCGGGTCGGCGAACCGCAAGCGCATCGTCGCGATGCGCGACGAGTACGAACTGCTGTGGTTCACCACGATCTCGGCCGGGCTCGCGAAGGAGCAGTTCTGGGTGTCCAACCCGCGGTTGGCGACCCTCGGGCTGCTCGGCATGTGCACCGAGGTCTCGACCTGGTACCGGCCGGGCGGTCGCATGACGCCTGGCGACCTCGGGTGGGAGTTCGCCGACATGGGTCTCGCGATGCTGCGGGCCAAGGACGAGCACGGTCGTGCGGCGGCGATCGGCGGTGTGAGCACGCTCGATCTGAGTCCATACCTGGCCATCTACGAGCAGCGCGGCGGCTACGGCATGGTCGCGGCGAAGGCGACGTCGCGCAGCGCCACGTAGCGCCATACCGCCGCCGATAGACTGCAGGTATCCCTCCCAATTCCTTCGAAGGAGACACCTGTGGCCCTCATCGACGCCGTGCTCGCCCGTGAGATCCTGGACTCCCGGGGCAACCCGACCGTCGAGGTGGAGGTGCTGCTCGACGATGGCACGGTCGCCCGGGCCGCCGTTCCCTCCGGTGCATCGACCGGCGCGTTCGAGGCCTACGAGCTGCGCGACGGCGACAAGCATCGCTACCAGGGCAAGGGCGTGCTCAAGGCGGTCGCGGCGGTCGTCGACGAGATCGGCCCGGAACTGGAAGGGTTCGACGCCACCGACCAGCGGCTCATCGACGCCCACCTGATCGAGCTCGACGGCACCGACAACAAGAAGCGCCTCGGCGCCAACGCAATGCTCGGCGTCTCCCTCGCCGTGGCCAAGGCCGCCGCCGACTCCGCCGACCTGCCGCTGTTCCGCTACCTCGGCGGCCCCAACGCGCACACGCTCCCCGTTCCCATGATGAACATCATCAACGGCGGCGCCCATGCCGACAACGGCATCGACGTGCAGGAGTTCATGGTGCTCCCGATCGGCGCCGAAAGCTTCTCCGAGGCATTGCGCTGGGGAGCCGAGGTGTACCACGCGCTCAAGGGAGAACTCGGCAAGAAGGGCCTGTCGACCGGGCTCGGCGACGAGGGCGGCTTCGCTCCCGACCTGTCCACCGCGCGCGAGGCGCTCGACTTCATCGTGGCCTCGATCGAGACCGCGGGGTTCGCGCTCGGCCGCGACATCGCGCTGGGGCTCGACGTGGCATCCACCGAGTTCTTCGGCGAAGGGCTCTACCGCTACGAGGGCCGCGAGCTGGATGCCGACGCCATGATCGAGTACTACCAGCAGCTCGTGGCCGACTACCCGCTCGTGAGCATCGAGGACCCGCTCGCCGAAGACGACTGGGACGCCTACGTGAGCCTCACCCGGGCGCTCGGCGAGCGCCTGCAGCTCGTCGGCGACGACCTGTTCGTCACCAACCCGACGCGACTTGCGAAGGGCATCGACCTCGGCGTCGCCAACTCGGTACTCGTGAAGGTCAACCAGATCGGCACGCTCAGCGAGACTCTGGATGCCGTGACCCTCGCCCAGCGCTCCGGCTACACCGCGGTGATGTCGCACCGCTCGGGCGAGACCGAAGACACCACGATCGCCGACCTCGCCGTCGCGACCAACTGCGGCCAGATCAAGGCGGGCCTGCAACTCGGCTGCCCTTCGCTCCGCCTGCGCGCACCGTTCGACCCAGTCGTCATCATCCGCCATCAGGGAGGCGATGTTCTCCGGCGTGCTGAGCCACGCCACCGCGGTCGCCGAGACGTACTCGTCCAGCCAGCCGGAGGCGATCATCACCTTCATGCAGCCTCGGAATCGACACGTGTATCGCTCGTGCCGCGGACCCCCATTGACGCTCCGGTTCTTGTTGGTCGTTCGCACCATCGGGCGGCCGCAATAGTGGCAGTGGGCGATGTGCGAGAGCAGTGACTTGGGGGTGACGCCGTCGTGGTGGTGCACCCGGCGAGCCGGATCCCCGAGGATCTTCTGCGGCCGGGCGAAGTCGTCGTCCGAGACCAGCGGGTCCCATGCAGCGTCGCCGATGATCTCACCGCGGTACACCCGCTTGCCCGCGATCGCCGGGTTGCGCAGGATCTGCTTAATCGTCAGCGCCCCCCAGCCGCGTTCGAGGTTGCCCTCTCTCGGCCCTTGCGGCATCGGCTCGCCCAGGTCCTGCATGATGTTGGCGACCTTGAACGGCGACGCTCCCGCGAGGACTTCGCGCGCCATCATCTTCACCAGCTCTCCGGAGTGGGGGTCTGGCTCCTGCCGCAGCAGCACACCGGTGCGCTCGTCGTATACGCGACGGTAGCCGTAAGAGAGGTGGCCGTGCGGGCGGCCCTTCTCTGCGTTCAGCTTCACGGTGCGCAGCTGTCGCTCGCGCATGTTGTTGGCATCGGCCTCTGCGCGCAGGAACTCGGAACCGAGCGCGTAGGCGTCGTCGCTGCGGGAGAAGTCGTAGACCCGGCCGTGCGTCATGTAGAGCACGCCGGCCTGCTGGCACGCCTTGCGGAGCTGCACGTAGATCTCCATGTCGCGGCCAGCTCGGGAAGGCTCCCAGGTGACGAACACGCCGTAGCGGCCGGACTTGATCAGCTCGATGGCCTCTTCCCAGCCCTCGCGTTCCTTGCGTCGCCACTGAGATGCTGACCGATCGGCGTCGGTGATGATCTTCGCCACGTTCCACTCGAGCCGGGCACACCAGCTCTTGCACTCATCGACCTGATCGCCGATCGAGCGCATCAGCTTGTGACGGTCCTTCGAGGCGCGCCCGTAGAGGAGGGCGTCGAGGCCGATGGGGAAACCCATCACGCTGTGGGGGAAGGAGGTTGCGGTCTTGTTCACGGACATCAGGTACGTCCGTCCTTTCTCTCCTCCTTTCTTTCACTCGCGGAGCCCACCAACGACATGGACACCGACATGCTCGCCGCCATCGAGGATCTGCTGGACTCCTGGCCGGGCACGCTGCTGGTCGTCTCGCACGACCGGTACTTCCTGGAGCGCGTCACCGACCAGCAGTACGCCGTGATGGACGGCCGACTGCGCCATCTGCCGGGTGGTGTGGACGAGTACCTGCGC
>JBARWR010000114.1:0-5879 GCA_049646915.1 Microbacterium sp.
TTGCAGAACCCGTGGCGGCAATGCTCGATCGCATCGGCGGTGCGGCCGTGGTCAACGGCGCGGGCCCCAGAAAAGGCAGCATCAGACTCTGGGTGGACCTGCCCACACCTGACGCGCTGCGCGGATCCGTCAGCCCGACCGCAGGAGCAGCCGCCGACGCGCCCGCTGACTCGAGCGACGCCCCTCCCACGACCGGCTGAGGCCGGGCAGCGCGCTCAGAGATCCCCGCCGCGCGCCCGTGCCACCACGATCCCACGTTGCGATGTCGGGAATCTCTCCAGCATTGCACGCAGCTCCACGGCATCCACGTCCGCACCGAAGGCCTCCGCACCCGGTTCGAGCATGATGCCGGAAGCCAGCGGGCCTGCGACCACCGGGTCGAAGCCGACGTCGTCCACCAAGCGCGAGACCACCGCCACGTCGTCAGCTGCGTCGCCGGCGATCGCGATCGCCTTGCGCTCGGACGCTCCTGCAGGACGTGCTTCGTCCTCGAGATCCTGATAGCCCATGTGCCCGAGCGCCTTGACCACCCGAGCGCCCTGCAGATGCTCTTGCACGAGCTCGCTCGTCGAGGTGCGAGGGTCGTTCAGGTCAGGGCGGATGCCGTCGGCGCCCCACCAGTAGTTCATGGCGTCGATCACCAGCATCCCGCGCATGCGCTCAGCGGGAAGCGTCCGGTAGCTGCCGAGCGGGAGCGCCAGCAGCACGGCATCCGCCCCGTCGATGACGGACTCGACCGATCCCGCCGACGCGCCGATCGCGGCCATCGATCGCGCGATGGGCTCCGGCGCTCCGGAGCGTGCGACCTGGACACGGTATCCAGCGGATGCTGCCAGAGAGGCGACCACGGTGCCCAGCCGCCCGGCGCCGATGATGCCGAGGGTGCGGATGCGGGCGTCCATGTCGCCATGCTACGGCCCAGCACACCCCGTCGGGCGCTCACCGAACACCCCGAGGCGGGTCTCATCCGAGTCCGTCTGTACTCAAGTGCCGACGAGAGCGCCGCGGGCAGGCAGCAGCACGACCAGCGCGTCCCTCAGCCGGCAGCGCGCGTCGTACCGGCCTTCGGGCAGTGCGCGAAGGGCGGCGAGGTCGTCGTCGGCGAGTCCGTCACGAGACGCCTCTCGGACGAGGTCATCCTTCGTGGCCGGGTACTCCATGTCGTCGATGAAGCGTTCCAGACCAGAGACTGTCGTTGTCATCATCATTCCTTTCAGCGAAGGTGCGTCGGGCGCCTGAGGCGCCCCACGCACAAGGTCACGCGACGATCTGCTCGCGATGTGCGGCCGAGTCCACGGCGATCTTGCGCGGCTTCGCGCGCTCGCTCACCGGGATGATCACCGAGAGCACACCGTTCTCGTAGGACGCGCTGATGCTGTCGATATCGACGCCGTCGCCGAGCGTGAACTGCCGCAGGAACGCGCCCGTACTGCGCTCACGCGTGAGCCAGCGCGCCCCTTCGCCGGTGTCGGCTGTCCGCTGAGCGCGGAGAGAGAGCTGGGTGCCGTCCACATCGACGTCGATAGAACCGGGATCGACACCCGGAAGGTCGGCGTGCAGCACGTAGCGTTCTCTGTCGCGGAACAGGTCCACGGGCATCAGACGGGGAGACCGAACGGAATCCAGCACGCTCGCAGCAAAACGATCGAGCTGGCTGATCGGATCGAATGTCATTCCCATGATGTACTCCTTTCGTTCGGCCCGAGTAACGGGCTGATGTGTGGGATGCAGATTATCTGCACCCGATGGTGTAGATTTGTTATAGATCAAATTGATGATCTTCGCAACTCATCGTCAGGAGAGGCCCCACCGGTGACAGAACCCGATTCCCGCACCCCGCTCTACGGGATCGCCGTCGCGGCCCAACTGGTCGGAATGCCCGAGGCGACGCTGCGTCTCTTCGAACGTCGTGGTCTGCTCAGTCCGGCTCGCAGTGACGGTGGTACCCGCCGTTACAGTGCGGGTGACATCGAACGACTTCGCCGCGTCGGCCAGCTGCGCGACGAGGGCATGAATCTCGCCGGCATAGGCCGTCTGCTCGACCTGGAGGATGAGAACGCGGGGCTGCGGGTGGAGCTCGCTGCCGAGCGACGCGACTCGAGGTCCTGAGCGACGCGACCGGGATCAGTGCTCGCGGAGCATCTTGATCAGCTCATCCTTCTTCTTGTCCGAGTAGCCCTCGATGCCGAGCTCCTTCGCACGATCACGCAGCTCGTCGACCGTGCGATCCTCATAGTCCTCGGCCTCACCGCCGCGGTGGCCGACCGCCGAGCGTCCGTCGCGGGCCGCCGCGTTGGAGATGCGCGCCGCCTTCTCCTTCGAAGCACCCTCGTCGCGGAGCTTCTCGTAGAGCTTCTCGTCCTTGAGTTCCGGCTGGTCGGGCATGGGTGCCTCCTCGAATCATCGGACGCCGCGATCAGCGGCACTCGCGAAGCTACGCGCGCTCGCAGTCCGCACCAACGCCCTTGACACCTGCGTCGGGCTGACCTAACGGCGACTCATGTCCAGGAGGCCTCGGCGACGTGCGGCGGATGCACGCCGGCATCGTAGACGCGGACCCATTCCACGTCCACGGCCACCACGGCAAAGCCCTCGTCGAGCGCGCGCGATCCGGGGAACCGGTCACTGTAGACCTCGCCCAGTCGCCAGCGCTCCTCATCCCGGGTGACGCGAGCGCGCCCCTCCAACTGCACGGTGACGTCGGCACCCGTCACGGCGACGGCGACGCGGGGCCGCTGCCCGATGTTGGCCACCTTGCGCGAACTCGAGGTCGCATCGAAGACCAGCACCCCGTCGTCTGTCGCGGTCAGGCCCACGAAAGCGGCCTGCGGCTCGCCGTCGGGCCCGACGGTAGCCACGACGCCGTCACCGCAGGTGCGGACGAAGTGGGCGACGGCGGATCGGTCGGCGGCGTCGATGCTCATGCTTCGACGGTACGCGCGTCGGGCGTCCGGCGCGAGACTCGCGTCGTCATTCCGGACGTGCGCGCTCCCAGGCGGCGACGTCGCCGGGCACGAGGTGGAACAGCGGATGCGGTGCGGGCTCCGCTGTGCGCCAGCGTTCGGCATCCGCGGGACTGCGCGCCTGCAGCTTGGCGCCCAGATGCGCCCACTCCAGCGCCAGCTGGCCGTTCGTGACGGCGATGCTCGCGGTCGGGGCGGCGGGGGACAAGATCCGCGAGCGGTCGAACCGATAGCCGCGCCGGTCGGCCTCATCCGCGATGCCGACCAGATAGGCGCCGACGGCCGGCAGCGGATCGGATGCGGCGAGGAACCGCTCCAGCTGCGGATGCCGGAGGTAGCCGCGCGTGCGCCCGGCCAGCACCGCCTGCGCCAGCAGCGTCTCCCGCCAGCAGGCGACCAGAGCCGCGCGATCCAGATGCTCTGGATGCAGCGACCAGATCCTCACGCAGACCTGCCCGCCTCGTCGGATTCGACCTCAACCGCAGACGCCTCGATCTCAGTCTCAGCTGCCTCGTCGACGTCGCGGCGGCTGAGACGCGAGGGCCACCAGATCGCCCGACCGATGTCGTGGGCGAGCGCTGGCACGAGCAGCGAGCGCACCACGAAGGTGTCCAGCAGCACGCCGAAGGCGACGATGAACGCGATCTGCACCAGGAACAGGATCGGAATGACCGACAGGGCGGCGAAGGTCGCTGCCAGCACGAGTCCGGCTGAGGTGATCACCCCGCCCGTCACGGCGAGACCGCGCAGGATGCCCTCGCGCGTGCCATGACGACGGGACTCCTCGCGCACCCGCGTCATCAGGAAGATGTTGTAGTCGATGCCCAGCGCCACGAGGAAGACGAACCCGAACAGCGGCACGGCGGGATCTGCTCCGGGGAACTGGAAGACCCCGTTGAACACCAGCGCTGCGACTCCCAGAGCGGAGCCGAAGGAGAGCACCGTGGTGAGGATGAGCAGCACCGGGGCCAGCACCGCTCGCAGCAGCAGCATGAGGATCACGAAGATCACCACGAGGATGACGGGGATGATCAGATTGCGGTCGTGGATCGAGGCCGTGTTGGTGTCGATCGAGGTGGCAGTGACGCCGCCGACCAGCGCGTCGAGGTCGTCGAGCTCACCGCGCAGGGTGTTCACGGTGCTCTCCGCGTCTGCGGAGTCGGCGGCGGTGGTGAGCGTGCCCTGCAGCAGGACGCGTCCGTCGACGACGGTCGGCTCAGGAGCGGGTGTGTCGGGAGGACCGAACGCCTGGACGCCGTCCTCTGTGACCGGGGCACTGCCCGAGGCGGAATCGGACGAGGTCACGGACACTCCGTCGATGCCGTCGTCACCCAGCAGCACGTCCGCGGCATCCTGCATCCGCGACTCGTCGACCAGCACGTACACCGGGCTGCCCGATCCGCCAGGGAAGTGGTCGCCGAGCACGGCCTGCCCGTCTCGAGCCTCGGACTGGCCCAGCACCAGGTCGGACTGCGGGATGCCGCTGGCCTGCAGCTGCACCACGCCGGCCGCGGCGATCGCGAGCACCACGGTGGTCGAGATCCAGATCAGGCGCGGACGACGGCGGATCACACGGGCCAGTCGCGGCCACGCGCCCCGACCGTCCAGCGGGTTCTCGTCGACTGCGCGCTCGGGGGCGAGCACCGGACGGCGCGGCCAGAACACGGCGCGACCGAAGATCCCGAGCAGAGCCGGAAGCAGGGTGAGCGCCGAGAGCATGGCGAAGACGATGCCGATGGCTGCCACCGGTCCGAGCGTGCTGTTCGACTTCAGATCACTGAGCAGCAGACACAGCAGACCGGCGATCACCGTTCCACCCGAGGCGAGGATGGGCTCGAACGAGCCCTTCCAGGCGGCGCGGATCGCGATCCACCTGTCCTCGGTGAAGCGCAGTTCCTCGCGGTAGCGGGCGACCAGGAGGAGCGAGTAGTCGGTCGCGGCGCCGATCACGAGGATGAAGAGGATCCCCTGGGTCTGCCCGCTGAGCAGCAGGATGCCGAACTTCGCGGCCCACCAGACCACCAGCAGTGCCACGCAGAGGGCGAACAGACTGGTGCTGAGCACGACCACCGGCAGCAGCAGCGATCGATACACGATCACGAGGATCACCAGCACCGCCAGCAGCGCCACCAGCAGCAGGATGCCGTCGATGCCCGCGAAGCCGGCGATGAGGTCGGCGGTGAAGCCTGCCGGTCCGGTGATGTGCACGGTGACGCCGTCCGGCACGGCATCGCGCAGATCGGAGGAGAGCGCAGAGGACACGTCGCCGACATCGGCATCCGCGTCGATGGGCACGAAGGCCTGGGCGGCGAGTCCGTCCTCGGAGACGATGACGGGCGAGGAACCGTCCTTCACACCCTCCGCGGTCACCGCGTTCTCCAGGGCGGCGGTGAGCTCGTCCTTCAGCGCGTCGTCGATCTTCGCATCCGACTCGAAGACGACCACGGCGGGCAGCGAGTCGGAGCCGAGGAAGTCGCCGAGCGCCTGCTGCACCTCGGTGGCCGGAGCCGAGTCCGGCAGGTAGGCGGTGCGGTCGTTGGAGGAGACCTCATCGATCTTGCCGAACAGCGGGCCGCCCAGCCCGGCTCCCACCAGCCAGAGCAGGATCAGGAGAGCGGAGAGGACGACGCGCCAGGGGGATCGAGGCTTCGCTCGCCTCCTGCGAAGTTCCGCGCGCGTGCTCATTTCGAACCCTTTCATCGACAGGGCAACGCTACACGGCGCGGACGAAGGCGCGCTCGCGGTCATCGGCAGGCCCGTCCGTCACCCGCCAGGCCTAGAGTGTGGTCATGGAGAAGAATCGACCAGGGGAGTCCGAGCGGCCCGCTGCCGTCGACGCGGAGGCCGCACTTCGCGAGGCGGACGCCGCCGCCGAGGCGGCGAAGGCGGAGGCGGATCGCTGGGGAGGCTCCGACA
>JBARWR010000115.1:0-7313 GCA_049646915.1 Microbacterium sp.
CGCCCGGCCTGATCCCGGATGCCGCGATCGCCGGCGGCGGCGACTGGTGGTTCGGCAACATGCACAAGTGGCCCTGCGCGCCGCGCGGTTCCGCCCTGCTGGTCACGCAGGCCGAAGACCGTCAGGAGCTGTGGCCGCTCATCGACTCGTGGGGCGCTCCCGAGCCGTTCCCCGGCCGCTTCGACACCCAGGGCACGATCGACGCCACCACTTATCTCAGCACTCCCGCCGCGATCGACTTCATCGAGGACGAGTTCGGTTGGGCCGCCACCCGCGAGGCGATGACGGCGATGGCGGATGCCGGTGCCGAAGCCATCGCCGACGCACTGCGCCCGTACAGCACCGAAGACCCGCTGACGCCATTGCCCACCCCCGTCCCATCGATGCGCCTGATCCGTCTGCCCCCGGGCCTGGGCGCCACGCGCGAGGTAGCGGATGACCTGCGTATGCAGCTGCTCGACACGACAGGCGTGGAGACCGCGTTCACCAGTTTCCAGGGCGTCGGCTACTACCGGATGTCCGTGCACCTGTACACCGAGGCATCCGACATCGATGCGTTCATCGAGCGCTGTGTGCCGCAGCTGCTGCAGCGCGCCGGCATCGATACCGGCATCCGCTCCTCCGCAGCCATCATCTGACCACCACGACTTCATCCCACCCAGAAACCAACCCCAGATCGAGAGGCATCTCATGAAGCACAGGATCTTGACCGCCGCAGCGGGGATCGGCACCGTTGCCGCCCTCGCCCTCACCGGCTGCTCCTCCGGCGGTGGCCCCGCCGCAGACGGCTCCGTCACACTCCAGATGGTCGAAAGCCTGACCAACCCCACCCGCACCGACCTGCTGAAGGGACTGATCGCCGACTTCGAGAAGGACAACCCGAAGATCAAGGTCAACCTCATCTCGCCGCCCACCGAGCAGGCGGATCAGAAGATCCAGCAGATGCTGCAGTCCGGCAAGGGCGTCGACGTTCTCGAGGTGCGCGACATCACCGTCGGACCGTTCGCGAACAACGGCTGGCTGTACGACCTGAAGAGCGACCTCGACAAGTGGGACGGGTGGAGCGAGCTGACCGACAACGCGCAGTCCGCTTCCGTGGCCGAGGACGGCAAGACCTACTTCGTGCCGTACGGCTTCTACGGACTGTCGCTGTTCTACCGCACCGACCTCGTGAAGCAGGCCGGCTTCGACGGACCGCCGCACAGCTGGAAGGACCTGCTGGAGCAGGCATCCGCCATTCAGGACCCGGCGAAGAACATCTTCGGCTACGCGTTCCGCGGCGGTCAGAACGCCAACAGCAACGTCGTCGCGGCCATCGAGGCGTACACGATCGACGACCTGAACGTGGATGATGCGTTCCTGCTGAAGGACGGCAAGACCATGTTCTCGGCGCCCGAGGCGCAGGAGGCGGTCGACGACTACTTCGACCTGTTCAAGAAGGCGTCGCCGCCGTCCGCCGTCTCGTGGGGCTACCCCGAGATGGTCGAGGGCTTCACCAACGGATCGACGGCGTTCCTGCTGCAGGATCCCGAGGTCATCGCGACCGTGCAGGGTTCCTCGCTCAAGGAAGACCAGTGGGACACCGCTCCTCTGCTCGTCGGTCCGAGTGGCAAGGCAGCCCAGCCACTGGCGGTCGCCGGCTGGGGTGTCGCGAAGAACAGCCAGGACACCGCCGCCGCCGTCAAGCTCGTCGAGTTCCTGTCGTCGAAGGAGCCGGCCACGAAATTCGCGCAGGCCAACAGCCTGGTGCCGATCATCGCATCCGCCTCGGATGACGAGTTCTACAAGACCGGTCCGTGGACCAGCTACGTCACCATGACCGAGAACCCCGACACCTACGTCAACGTGCGCCAGCCGCGCGGTGTCAGCTGGTGGACGGAGTGGATCCAGAAGTCCGATCAGGACGTGCAGAAGGTGCTGCTGGGCAACATGACCACCAGCGAGCTGCTGAAGTCCTGGGACACCTTCTGGACGGAGAAGTACGCCTCGGAGAAGGGCTGACCCTTGTCGCTTCGCACTCGTTCGGGAGGCTCCGTCGGCATCGTCGGCGGAGCCTCCCGGCGCCCCTTCCGGGCACGACACGCGTGGACGCTGCTGGCGTTCATGGCCCCGGCCATCGTGTTCGTCTGCTGGTTCACGTACTTCCCCATGCTGCAGGGCGCGCGCATGGCGTTCCACGACTGGAACCTCTGGGATCTCACATCAACGCCCTGGGTCGGCTTCGACAACTTCGTCGCCGTGTTCCAGAACCCGGCGTTCCCCACGATCGCGTGGAACTCGGTGCTCTGGGTGGTCGGCTCGCTCGTGCCCCAGCTGGTCATCGGGTTCCTCATCGCGCTGGCGCTGCGCAAGAAGTTCCGCTTCCGCGGGCTGTACCAGGCGCTGGTGTTCTTCCCGTGGGCGGTGTCGGGATTCCTGATCGGGATGCTGTTCCGCTGGATGTTCAACGCCGAGTTCGGCGTGATCAATGACCTGCTCATGAAGGTGGGGCTGATCGAGCAGCCGCTGCCCTGGCTGGCAGACCCGAAGCTGGCGATGTTCGCGGTGATCGTCGCCAACATCTGGTACGGCGTGACGTTCTTCGCGATCATGATCCTCGCCGCACTCCAGTCGGTTCCGGATGACATGCTCGAGGCCGCCAGCCTGGACGGTGCAGGCAAGGCGCGTCAGCTGTTCTCGATCATCATCCCGTACATCTCGATGACGCTCTTCCTGACGATCCTGCTGCGCGTGATCTGGATCTTCAACTTCCCCGACGTCATCTGGGCGATGACCCGAGGCGGTCCTGCCAGCCAGACCCACATCATCACGACCTGGATGATCGACTACACCCAGCAGGGCAACTACGGCATCGCGAGCGCCATCGGCTTGATCGTCGTCGCCTTCCTGTTCGTGTTCTGCGCGTTCTACCTGATGGTGATGAGGAAGGTGCAGAAATGAGTTCCGCAATTGTCGCCACCGGAACACGCTCTTCAGGCACGGAGACCCGGCGCCTGACCGTGCCGAATCCGGCATCCGCTCCCCGCGGTCCGCGAAAGGTGACCGTCGGCGGGGTGGTGCGCGTGGTCGGACTCGCGCTCTGGCTGATCATCACCCTGTTCCCGCTGTACTGGATCGCACTGACCTCGTTCAAGGCGCCGGGCACCGTCAACACGTATCCGATCGAGTACTGGCCCAGCCAGCCGTCGCTGGAGAACTACGTCAGCCTGTTCGAGAAGAGCTCCTTCGGGGTCTTCCTCGGCAACTCGGCACTGGTGGCGGTCACGGCGGGTGCCGTGGCGACGCTGATCGCGCTGCTCAGCGCCTATGTGATCGCCCGGTTCGAGTTCCGCGGCAAGGGCGCCGTGCTGATCGCGTTCCTGCTGACGCAGATGATCCCCGCGTTCATCGCGCTGGGCCCGCTGTACTCGATGATGAGCGACCTGGGCCTGGTGGATACGAAGCCCGGCCTGATCCTGGTGTACATCGCGATCTGCATCCCGTTCTCGACGGTCATGCTGCGCGGCTTCTTCGAGAACGTGCCCGACGCGCTGGAAGAGGCGGCGATGATCGACGGATGCTCGCGCCTGGGTGCGCTGTTCCGGGTGCTCGTTCCGGTGATGACGCCGGGCATCATCGCCGCATTCATCTTCAACTTCGTGAACTGCTGGAACGAGCTGTTCCTGTCGGTGGTGCTGATGAACACGGATGAGAACCGCACGGTGCCCTCGGCGTTGAACGGCTTCATCTCGACGTTCAACATCGACTGGGGCTCGATGTCAGCGGCCGCCGTGCTGACGATCCTGCCGACGATGCTGATGTTCGCCCTCGCGAGCCGCTGGATCGTTCAGGGCCTGACGGCCGGCGCCGTGAAGGAGTAGCCGCCCCGCCTCTCACCCCGCGCCCCTCCAGGTCGCAATGGTTGCCGCCACAACGACCGAACACATCGCCCAGGTCGCAACGGTTGCCGCTTCGGAGTCCGAATAGCGACATCCATTGCGACCTGGCGATGTGGATCGGCCCCCGGCGGGTCAGACCAGGCTGGCTCAGACCAGGCGGGTCTTCGGGGAGACCGAGTAGGTGTCCTCGGGGTCGTCGTTGACGACGCCGGCGAGCGCGGTGTCGATCGCGGCCATGACATCCGCCTCCAGCTTCACGCCCGACGCCTTGACGGTGTCGGCGAGCTGCTCGGGACGAGACGCGCCCACCAGCGCGGCCGCCACGTTGGGGTTCTGCAGCACCCACGCGATGGCGAGCTGGGGCATCGTCAACCCCGCCTGCGCGGCGATCGGCTTCAACCGCTGCACGGCGGTGAGGATGTCATCGCGCAGCAGTCGCTCGATGAAGTGCGCACCCGAGTGCGGGTCTGTGGCGCGCGAGCCGTCGGGCACGGGCTGACCGGGCAGGTACTTGCCGCTGAGCACGCCCTGCGCCATCGGCGACCAGACGATCTGCGAGATGCCCAGCTCCTCGGACGCCGGCACGACCTTGCCCTCGATCACGCGGTGCAGCATGGAGTACTGCGGCTGGTTCGAGATCAGCTGGAAGCCGAGCTGCTTCGACAGGGCGTGGCCCTCGCGCAGCTGCTCGGCGGTCCACTCCGAGACGCCGATGTAGAGCGCCTTGCCCGCGCGGACGACGTCGGCGAAGGCCTGCATGGTCTCCTCGAGCGGCGTCTCGTGGTCGTAGCGGTGCGCCTGGTACAGGTCGACGTAGTCGGTGCCGAGACGCTCGAGCGACCCGTCGATGGACTGCATGATGTGCTTGCGGCTCAGGCCGGTGTCGTTGGGGCCCTTCGGGCCGGTCGGGAAGTAGACCTTCGTGAAGATCTCCAGCCCTGCGCGGCGCTGCCCTTCGAGCGCCTTGCCGAGCACGACCTCGGCGGCCGTGTTGGCGTAGGTGTCGGCCGTGTCGAACGTGGTGATGCCGGCATCCAGGGCGGCGTGCACGGTCTTGACCGCAGCGTCGTCACCGACCTGCGACGCGTGCGTCACCCAGTTGCCATAGGTGATCTCCGAGACCTTGAGACCGCTGTTGCCGAGATAGCGATAGTTGACCATGCGTTAACGCTAGTGCCCGTCAGACCGGTACGGACTCCCGCAGGTCGGCGCGGGTCATCGGTACGGTCGGAGTCCCGTCGACGGATGCGGGCGGCGCCGGTGGCGCGGATGCCGGTGGGTCGGATGCCGTGGCATCCGCCGTCACGATCGCCGCGCGATCCCGGAAGCCGTCCGCGGTCACCCGGTCGAGGTCGACCTGCTTGCGGATCGCGGCGGTCTTCTCGTACAACGAGGGGTCTCCCCAGCTGGTGAGCACCTTCACGAGCACGGGCAGCAGCTCGATCATGAAGAACAGCGCGGCGATCAGCCAGTGCGCCCAGAGGATCGTCGGCTCCTTGTCGGCCAGCCGGTTCAGCCCGGTGATCTGGCTGAGCAGTCCGATCGCGCCGGCGTTGCCCGCCGCGACCGAGTCGGCGCGGGCGATGTAGGCGGCGAGCGCGTTCTCGTAGGTCTGCTTGGCGGCCGGGAGCTGGTCCTTCGCCTGCTGACGGTTGGAGGACTCGGATGCCGAGGTGTTGGCCTTCTCGGCCGTCTCGGCCGCGGACAGGTCGCCGTTGGCGGAGCGCAGCTGGGCGGCGAGCGCGTCATAGGTCTGCTGTGCCTGCGCGAGCTGAGCCTTGGCGGCATCCGAGCTGGAGCCCTGGCCGTTCACGCCGGTGCAGCCCGGCACGGTGCCCGCGCCTTCGCCGGTGAGCTCGCACTGGTACAGCGCGCGGGCCGAGTCGATCACCTTCTGCTGGTCGGCCATCTTGGCGGTGATGTCGTCGACCGTCGACTTCGCCGCGGTGGTCGAGGCCGAGCCGGAGTCGGTGCCGGCGACGATGCCGGTGGCGGCCTGGTTCTCCAGTGCAGAGACGCGGGTGGATGCGGCATCCAGCGCCTTCTTCTCCGGACCCTTCTCGAGTGCGGTCTGGTCGGACTGCGACTGGGTGATGTTCGTGGACGCGACCTCTCGCGCGATGTCGTTGTGGAACACCTGCAGCACGAGCGGCTCGGCGACGAGGAACCCGATGAGCGCGGCCATCGCGATGCGCGGCAGGGCGAGCGCGATGAGCTTGCCGACGCTGCGCGTGGACGACATTGTCGAAGTGAGGAAGCGGTCGAGGTTGAAGATGAGCGCGGCCCACACCAGCGCCAGCGGTACGGCCACCCAGACGGCGACCTGCACGCCGGTGGTGAGGGCGAACATCATCGAAATGGCCGAGACCAGGGCGGTGCCGAGCAGCACGAAGAACATCTGCACGAAGCGCGGAGTCTCGCCGGGCACGCGGTCGAGGACCGGCCCGTCTGCTCCGCCGAGGATCGCGAGGGTGCGCAGGCGTGAGCCGGGAACGCGCGGGGCGCGCACGGGCTTGGCGTGCGGCACAGTCTGCTCCCCGGTGGGCTCCTGAGCCGCACTGGGAAGGGCGGGCTCGTCGGCAGTCGGATCGCTCACCGCGATCGGGTGCGTGGCCGCATCCTCGACATCCGTCTGGCGAATCTCGGCATCCGTCTGGCCGCTGCCGGTCGGCTCGAACGTACGCAGGAAGTCGAGATCATCGTCGGTCACCGTGCCGCCCGGGGCATCGGTTTCCAACGAGATCCGCCCCTGGGAATCCATCCGTCCAGGGCGATGCGCGGAATAGGACATCCTTCGAGATTAGGAAACGTCGGCTGTGGGACTGCCGGACGAACCCTGCGAACGACTCACAGGAAAGGGATGCGCGACGGGGGCCCGCAGTGTCAGGCTGGTGTCATGAAGACGCTGCTGCTCGCCCGTCATGCGAAGTCCGAATGGGGCATCCACGGCCTCTCCGATCACGACCGGCCGCTCAACGGGCGGGGCCGCCGTGACGCCCCGGCGATGGCCCGGCACCTGACCGAGGGCGGTATCGCGCTGCGGCGGATCGTGTCGAGCACGGCGACCCGGGCGCGCACCACCGCCGACGAGTATGCGCCAGCGTTCGGTCTCGAGGTGGTCGAGGAGCCGGCGTTGTACGCGGCATCCGCCCGCACCATCCTGGAGGTCGCCGCGGCCCTGCCGGATGACGTGGACGTCGCGATGCTCGTCGGCCACAACCCCGGGATGACGGATGCCACAGCCGAGCTCACCGGCTCATTCGTCGAGTTCCCGACCTGCGCGGTCGCGGAGTGCGCGGTCGACATCGGCTCCTGGGCGGAGCTGATCGAGGGATCGGGACGGATGCTGCGCCTGCACACCCCGCGCGACCTGGGCTGAGGTCGGCAGGGCCGACGCTCAGGCCATCGCGGCTGCGGCGGCCTCGTCCTCGATCG
>JBARWR010000116.1:0-3433 GCA_049646915.1 Microbacterium sp.
GTCGTAGCCGGCGTCCACCGCCGCGCGAGCGAACGTGCCGCCGGCCTGGCCCGCGCCGAGGACACCGATCGTGGTCATCGCTCGGCCCCCGCTGCGGTCGTACCGAACCGTTCCGGTGTGGGTTCACTGGTCATCATTCTGCTCCTTGCCCCGTCCGCGGCGGATCAGTGCGGACATCTCTGCCGACCGTACCGACTCGCCTCTCCCGTAGTGAGAGCCCCCCGCAGCCGGTGGTCTGCGGGGGCCCCTCTCACGGGATCTCAGAACCCCGCACGCCACTCCCGGATGATGGCCGCGACCTCGTCGAAGTGCGACTCGAGCAGAAAATGTCCGCCGTCGAGGAGTTCGACGCGCGCGTCGGTCACATCCCGCTGGAATGCTGTCGCGCCCGCCGGGCCGAAGATCTCGTCGTTGCGGCCCCACACGGCGAGGACCGGGATCTGCGCCGCTCGGAGCCATTCCTGCAACTGCGGATAGAGCGGACGGTTGCTGGCATAGTCGGTGAAGAGGGCGAGCTGCGCGAGGTCGATGCCAGGGCGACTCATCAGTGCGATGTCGTGCTCCCACGCATCGGGATCGACGGTGGACGGATCGGGCACGCCGTGGGTGTACTGCCATTCGATCGCTTCGCGACTGAGGGCGTACCGCAGGGCCTGCTCGGTGTGCGGTGTCGGCGCCGTGCTGTGCTGCCAGATCGGCGCCCAGAAGTCGGGCACGAATCCGTCTTCGTACGCGTTGCCGTTCTGCGAGATGATCCCCTCCACCGAGTCCGGATCGGCGAGCGCCAGCCGCCAGGCGATGGGGGCGCCGTAGTCGTGGACGAACACGGTGAACCGTGTGACCCCGATCTGCTCCAGGAATCGGCGCGTGATGCGCGCCAGGGAGTCGAATGTGTAAGCGAAATCGTCGACCGACGGAGCCGCGGAGCGCCCGAACCCGATGTGGTCCGGGGCGACGACGCGGTACCGGTCCGCCAGTGCCGGGATGAGGTGCCGGAACATGTGCGAACTGGTGGGATAGCCGTGCAGCAGGACGATCACCGGCGCATCGGCAGGTCCGGCTTCCCGGTAGAAGACGTCGAGTCCGTCGACGGATATGGTGCGGTGGTGAACCGTGGGCATGGCTAACTCCTAAACTTGGCTATAGTGGTTAGTGGGTAACCTAGCACAGCAAGACGACCAGAGGGCAAGGGGCGACACATGGCGACGATCGAGGATGAGGACCTGCTGCTCGCGGTGCTGAACAGCGCCCCGATCACCCACGGGGTGCGCAGAGATCAGCTCGACGGGGCGAGCCGATGGGAGCTCGCAGACCACTTCGGCGGCGTGGGCACCCCGACGGAGCAGACGGCGCTGCGGAATGCCCGGGATGCGCTGCAGGCCCTCATCCGCGGCGACCACACCGCCACTGCAGCCCTCACAGATCTCCTCACCGCGGTGTCGCTGTCGCCGCATCTCGACGCCGAGGGCGTCGACTGGCGACTGGAGGCGCCGCCCGATCACCGGCTCGCCGCTCGGACGATCCTCGCCTGGTCGCGCGTGCTTCGCGAGGCGCCCGGCCGCCTGCGTCCCTGCGCCAACGTCGAGTGCAACCTCTTCCTCATCGATCACAGCAGGCCCGGGACTGCGCGGTGGTGCTCGATGGCCACGTGCGGCAATCGCATGAAAGCCCGCACGTACGCGACCAGAGCACGCACCACGGGCTGAGTCCCGACGGGCGGTGATCGGTGCTGTCGCACCGGTCACCGCCCGTCGTCGGCTGCCGTCACCGGTCGATGCCGACGTAGACCGTCTTCTCCCAGGAGTAGAACTGCGTGGCCGTGTGGCCCTGCTCGCGGAAGGTGTTCGAGGACGATTCCTTGATTCCGCCGAAGGGCACGTGCAGATCCAGGCCCGACGTCGGTCGGTTGACCTTCACCACACCCGCCTGCACGCGAGCGGCGAAGTCCGTCGCGTGCGCGAGGCTCGTCGTGCAGACGCCCGCGGTGAGTCCGTACGGCGTGTCATTGACGGCGGCCAGTCCCGACTCGTAGTCGTCGACGTCCATCACCGCGACGATCGGTCCGAAGATCTCCTCGGATGCCAGCGGCGACCCGTGCGCGACGTCGGTCGCCACGACGGGACCGAAGCCGAGCCCGTCGGGGATGCCGGTGCCGTGGCGCAGCGTGGCACCGGCCGACACTGCGGCCTCGACGGCAGCGGCATCCTGCTCCAGCTGGGACCTGCTCACCACCACCCCCATGCTGGTAGCGGGGTCCAGACCATCACCGGGCGTGAACGTCGCGGCCGCTTCCGCGAGCTCCCGCAGGAACGCATCACGGATGCCGGGGGTCACGTACACCCGCGAGGTGGCGGTGCACGCCTGCCCCGTGAGCGAGAACGCACCCGCCGCGACGACCGCAGCGGCACGCCGCGGGTCTGCGTCGTCGAGCACGAGGACGGCATTCTTGCCGCCCATCTCCAGCTGTGCCCGCGCGCGGCGTGCGTTCAGCGTCGTCTGCAGGCCGAGCCCGACGGCGGTGGATCCGGTGAAGGACAGCCCGGCCACTCGACGGTCCTCGGCCAGGGCCTGCCCCACGACACGTCCCGGGCCGTGGACGACGTTGAAGACGCCCGCTGGAAGCCCGGCCTCCTGCAGCGCTCTGGCCAGATGGGTCACGGACATCGGGGTGAGCTCGGCGGGCTTGATCACCACGGAATTGCCGCTGACCAGGGCAGGAGCCGTCTTCCAGGCGGGGATGGCGATGGGGAAGTTCCAGGGAGTGATGAGTCCGACCACGCCGAGCGGTTCCCGGCTGGTGCGCACCGTGGTGTCGGGCAGCGCACTGTCGAAGGTCGACCCGGTCGCCGACCAGCCCACCGCGCCGAAGAACTGGAACACGCCGATCGCCCGGCCGACCTCACCGGTGGCCTCGGCGATGGTCTTGCCCTCCTCGCGCACGAGGTCTCCGGCGATCTCGGACTGCCTGCCGCGCAGGATCTCCGCCGCGCGCAGCAGAACCGCTCCACGCGCAGGGGCCGGCAGCGCGGCCCATGCGGGCTGAGCGTCCGCTGCGGCCGAGATCGCGGCATCCGCATCTTCCGCCGTGCCGCTCGGATACTGCACGGCGATCTCGCCGGGGCGCGCAGGGTTCTCGCGCCCCTTGTCCGCGCCGCCGAGGAACTCGCCGCCGATCAGGTGCTGAGCCAGTGCTGTCTGTGCCATCCGTCTACATCCCTTCGTGAAGTTTCAGAGCGCCTGAACGAGCCCGCCGTCGCAGCGGATGGCCGCGCCGGTGACGTATGAGGCGATGCCGCTGCAGAGCACGGCGGCCATCGCGCCGAACTCCTCCGGCTCCCCATAGCGGTGAGCCGGGATCAGCGCTGTGGAGCGTCGACGCGCCTCATCGACGTCGACCCCGAGCCTGTCGGCGCTGGACCGATCGAGCCCGGCG
>JBARWR010000117.1:0-22788 GCA_049646915.1 Microbacterium sp.
GTGGAGGCGCGCAGGTCGGCGACGTCGTCGAGCAGGGGATGATCGTTCTCGTGGCCGATGGCGCTGACCACGGGGGTGGATGCCGCAGCCACGGCGCGCACCAGGCGCTCGTCGCTGAAGCCGAGGAGAGTCTGGGGGTCGCCGCCGCCGCGGGCGATGATGATCACGTCGACCTCGTGCTCGGCGTCCAGCCGCTGCAGCGCGACCAGGATCTCGGGCACGGAGCGCTCACCTTGCACGGTGACGTGCTCGGTGCGGAAGCGCACCTGCGGCCAGCGCAGCTCGGCGTTGCGCAGCACGTCTTTCTCGGCATCCGACTTCTCGCCCGTGATCAGGCCGATCACGTGCGGCAGGAAAGGCAGCGGCTTCTTGCGGCCGGCGTCGAACAGCCCTTCCTGGCGCAGCTGCGCACGCAGCTTCTCGAGCTTCTCGAGCTGGTCGCCCAGGCCCACGTGCTTCATCGACGAGACGACGAAGCTGAAGTCGCCGCCCTTGACGAAGTAGTCGGCCTTGACCGCGGCGACGACGTGGTCTCCGATCGCCAGGTCGCCGGGCACGCGTGCCCGCACGCTGGACCACACGCGGATCGAGATCTGGGCGTCGCTGCGCACATCCTTCAACCGGGCGAACACGTTGCCGCCCCGCAGGTTCCACGAGGTGATCTCGCCCTCGACCCATACGGTGTTCCAGCGGGCGACGAAATCGCGGATCGTGCCGTTCAGCCGAGCCACAGAGGTGGGTGCGTCTGCCGTCGAGTCGCGGGGTGCGACCGAGTCGGCGGGCGGCGGCTCGCCGGGAATCGCGGATGCTTCGAAGACGGTCATCGTTCCATTCTCTCCAGTCGCGAGCACCACTGCTTTCGAATCGCTCAAATGGCTGCATCTGCTGTCGATACAGAGCAAGTCGAGCGATTCGAACGGGGTCGGGGCTCTCGGCCCCTGAACAGGCACCCTCGGTAGACTCGAGACGTGGCCGCCCTCAATATCTCGCTTCCTGTCCCGCAGGTTCCCAGCCGGCGTCGCGCTGTCGAACGCACCCCTCTGCAGAACCGTCCCGTCGACGGTGCGAAGCGGGTGCTGCTGGCCGCACCGCGGGGGTACTGCGCGGGTGTCGATCGTGCCGTGGTCGCCGTCGAGAAGGCCCTCGAGCGCTACGGCTCGCCGGTGTACGTGCGCAAGCAGATCGTGCACAACATCCACGTCGTCACCGAGCTCGAGCAGAAGGGCGCGATCTTCGTCGATCAGGTCGAAGAGGTCCCCGAGGGCGCGCACATCGTCTTCAGCGCGCACGGTGTCTCGCCGGCGGTCGTGCAGGAGGCATCCGATCGTCAGCTGCACGCGATCGACGCCACCTGCCCGCTGGTGACCAAGGTGCACCGCGAGGCCGTGCGCTTCGCGCGCGACGACTACGAGATCCTGCTGATCGGTCACGAGGGTCACGAGGAGGTCGAGGGCACAGCCGGGCACGCACCCGAGCGGGTCACGATCGTGAACTCTCCCGACGAGGCCGACACCGTGCAGGTGAAGGACCCGTCGAAGGTCGTCTGGCTCTCGCAGACCACGCTCTCGGTCGACGAGACCATGGAGACCGTCAACCGGCTGCGCGTGCGCTTCCCCGAGCTGCAGAACCCGCCGTCGGACGACATCTGCTACGCCACCCAGAACCGTCAGGTCGCGATCAAGAAGGTGGCGAAGGATGCGGATCTGGTGATCGTGGTGGGATCCGCGAACTCGTCCAACAGCGTGCGCCTGGTCGAGGTGGCGCTGGAGTACGGCGCCAAGGCCGCGTACCGCGTGGACTACGCCGATGAGGTGCAGCAGTCCTGGCTGGACGGCGTGAACACGGTGGGCGTCACGAGCGGGGCATCCGTTC
The DNA here is from genome assembly GCA_049646915.1 of Microbacterium sp. Classification (GTDB taxonomy): domain Bacteria; phylum Actinomycetota; class Actinomycetes; order Actinomycetales; family Microbacteriaceae; genus Microbacterium. The sequence goes on from JBARWR010000117.1 coordinate 1,873, forward strand.
CCGAAGTGCTCGTGCAGGAGGTGCTGGACGCGCTCGGCGAGGCAGGCTACGGCGACGTCGAAGAGGTGCGCACCGCGGAGGAGGATCTGATGTTCTCCCTGCCCAAGGAACTGCGTCAGGATGCCGCAGGCAAGCGCGATGAGCGCGCACTGGGCGGCCGCTCGCACTGAGCGCATCGCATTCCTTATCTCACGGCGGCGCCCAAGGCGCGACGGGTAGCGTGGACGGCATGAGTCTCGATCGACCGCAGTACGGCGAATACGCGTCGCCGGAGGAGCAGCGGGTGCGCGCGGGTCTGCCGCCCGTGGAGCAGATGCCCGCGGCATCCGGTCCCGTCTCCTCGACCTCGCAGCCCGACGCCGTGGGCGCCCCGCCGGCCGGACGCCGCGTGGGCCGAATGATCACCGCGGTGCTGCTCGGCATCGGGCTCGTCAACGTGCTCACCTCGATCCCGGGGTTCCTGGATCTGTCGGCGACGTTCGATCAGACCCTGAAGATGCTCGGCCTGGAGGGCTCCTTCTCCAACTTCGCCGCCGCGAAGACCTGGGGTGCCGTGGCCCTGGTGGTGATGGTGGCCGGCTACGCGGTGACCGTCTGGCTGTCGGTGCGCAGGATCCGCGGCAACCGCACGTCGTGGTGGGTGCCGCTGGTGGGCTTCTTGGTGACGATGCTGCTCGTCTCGGTCTGCATCTCGGTGCCGATGTTCGGCGATCCCGCATTCGTGCAGGGGATGCTCACACCACCCGCCGGGTAGCCTCAAGGGGTGTCAGCAGAGCAGATCGCATTCCAGGTCACCTATACGTCGGTCGAGGCCGGCGACGGTTCGGATCCGACGTCCACGGTCGAGCGGATCCTGGCGGGAGAGCGCGTGCTCGCGGCCGTGCGGGAGTTCGACGGCGAGGCCGTGGTCGTGCTCATCCCGATCACCGAGACCGGTGACATCGTGGCGCTCGATGCCGACGGGCGGCTGCGGTTCGACCTGAGTGAATCCGCTCTCGTCGCGCTGTTCGCGGCCGAGAGTCTGACCCTGCACCTCGGATACGCGGATGATGGGCTGGACGACGTCGACGCGGAGCTGGAGCAGGAATACGGCGAGGCCTTCGAGCAGCTCGACGAGCCGGCGGACGAGCCGGACGATCTGGCCGGATTCGGGATGCCGGAGGATGCCGACGACCTGTTCGAACCCGAACCGGTGCGAGTCGCGGAGTTCTCCCGGCGAGGGGTGTGGGCTGCACGCCTCACCGCGCAGCTGCTGGACGCCGATGTCGACTACCTCGAGGACGCCGCGTGGTCGGCGTACCGCTACCGCACCGACCGCGCGCACGGGGCGATCTCGGGCGGACGCGCGGATGGGCCGATCATCGAGGTCAACATTCCGACGCACGGTGACGCATGGCTGGAGGTCACCTCGCCCCACGGGCGCTCGGCGATGTTCTGGCCGAACGCCGAGCAGCACACGCGTCCCGTGGTCGATCCCGACACGATCGCCGTGCCCGAGAGCGCCGAGCTGTATCGGCGGATGCTTCTGGAAGCCGATGGCACAGGCGAGGAGCTGGCGTCGCTGGGCATGGCAGACGGTGTGGACGTCGACGTGGCGCACAGCGCCTGCATCCCCGAGAGTCTGGGAGGAGTCGTCGGCAAGGAGGAGCGGCTGCGTGCCTTCGTCGGCGCGTTCGGCGTTCCCGCATCGCTGATTCGTGCCGGACTCGACGAGCGGGTTGCTGGACGCCGCTTCTCACCGCGGGGGTGGATGCCGATGATCGGAAGTGTGCTTCTGGGCGGACTCCCCGAAGTCATGCCGCTGACTCATCGCGATCGTCCTCTGGCGCGCTTCGCACGCTTCCTGCGCAAGCGTCCCATGCTGCACGGAGCGCTCAGCGTGGGCGAGCTGTCCGCTGGAGCGGCATTGAGTCGGAGCCGGTCGGGTCTCGGGCGTGGCCTCGGCATCCTGCTCGTGATCGATGCGCTTGCCGACCTGGCGATCCTGTGGGTGCGACTGTTCAGACGACGCTGACGACGGAACACACCGCCGGCGAGAAGCCGCCGACGCGTTCGCGGAACCGTGCTCAGAGCACCGCGGCGAGGAAGTCCTTCGTGCGCTGCTCCTGCGGTGCGGTGAAGATCTGCTCGGGGGAGCCCTCCTCGACGATGCGGCCGCCGTCGAACATCAGCACCCGGTTGGACACGTCGCGGGCGAACTGCATCTCGTGCGTGACTATCAGCATGGTCACATCCGTGTCGCGTGCGATGTCGCGCAGAATGTTCAGCACCTCGCCGACCACCTCGGGATCAAGCGCGCTGGTCACTTCGTCCAGCAGCAGGATCTCGGGTTCCATGGCCAGCGCGCGGGCGATCGCCACCCGCTGCTGCTGCCCGCCGGAGAGCTGAGTCGGGTGTGCGTCGGCCTTGTCGGGCAGGCCGACCATCTCGAGCAACTCGTGTGCGCGGGCGATGGCCTGATCCTTCGGCACCTTCAGCACGTGGACGGGCGCCTCGATGATGTTCTCCATCACACTCATGTTGGGGAACAGGTTGAACTGCTGGAACACCATCCCGATGCGCTTGCGCATCTCGTTCTTGTGCTTCTCCTTCAGCTCGACCCGCTTCCCGTCGCGCTCGACGTGGGTGAGCGGCTCGCCGTCGATGAGGACGTAGCCGGCGTTGGCCTCCTCGAGCGTCATGACCAGACGAAGGATGGTCGTCTTGCCCGAACCGCTCGGTCCGATCAGCGTGACTCGGTCGCCCTTGCGGACGGTGAAGTCGAGGTCGTGCAGCACGACGTGGTCGCCGAAGCGCTTCTCCACTGCGTCGAACCGGATGGCGGGGATGACGCCGTCGTCGAGGGTGATGGCTCCGGTGTGGGAATCAGGTTGAGTAGACAAGACGCTTCTCCATTCGCCCGATGAGCAGTGATGTCGGGTAGCTGGCGACGAGGAACAGAATCCCCGCCATGGTGATGGCTTCCATGAACCGGAAATGCGATCCGCCGTACTCCTGGGCCGCGCGCACCATGTCGGTGACGGTCAGGACCGCCAGGAACGGCGTCTCCTTGAACATCGAGATGACGTAGTTGCCGAGGGCGGGAAGCGTGGATCGCACGGCCTGAGGGATGATGACGGCGGTCCAGGTGCGGCCGCGGGACATCGACAGTGCGGTGGTGGCCTCCCACTGCCCGCGCGGAACCGCGTCGATGCCGGCGCGGTAGACCTCTGCCATGTAGGTGGCGTAGTGGATGCCGAAGATGATCACGCCGAGGGTCAGCGGCGGCACGGCGGTGAGCGCGTAGTACGCGAACAGCAGCTGGACGACCAGCGGCGTCATGCGGATGAAGTTCATCACGAACGTCAGCACGCCGGCGACCGGTCGCGGGGCGGTTCTGCGGGTCAGGGCGATGATCAGTCCCAGCACAGCGGCGATGAGGCTGCCGAGCAGGGTCACGTAGACGGTGACGCTGAGGAACGCCCACAGCATGTCGGGGAGCGCCGCGAGGGCGTGGTCCCAGCTCCAGATCACTCGATCGTCGTTCACGGGGCGTCCCCTTCCGCATCGACGGTGGGGGAGGCGACGGCATCACGCAGTCGTGTGCCCTGTCCCAGTCGGTGCTTGGCGCGTGCTTCGAGGGCGTTCATGGCGATGGTGAGGATGTAGGCGATCACGAAGTAGACGAGCAGGCCGAGCCCGTATGCGAAGAACACGTCGGTGTCGATGCGCAGCTTGTTCAGCTCGGCGGTGAAGTCGACGATCGTGATCAGGTAGACCACGGCGGTGCCCTTGAGAAGCTGGATCAGCAGGTTCGTGAGCGAGGGGATCATCAGCGCCCAGGCCTGGGGGAAGATCACCCGCCACATGCGCTGCGAGCGCGACAGGCTGAGAGCCGTGGTGGCCTCCCACTGACCGCGCGCGACGGAGTTGATCGAGCCGCGCACGACCTCGGCTCCGTAGGCGCCGTAGTTCAGCCCCAGACCGAGGACGCCGACCAGGACGGACGGCAGCTCGACGTTGAACGGCGGCAGCGGCAGCACGAAGAAGAGGAAGAAGAGCTGCACCAGCAGCGAGGTGCCGCGGAACACCTCGATCACGGCGCGCGCGAAGCCGCGCAGCAGGATGTTCTCGAACCGGGCCAGCAGGCCCAGCCCGATCGCGACGACGAACGCCAGCAGGGCGCCGCCCACCGTGAGCTGAAGGGTGATGAACAACCCGTCCAGCAGGTAAGGCAGCGCCCCCTGGAGCGCTTCCAGATCTTTGGTCACGTCAGCCGGCAGATGTCAGCCGAGGTCGCCGGCGCAGAGCTGCTCGGTGGTCAGATCTGCGGGCGGCAGGTTCTCAGCGGTGAAACCGAACGGCTCGACGAGGTCGAGGTAGGACTGCTCGTCGCCGGTGACCTTGGCGAGCTCCTCGTTGTATGCCTTCAGCAGCTCGGTGTCCGCCTTGCGGAACACGGTTGCGCCCGCGCCGATCTGCTCCACGCCGTCGATCACCTGCACGAACGCGTCGGTGGTGTCGAGGGTGTCACTGTCCTTGGTCATCCAGTTCAGTGAGACGGCGGTCAGAGCGAAAGCATCCGCTCGTCCTGCCTCGACGGTCTCGAGACCGGCGGTGGCGCTGTCGACCTTGATGACATCCGAGATGCCGAGGTCATCGGCGTAGCCCTCTTCGATGGCGCCGGACTGCACGGCGAGGGTGACGTCGCCCTTCTCGGCGACCGAGTCGAGGTCGGTGAGCCCATTCGGGTTGCCCTTCGGCACGGCGAGGGTGGTGGTGTACATGATCTCGGGGTCGCTGAAGGCGGCCTGCTCGCAGCGCTCGGGGAGGATCGACATTCCCGCGCTGATCACGTCCCAGCGGCCGGCGTTCAGACCGGGGATCAGGGAGTTCCATTCGACCTCTTCGACCTTGATGTCGTCGATGCCGAGCTCGCTGAAGATCTTCTTGTGGATGGCGATGGTGGCGCCGGTCGGCTCGCCGTTCTCAACCCACGAGTAAGGGCGCTCGGAGGCGACGGCGAGCGTGATCGAGCCCGACTCCTGTGCCTTCTCGAGCGTGCTCTGGGCCTTGTCTCCGCCATCGCTGTCGCCGGTGCCGTTGTCGCCGGATGCGCAGCCGGCGAGAGCGAGTGTCAGCACCCCCAGCGTGGCGAGTGCGGTTCGGGCTGTGCGCTTGCTCATGATGCTCCTCTTCGTGACTGTCAGCCGCGCCGGAGTGGGCTTGCGGCCGGGAGATACGATACGGGAGATTGTCGATCCACGTACAATCAGACGTGCAGATTGTCGACAATGAGACAAAACTGTTGCCGAAGAGTCTGCACGGAGAATCACTCCGCACGCGTCAGAATGGGATGACGCGCCACCACGGACGAGGAGACCCGAATGCCCCGTGACCTTCCCCGATCCGTCGGCCGGGCCTCTGTGCTTCGCGTGTCGCGCCCGTCGACCGTCGATCTCATTGCGATCGAGCTGCGCAAGGCGATCTTCTCCGGGGCGCTGACCGTCGGGGCGTCGCTCGGGGAGGTGGAGATCGCATCTCAGCTCGGTGTCAGTCGCAGCCCACTGCGTGAGGCCGCACAGCGGCTCGTGCAGGAGGGGATCCTGACCGCGATCCCCGGCCGAGGCATGAGCGTCTCCGTGATCAAGGGGGACCAGATCGCGGACGTGTACGAGATGCGACTGGCGATCGAGACGCAGGCCGCACGACGCATTGCGCGCGACCCCGACCCGCAGGTGCTGCAGCGCATCACCAGCGCCTATGACGACCTCGTCGCCGTCAGCGACGGGGAGGACGCCCGTGCCATCGGCGACGCGGATCTGGAATTCCACCAGGTGCTCGTGGATGCCGTCGGCAGTGACCGGCTGTCGCAGGGGATGGCGACGCTGATCATGCAGACTCGCATCGTGAGCTTCAGCGTGCCGGAGGGATACTCGGTGCGTCGCTCGGTGTCGCCCACCTACCGCCGACTGCTGGACGCGCTCGGTGAAGGCGATGCGGATGCTGCCGTCGCCGCGCTCGAAGAGCAGTTCGCAGATGCCGTTTCACGCCTGCGCGGCGACGTCACCGTCGACATCGTCGAGGTGGATGTCTCGAAGGCGGACCAGGTCTTCCAGCCGATCGACTCCGCGGCCGCCGACTGAGGGGACGTCTGACACCATCCCGTACGGCGCGGTACCGATGCGGCACCCGATCGTTCGGCCTCGAATCAATGCGATTCCGACCGCTTCCGCGGTGTTGGACACTGCCTCTATGACGTCTTCTCGAGAGCGGGGAGTTCGATGTCGTCAGTCGTCATCGGCTGCTGCGGACGGATCGCCGGCGAACTCGAATTCGAGTGTCGCCTCTGGTTCGATCGCACTGACGATGCGGGTGTAGAAGAATTCGGCCTGTTCGCGGAGCGTCTCCTCGTTGTCGGCGATGTACTTCGACTGTTCCTTGTCGCTGAGCACCTTGTTCGCCATGTCGAGTTGTTTGATCTCCGGAGTGAATGCGCTCAGCCCTCCGCTGGTGTCGGCGATGAGTTCCAGCTTGATGTCGCTGTGCCCGATGAAGATGAATTGCGGAATGGATACGCGGTAGGCGTTGTCATCGAGGGCTTTGATCTTGACGTGCTTCGCATCGAATCCCAATTTTGCCTTGAACTCGTACTGAATGAAGGTTGCTCTCTCGGTGCCAGGAAGCTCCATCCCGAAGAACGGATCCTTCCCTTTTGTCTTCTTTGAGTCGATCCCCTGGATGCCGAGACTGAGCAGCGACACTTCTTCCGTGCGGGTGATCGAAGTGATCACCTGGCTGCTGCTCTCCTGGGTGCTGATGCCCAACGCGCTGAGGATCGTCGGGCCCTTGACCACCAGGAAGACGCCGCCGGCCGCGATGGCGGCGATCAGAAGGACAAGCGGCCAGATCAGCACGCGGGCTTTGAAGAAGTTGGTCATGGCGTGGTCCGGTTCTCTGTGTTCGGGTGGTGGGCACTCAAAGTATGGGCTGGCCTGGTCGCGTGTACATCGACCGGAGAAGACGGATGCCCCGGATTGCGATGATCCGGGGCATCCGCATGTCCGACGTCCAGCGAGACTTCTCTTTCAGCACGAGACATGACGACAGACGTGCTGTCTCATGCTGGAAGTGAAGTCTCGGCGGGGGGCGGGGGCGAAACGAGAGCGCGTCAGCTCTTGGACTGGCCGTACGAGCCGAGCTGGCGGGTCGACTCGACCACGCGGGCGGCCATGGCCGTCTCGGCGATCTTGCCCCACGCGCGGGGGTCGTACTGCTTCTTGTTTCCGACCTCGCCGTCGACCTTCAGGACGCCGTCGTAGTTCTTGAACATGTAGTCGGCGATCGCACGCGTGTAGGCGTACTGGGTGTCGGTGTCGATGTTCATCTTGATGACGCCGTTCGCCACGGCGGTGGCGATCTCGGCATCCGACGAGCCGGATCCGCCGTGGAAGACCAGATCCAGCGGCTTCGCACCGGTGTTGTACTTCGCCGCCACCTGCTGCTGGATGTCGCCCAGCAGCTCCGGCCGCAGCTTGACACCACCCGGCTTGTATACGCCGTGCACGTTGCCGAAGGTGAGCGCGGCGATGTAGCGGCCCTGTTCGCCGAGGCCCAGTGCCTGCACGGCCTGGTCGACGTCGGCGAAGGTCGTGTAGAGCGCGTCGTTCGAGCCCTCGTGCTGCACGCCGTCCTCTTCGCCGCCGACGACGCCGATCTCCACCTCGAGGATCGCGTTGATCGCCTTCATACGGGGCAGCAGCTCCTTGGCGATCTCGATGTTCTCCGCGAGCGGGACTGCGGAGCCGTCCCACATGTGCGACTGGAAGATCGGGTTGCGCCCGGCCTTGACCTCTTCCTCGGATGCTGCGATCAGCGGCTCGACGAAGCCGGGCAGGGCGTCCTTGGGGCAGTGGTCGGTGTGCAGCGCGACGGTGATCGGATAGTTCTTGGCGACCTCGGTGGCGAAGCGGGCGAAGGCGAGCGCGCCGGTGGCACGGGCCTTCACGGTGTGGCCGGCGAAGTAGTCGGCGCCGCCCGTGGTCACCTGGATGATGCCGTCCGAGCCGGCCTCGGTCAGGCCCTGCAGCACGGAGTTGATGGTCTGCGAGCTGGACACGTTGAAAGCGGGGTAGGCGAAACCACCGGCCTTCGCGCGGTCGAGCATCTCTGCGTACTGTTCCGGAGTGGCGACGGGCATGAAATCTCCTGCTTCTGATGTGCGGGGGGTCATGGCCACTTTAGTCGCGCGGATGCTGCTTCTTCACGGCTATGTCGCGCCACCGGAGGACCGTTCTTGAGATCTTGTCAAGAACGACATTTCCTTCATGCTGGAATCGAGAAAAGTAGACGTTTTCGACGGACGGCGTCGTTAGGCTGACCGCATGGTGAGCCTCACAGCCGATCTCAGTCCCCTCCGTCCCGACCGAAACCTCGCATTGGAGTTGGTGCGCGCCACGGAGGCTGCGGCCATCCGTGCGGTTCCCTTCATCGGTCGAGGAGCCAAGGAGGCCGCCGACGGAGCGGCCGTCGACGCCATGCGCGCATTCCTCGGCACCGTCGACTTCCAGGGCCGTGTGGTGATCGGCGAGGGCGAGAAGGACAATGCGCCCATGCTCTTCAACGGCGAGGAGGTCGGCACCGGCCGCGGCCCCGAGTGCGACATCGCCGTGGACCCGATCGACGGCACCTCGCTGACGGCTGCCGGACGCCAGAACGCGCTGTCCGTGCTCGCGGTCTCCGACCGCGGATCGATGCTCGACGCCTCCAGCGTCTTCTACATGGACAAGCTCGTCACCGGCCCCGCCGGCGTCGGCGTCGTCGACATCCGCCTTCCCGTCGCCGAGAACATCCGCCGCCTGGCCGGGGCGCTCGACAAGCCCGTGAACGAGATGGTCGTCTCGGTGCTGAACCGGCCGCGTCACGAGCAGCTGATCCAGGACATCCGGGATGCCGGTGCAGGCACGCGCCTGATGAGTGACGGCGACGTCGCCGGCGGCATCAACGCCGCCCGTCACGGTGCACGCACCGACATGTGCATCGGCGTCGGCGGCAGCCCGGAGGGCATCGTCACGGCATGCGCCATCAAGGCGCTCGGCGGTCACATCCAGGGCATCCTCTGGCCTCGCGACGACGAGGAGCGCCAGCGCGGGATCGATGCGGGCCTCGATATGGACAAGGTGTACGAGGCGGACGACCTGGTCAAGGGCAACAACACGATCTTCGTCGCGACCGGCGTGACAGATGGCCAGCTCGTGCGCGGTGTGCGCCGCGAGGGCGGCTACCTGTACACCGAGAGCATCGTGCTGCGCAGCGCATCAGGAACACTGCGACGGATCGTGTCGGACCACCTCGTCTCGAAGTGGCTCTGATCGCCACCCGGTAGACCTCGCGCGGTGCCTACCGCGATTCCCAGGCTCCCCTGGCAGAATGAGGTCGTACCGGTGCGCGCCCGCGCCGGCACGGTCACGAACGGGAGACCTCGGGATGTCATCGCACGAGCAGTCTGAGACGCAGAGCCGGGCCCAGCAGGTCACGACGAAGACCGGTCGCATCCTGCGCGTGACCGAGGAGCAGCTCGCTGCAGCCGTCGCCGCGAAGACGGCGGCCAGCGCCTTCCCCGACCCCGCACGCCGCAAGGACGTGCTCTTCCGAGTGCGCCGGGATGAAGGGCACGAGATCAGCTCATGGTGGATGATCGGCGCGTTCGTACTGACCTCGGGCATCGTCATCGCCCTGCTGTCCGGCGTCCCAGGCGGCGCCTGACTGCGATCTGTCTGCTTCAGTAGGAGTCGAGCACCGCGCGCATGTCCGTCATCTGGAACTGATCCGCCACCTGGCGAGCGGTGTGCGCACCGGCATCCTGATCCGCTCCGGCATCCAGCAGCATCCGCAGCAGTGGCTCGTCGCGCCGGAACACCGCGCACGACACCGCCGTCTGACCGTTGACGTTCACGGCATCCTTGTCGGCGCCCCGACGCAGCAGGTCGGTCACCACGTCGGCCTGCTGTGCGTAGGTGGCGACGATCAGGAGGGTGTCACCGCGCGCATTGCGCACGTCGATCGGCACTCCGGCGTCGATCATCTCGCCCAGAGGGCCGACGCGCCCTTGACGCGCCAGATCGAAGGTGCCCTCGATGACTTCACTGCTGAGTTCATTCGTCACCTGACCATTGTCCATGGCCGCTGCGATCGCGGTGAACTCAGGCGACGGCGCGTTCGGGCTGCACGACGAGCGGTGCGGAGAGACGGATGCCGAGGGCCTCGCCCAATGCCTCGATGTCTGCGACCGCTGCGCGCCGCGCGGCATCGATGATGATCTGCGCGCACGCGCGGGCATCGGCCAGCGCATCGTGGTGCGGGAAGTCACCGAAGCCGGCTGCCGCAGCGGCCTTCGGCAGCCGATAGGAGTCGAGATCGTAGGTCTTGCGAGCCACAGCCAGCGAACACAGCGAACGATACGGTGGTGCCTCGACCCCGGTGACCTCGCAGGCGCGGCTCAGGACGGTCAGGTCGAATTTCGCGCTGTGGGCGACGAGCACGTCGGCCCCGGCGAACGTGCACAGGCGGTCGATCTGCTCTTCCCAGGTTGCGGCGCGCGCGACATCATCGGCTCGGAGGCCGTGGATCTTCGTGTTCCACTCGTTGAAATCGTCGTGACCGGCGGGCGGACGGATGAGCCAGCCCGTCTGGGCGACGACCTCGCCGTCGCGCACGCGGACGAGTCCGACGGAGCAGGCGGAGGCGGGACTGGAGTTCGCCGTCTCGAAGTCGATCGCGGTGAAGTCCAGTGGCACACCTCCACTTTCGCGCCGGCGTCGTTCGGCGCGCGTCAGGCTCGCCGTAGGCTGAACAACATGAGTGATGCGCGGGCAACCTCCTTCGGGGCCGAGGCCGACACCTACGAGGCCGCGCGGCCGGACTATCCCTTCGAGACGGTTGCGTGGATGCTGGAGACTCTGGCTCCCGGTGCCCGCCGAGTCGCGGATGTCGGTGCGGGAACGGGCAAGCTGACGCGGGTGCTCAGACAAGCGCCGGATGCTGAAGTCGTCGCCGTCGACCCGGACCCCGCCATGCTCGCGAAGCTGCGCGAGACGGTGCCAGGCGTGCCGACGTTCGCGGGGACCGCCGAAGCGCTGCCGCTGCCGGATGCGAGTCTGGATGCCGTCGTGCTGGGCCAGGCGTGGCACTGGGTGGATCCGGTCGCGGGCTCTGCGGAGGTCGGGCGCGTGATCCGTCCGGGTGGCACGTTCGGTCTCATCTGGAACTCGCGCGACAATCGTGTTGACTGGGTGCGCCGGCTGACCGCGATCATGCATGCCAGCGCGGCGGAGGAGCTGCTCGATGGGGAGGGCCCGGTCGTCGCAGAGCCCTTCGGGCCGCTGGAGACCGAGCGGTGGGAGTGGGTGCGCCCCATGACGCGCGCGCAGCTGCATCGGATGGCCGACTCGCGCAGCCACCTGATCACCGCGGCCGCTGACGTCCGGGCCGACATTCATGCCGGAATGGACGAGCTGCTCGACGAGTTGGGCGTGGGCGCGGACGGGACCATCGATCTGCCGTACGTCACCCGGGCGTTCCGTGTGACGCGGCCTGCCTGACGCCCGGTCAGTCGCGCGGCAGGATGTTCCTCTCCAGGTCCTGGAACTCGTCGGCGTGGACGCCGTCCGGCACGCGGACGCAGGGGTCGTCGATCCGGAGCCCGAAGGTCATCTCATCCGCGCCGTGCAACTCGTCGCCCACCCGGAACCCTCCGGTCTTCACGTCGAGCGTGATGTCATCCCGCGTGAAACGGCCGGAGGGGCTGTCGCCGCCGAGGTCGCCCGCCGAGTTCCAGCCCGTCGCCTCGAGCAGCTGCGACACGCCTTCCAGATCCGCCGCGAGATCGTCTCCGACCGGTGCGGATCCACCTGCTCGATAAGAGACGCCCGGGCTCAGGCTGCCGCCACAGGACTCGACGTGCCCCGCTGCCGTCCCGCCGGCGAGGCCGGCCGCATCCAATGCCTGAAGAACGTCCTGCGCGGCCGCCTCGAGCGCGGCCGCATGCTGCTCCAGCTCAACCCGAGCGCCCTGCTGCGTAGGCGAGCATCCGCCGAGCAGGAATGTGAACAGCCCCACGACGACCACGGCCTTCCATCGGTTCTTCACTCGTCTGCTCCTGTGTCGGAACGTCCGGCAACACCCGAGGTGGGATCACGTCTCCACTCCGGATCGACGGGATCCCCCCACCAGGGGTCATATGACTGCGGCGCGCTGTTCATGTCATCACCATGACCGTCGACGATCCGTCCCAGGTTGTAAAGCGACTCACTGTCTCGATCGAAGTATCTCTCGTGATCGGACGTGTTGATGAACGACCCGCGGTCGGTGGACTCAGCTTCGAAGCGCTGCGCGCCGAAGCCTTCCGACGACGGATCCCGTCCCAATCCGAGGCCCAGCAGCTGGTCCTTGCGCACCCATCCCTCGTCGCCGAGGAACCCGACGAGGTCGCGACTGTTGCGTCCGTCGTACACGTGGTCGGCGCCGACGCTCAAGTCGGAAGCGTGATCCGCCGGCCCGGTGCCGGGACTGCCGATGAGCGCGACGTCGTCGACGGCGAGGTCGTGATCGGCCGCCGCGTACGACGTCGTGGTGGAGCCGTAGCTGTGGCCGATCGCGGTCATGTGCGCGGGGTCGCCCGGACGGGAGGCCCGCAGACCATCGACGGCACTCGCCAGGCGCTCGCCGCCGTCCGCTGCACGCCCCTCGGTCATGGTGTCCCAGTCCAGGGCGCCTTCCGGCGTGTCATAGCCGAGCCAGAACAAGGTCGCCACACTGGACCCGTCGCCGTTGTACCGCGCGCTCTCGTAGAGGTTCGCGGCCTGCTGGACATAGCGCGGTGCATCCTCCATCTCGGTCTTTATCCCCGGAATCTGAATCGAGACGTCGGCGGCGGTGTCGAGGTCTCCCACCGCGATCGCGACACGACCGTCACCACCGAAAGCATCGGGGTCGTAGAGCCACAGCGTGCCGCCCGGCTTGTCGTCGGTGCCCGGCATCACGTACTCATCGGCCGTCTTCAACGCCTTCTCAGCGGCGCGCGCGTTCGCCAGGCGCTGCTTCTCCTCCGGAGCGAGAGCGCCGTTGCGCTCCTTCATCTCGAGATCGGCGAGATCGGATTCGAGCAGAAGCCGATTGGCCGCATCTCGGACCGACGAAGGCAGCCCGTCCGTGCTGCCGAGTCGATCGGGGTATGCCGCGATGAGGGCATCCCGCTCCGCCTCGGAGAGACTGTTCCACCACGCATTCACAGCCTCTGGGCCGGCGGACGACGGTGGCTTTCCGGCGATCGCCGCGATGGCCAGCGTGCTGACGCCGCCGTCGTGCGACCTCGCTTCGGCGGCGGTGTCAGCCCTGGTGAGCAGTTGCACCAGGAAGTCCTCGTTCGCCGTCGTTCGGGTGAGGAGGGCGGCGATGTCGACGGTGATCGCGGTGCGCCGGGTCGTCAGAATCCGGATGCGCTCCTGGAGGGCGGAGACCTCCGATTCGGCGACGTCGCCGGCATTGTTCACCGCTGCGATGAGGTCCGCGCGATCCCGGTCGTACACCCTGATGTCGCCGATGATGTCGGCGTGCTCGCGCTGCAGGGTCCGAAGTCGTTCGGCGAACACATCGACGCCGCGGGCCACCCGTCTGAGTGTGTCGCCCATCGGCTGGTGCGCCCGCGCGAAGCGCTCGGTGTGGGTGCCGTATGCGTCAGCCGCCTTCCCCTCCCAGTACCATCTCGAGCCCGCGAGCCGTTCGGCTTCCTCACTGAACTCGGTCAGTCGCACGGCACTGCTCAACAACGATGTGGACAGCGACTCGGCGCCGCCGGGGTCTCCGTCGGGAGCATCGATCGGGTCTATGGGCGCGGGGATGCGGATGGTCATGGTCACCGTCGGCCACTCTCGAGCGCGGCCATGCGCCGGGCGACCTCAGCGTCGAGGTTCTCGTAGGATGTGCCGGTCTCGCGGAGCTCGTCCGCGTACACCTCCGAGGCGACCTTCGCTGTGAGCGCGATCTCCTCCCACGATTCCAGGAAGGCCCGTGCCGCACTGCGCGCGACTGACGGAAGACCACCGGTCGGCGCTGCAGTGAGCTCCTTCATCACCGCGGTCATCTGCGCGGCCTGCGAGCTCCACCGTCGGTCGAGCTCGTACGGCATCACCGGGTTGTAGGTGACTGCGTCGGTCATGCCGCAGTCCCGATCAGCTCCTGCGCACGGCGGACTCCTACGGGCAGGCCTGTGGAGGTAAGGCGAGCGAACAGTCTCCGCTGCTCGGGTGCATAGCCGAACAGCAGGGTCTCGTCGCCCAGCTCGCCGGGACGACCCGCGAGGACGCGGGGGATGCCCATAGGTGGGGTGAACACCTGCCAGCCCTCGACGGCCAGCCGCTCGCCGGCCTCGCGCAGATGGCCGATGCCTGCGGTGTCGCTGACTTCATCGAGCGTGAGCGTGACCGCATGTCGCACGGAGTCGCGGGTGGGCCCGGGGGTCCACAAGGCGCTGCGCCTCGGCATCCCATGTCCGACAAGATTCGCCCACAGCTCGTCGGCATCGACGACCTGCATCAGGGCGAACGGCTCGGACGCCCGGTGAGGTTGTCCGGACTCGGCGGGAGACGGCTGATCGGCCGGCAGCAGCACGATGTCGAGATCCGGATTCCGCCTCCGCACGACGGACCAGAACGGGTCGGCGTCGATCGGATCGGACACGGGGCTCCTCTGCTTGATCAGTCCCATGCTAGGGCGGCTGCGCGGTGGGGCGAGGGGGACAACTCCCCATGGCGGCTCTGCCTCAGCATCCGTCACCGGTAGACTCGTGCCCCGTGGCTCTCACTATCGGAATCGTCGGTCTGCCCAATGTCGGCAAGTCCACCCTCTTCAACGCGCTGACCAAGAACGACGTGCTCGCGGCGAACTACCCGTTCGCGACGATCGAGCCGAACATCGGCGTCGTCCACCTTCCCGATTCGCGGCTGAGCGTGCTCGCCGGCATCTTCGGCAGCGAGCGCATCCTTCCCGCAACGGTGTCATTCGTCGACATCGCCGGCATCGTGCGCGGCGCCAGCGAGGGGGAGGGGCTGGGCAACCAGTTCCTCGCGAACATCCGTGAGGCGGATGCCATCGCGCAGGTCGTCCGCGGCTTCGCCGATGACGACGTGGTTCACGTCGAGGGCGCGATAAACCCGCAGAACGACCTGGAGACCATCAACGCCGAGCTGATGCTCGCCGACCTGCAGACCATCGAGAAGGCGATCCCTCGTCTCGAGAAGGAAGTGCGCGGCAAGAAGGCGGAGCCGGTCGTGCTCGAGACGGCCAAGGCCGCTCAGGACTCGCTCGAGCGCGGCATCCTGCTCTCGGTCTCGGGACTCGACCTCGCGCCGATCAGGGAGCTGGGCCTGCTCACCTCCAAGCCGGTCATCTTCGTCTTCAACGTCGACGAGGCCGTGCTGACGGATGCTGCGCGCAAGGCCGAGCTCGAGGCGCTCGTCGCCCCGGCCAAGGCCATCTTCCTCGACGCGAAGATCGAGTCAGAGCTGATCGATCTCGACCCGGAGGATGCTGCCGAGCTGCTCGCATCGACGGGTCAGGACGAGTCGGGCCTCGACCAGCTCGCCCGCATCGGTTTCGATACTCTCGGCCTTCAGACGTATCTGACCGCCGGGCCGAAGGAAGCTCGCGCCTGGACGATCGGCAAGGGCTGGAAGGCGCCGCAGGCCGCCGGTGTGATCCACACCGACTTCGAGAAGGGCTTCATCAAGGCGGAGGTCATCTCCTTCGACGACCTCGTCGCGACCGGCTCGGTGGCTGAAGCGCGCTCGAAGGGCAAGGCACGGCTGGAGGGCAAGGACTATGTCATGCAGGACGGCGACGTGGTGGAGTTCCGGCACTCATAGAACATTTGACGAACGGGTGGAAGCCCGCAGGTGCATGTGATGTCTGTCGTCTGCGGGATGATCGAGTCAGATGCACGTGCTTGCCATTGGTGGAAGCAGAGCACTCTGCCGTACCTAGCTTGATTCAAAGAAGTGGGAGGCCATGATCGTGCGTAATGTGACAGTCGTGGCTCCGATCTCGTCTCTTGGCGGGCGCAGGTTCGAACCACAGGCCGAACTGATCTTGCACGACCTCGCTGAACCTGCCGCGGCTTCGCTCCCCGGCACCGCTGGCGAGGTGTTGCTCATCCCCGAGATGCCCAGTCCCTTGGGCCTGCCCGACTTCATCGCTCTGGCCGGGGGTCGGGACTGGCTTCAAGCGCGCGGCGCTGCGGGCATCCAGCCGCTTCTCTCCGAGGCCGACTGCTCGGTGCTGGCGGTGCTGCACCCGGGACAGGCGCTGTCGTCGGCGACGATCGCTCGGCGAGTGGGATGGTCGCCAGCGGCACTCGAGCCGGTGCTGGGTCGTCTTGAGAGCGCGGGCGCGGCGGAGAGGACCTTCGGCGGCGCGCACAAAGTCAACCCGGCGTTGGTGCCGCGAGGATCAGTATTCGCCCTCGAAGCGAAGGTGAAGGACTGGCAGAAGGCTGTCTTCCAGGGCCGCGCGTATCGCTCCTGGGCCGACAACTACGTCGTCCTTCTAGGTGAAGTCGGTCCGGTGGCTGAGCGCCGCGCTGCGGAGCGCGTCGCTCAGGACGGCGCGGGACTCTACTCCTCCTCAGGATGGGTCGTCAGGCCGCGCGCGAGGCGTCCTGCACCGGCGAAGCGCCTCTGGGGTTTCGAGCATTTGTACGCCGCAACGGCGTCCTCAGTTCCAGCCCTCTGACGCGGCGAAGAGGTCGAGTCCGTCAAGGAATGGCTTGATCCAGCGGTCGGGGCCGATCGGCGCGCCGGTGATCCGTTTCACTTCCTGCCATTCGGGACGAGCCTCCGTGTAGCGGCGTCGCAAGGCGGCGATTCGGTCGCGGCCGGTCAATCCGTTCAGCTCGTCAACGATCGTTGTGAGGATCGAGGCGTGGTGCTGGAACGCCTGCTCCGGCTTGGGGCCGATGGTGCCGGGTGTAAGCCGCGCGGCCAGAGCTTGTTTCTCCGAGGACAGGACGGAGTACTCGCGGTTCGAGAGCCCGCCCATGAGCCCGCCGAGAGTCGGACGCTGGTACCAGCCGCCCCCGTTCTGATCGCCTTCGCGCTCCTCGAAGTCCTGGTAGGCGCAGATGCGCTGGCGGATGTCCCACCCGGTCCCGACTGCCTCCGCTCCGGCGGCCACAGCGGGCAGCGCGGCAATGTCGCCGAAGGCGACGCGCACGGGGCGGTCCTGGCTGAGCGCGAAGGTCGTGCGCATCATGCCGTACACCTCTTCGGCGGTCGCGCCGGGAGGCATCGCGTTGTCCGACCGCGTCACGACGAGCAGCCAACCGGCCGGTTCAAGTTGGTCCAGCGCACCGACGTGGGCGTCGAGCTCCGCGCCGGCACCCCAGAACTGCTGGTCTCCAGCAACGGTGAGCCATGCGGCGGGCTCTGCATCCATGGCCTCTTGGCTGAACTCGAGCGCGCGCTGGCTTGCGGGCGTGTCGGGGTAGGACACAAGCAAGGAGGAAGCGAGGAGCGGGCTGGAGAGCTCCCTCTGAATCGCGTAGACCCGGTCGATATGGTCGCGCATGGCAGGGCGCGACGACACGTCGCCTCGTGCGCCGCCCCAGAGATCCCATGTGTCGTAGTGCCGGAAGTCGCCCGCCCGGGGCATGCTCAGCGCATAAGTCATGGGGTCGAACCAGAACTCGCCGCCAGCCGCTCGGATCTGTTCGGATGTGTCCTGCGCCGAGCGCTTGTATCCGTTGGCTAGGAGCGGGGAGGTGAAGGGCGACAGGTACGCGCCGGTCGCGTACCTGCCTCGTATGGCGCTCGTGGCCCACTTGACCAGCGTGTTGCGGGCCGTGTCGCCGAGGAAGACTCCCATCACGCCCCCTCGAAAGCGCGCTGCAGCGCGTCGCCGTTGCGGTACCGCCGTGCGGGCTGGGGGTGGAGCCCCTGCTCCACGACTGCGACCAGGTCGTCGGGCAGGTCTGGGCGGGTATCCCGCAGAGGTATGTGTTGCGCGGTCCTGAGGCGCTGAAGGTACTCGAAGTCGTCGCCCTTGTAGGGGACGGGCGGATGGCCGGTGGCCGCCAAGTAAACCAGGGCGCAGCACCCGAAGACGTCGGACGCAGCCGTGGGCGAGCCGGAGTACGCCTGGAGGTGCTCCGGCGTCATGAAACCACGGGTGCCGGGTTGGCCGCCGACGGTCAGCCCGCTCCGGAGAGTGTGCTTCGCGAAGCCGGGGTCCATCACCACGAACTTCCCTGACGTGAGCCGCTGGACGTTGCCAGGGCTGAGGTCGCGGTGGATGACCTTCTTCTTGTGCAGCGCGCCAAGTCCGGCCGCCACGTCCCGTCCCAGCGCGAGCAGGTGTTCCGAAGGCCACCCCGATCCGCCGAAGCGCAGGTCTGTGCCGTCGAGGAACTCCTCGAGCCAGAAAACCGCGACGGGCGGGTCGCCGAGCAGCTGCAGGTCGGAGCTGACGGCGACGACGTTGGGGTGGTTCACGCTCTTGAGCAGGTCGACTTCGCGCCGAGCCCGCTCGAGCGCCGCCGGGTCCGCGGCCAGACCGAGATCGATGAGCTTGAGTACGCTCTCGGTGCCGTCGGGGTGTGTCACGACATGCACCTGTTTCTGCCCGCCCTGCACGAGGGCGCGCGCGGGCGCGACGTCCAGTCGGGAGCAGGCTTCGTGCAGCAAGTCGGTCATCTCATGATCCTGGCATGTCTGCACCGGCAGAACGGGGTTGGCGCAATCGTGTCGCGGACCCTAGCATCGGTGTCGCTGTGTCGCCGAGAGGCAGGGCCCGACGATCGTGACGATAAGGTGCCCTCCGACCGCAGGATCCGGAGGTCCGCTACTCATAAAGCGACTAGTGACTGACCCCTAGTTGACGACGATCTGCTGCACGGGGAGCCGGTCCCGCTTTCAGCTCTACTGGGTCGAACGTCGGGCCTGCTGGGCGACCCGCGAGAAGCCGTTACTCCTCTGGAAAGAACGCGGCTTTGAACAGATCAGCAGCGTCCACCAGATCGGCTGCGGTGACCTGGAGCTCGCCCTGGGTGACCGTATCGCTGCCGTCCTCGGTCAGCACCCACGTCACGGAGATCGACGCCGCCTGCGGGTCCTTCGCAAGGATGACGTAATCGTCCTGGTCGCTCGTCCACGGAGCGTTCGGCCGGAACGACTCCGGCGTGAGCACGACTTCGGCATCGCCGTCGCGGTTGCTCCACGAAACGGGATACTCGCGCGGCGTGATTCGGAGGGCGTTGTGGGCGAAGCCGATGCCGAAGGGCTCCTGCCGTCGCACGATGGGTTCGACCAGCTTCTCGTAGTCTGCGTCGTCAGGCTCGAGGTACTCCACGGCCTCGCATTCATGGAAGGTCAGGATGAGGTGGGGTTTCGCGACGAACCGGTCCCGACTGACGACCTTGATTCCCACGCCACGAAGACCGACGCCGATGAGGTGTTCCCGCCCCTGCTCGATGTAGACGGACCTCTCGCTCCGCCACGACTGCAGGCGATCCGCTCGTTCCTCCGGCGTCGGTGGTCGTCCTCCGGCTAGGATGCTTGACGCCAGGAGCGCCGATGTCGATGCGAAAGCGCTCTGCGCTGGTTCCTCACGCTCGGCGAACTCTTCCTCCGCGAAGTCGTACAGGCGCTCCAGCACCTCGTCGACGCGATCGACGCGCCCGATCGAGCCAAGGATGTCCACTCCAAGCTCGATCGGCGGCTTTCCACCGCCCCGCGCCCTCTCCACGAGCGCCAGTACCTCGCCGGCCCGGGCTGGGCGGGTGTTGCTGGTGCCTCGAACATAGATCGCGCCGTCCTCGAGGCTGTCGCGGCGGTCGTCGCCCTGATAGCTCTTGTGGCAAGGGTAGATCGACTGCCCGTCCTCCGGCGGCTGGGCGATGACGAAAAGAACCTCTTGGTCGGAGCCGACTCCGATCCGGCCGAACTCGAAGGCCGGGAACTGCGGCCCGAGGTAGCGGCGGAGGCGGTCCTCGAGCTCGTGGGCCTCGGTGCCGCGCGGCACTCCGGGAGCACTCGCCTTCTGCGCGCCGATCACTAGAACCGCGTAACCGTGGAAGTGCCGCGCCGCTTCATGCGGGCGACGGTTGGCAGCCCCCAGGAGGAACTTTGCGATCTTGGCGGCGGTCGCCTTGCTGCTCAAGTCGAGTGGGCTCTTGACTTCGAGGTAGGTTGCCTCTGCCTCGTCCCCGACGGCGATCACGTGGTCGAGGATCCCTCGCAGCGCACGCTCGCCGAGCGGAAGGACGGTCGTGTCGAGTGCGGACGCCCTGGCGTCCGAATCATCTGGAGGCGAGAGATCCGGCATGGAACGATTCTCCCATTCAGATCGAGGGACCCGGGGCGGAAGAGGAATCGCGATTAGGCCTTGACGATGCTCGGCAGGGGCCTCCATGTTCCCGGATCTCCCAGCCGATCTTCTTGCCCAGTTCGCCGAAACACCCCTGGACTGATTCGCCCTGAGTTTTGTTCCGTCCTTTCCTTTTGAAGTGTGATGTCTCAGGACATCGGTGACGAACGTGAATCAGGAGATCGGTGAGCGTGCCGGGGTCTCCCGGCCATCGGCGGCCCGCGTCTAAGGTGATGGTGATGTGAACACCGCAACGCTGCGCAAGATCGCGGCGACGCTCGGCCTGTCACGGTGGGTCGGCTCGCACTACAACTGATCTACCAACAGAATTCAGAAGAGTCCCACGATCAACTCGATCGGGGGACTCGTCCTTTGCTGCTCTACCCCAACGCCTCATTGAGTATTCGGAGGGTTGAGCACCGCTGATTATTGAGGTTGAGCACCGGGTGATATTGCGGTTGAGCACCACTGAGTATTGTCGGCGAGCGCCACCGGGGTCTGGGTGGCGCTCACCGACGATTG
>JBARWR010000118.1:0-12873 GCA_049646915.1 Microbacterium sp.
CGTCAAGGCCGGTCGGGCGCGCGTGACCGCCGAGCGCAGTGCGCTGGGATCGGCGACGGTCCTGCCGCTGGATCGCCTGCGCGCACGGCATGAGGCCGTACTGGCCCGCTGGATGCAGTACGAGACCGACCCGGCGAAGGCCATCGCGTACCCGGCCATGAGCGACGGACGAGCCCCGCACACGGCGGTGTTCTTGGCCGCCGTCGAGCGGGCGCGAGATCGGCGACCGCCGACCGAAGGAGTGCGCGTCACGGCATCCGATTTCGATTCCTACCGGCGCGCCGTCGACGACCTCGAGCGCAGCTTCGACACCGCCGAGCGTGCGGCCCGCGGCGAGAACGTGCAGCCCGAGCAGCTTCCGGACGCCCTGTGGGATGTCGCGCGCACGGTCATGGAGAAATCGACCGAGGCGGTGAACCGCACGGCCGAGCTGTTCCAGGCGTGGAACTCCCGGCGCCGACGCGAGCACTGAGCCGGCTCACTCCTCGAGCCGCCCGGACCGCACGCACTCACTTCTGAAGGACGTTGGCCGTTCTGAAGGATGCTCAGGGCGCGAGCATCCTTCAGAAGTGCAATCGTCCTTCAAACGGAGGCTACCCCTTGACCGTGCGGGTGCGGATGAGCTCCTGGTACCAGCGACCCGAGTCCTTGACGGTGCGCTCGAGCGTGTCGAAATCCACCCGGACGATGCCGAACCGCTTGGCGTAGCCGTAGCCCCACTCGAAGTTGTCCAGCAGCGACCACACGAAGTAGCCGCGCAGGTCTACCCCGCGCTGCATCGCCCGGTGCGCGGCGGTGAAGTGCCGGCGCAGATAGTCCTGACGCTCGGCATCCGGGATCGAGCCGTCGGTGGCGACCTCGTCCTCGAAAGCGGCGCCGTTCTCGGTGACCATCAGCGGCTGCTCCGGGAACTGCTCGGACAGCGACACCAGCAGTTCCTCCAGGCCCTCCGGTGCGATGTTCCAGCCCATCGAGGTGTGCGGCCCCGGCTGCTCCACGAACTCGACGACCTTGTCGCTGCCCGGCCACGCGGTGCCGCCCTCGGCTCCCTTGTGGCCATCGTGCTGCTGCCGAGGAGAGACTCCGTCCCACAGGCGCACCGTGGTGGTCGCGTAGTAGTTCACTCCCAGCACGTCGATCGGCTGGTGGATCGCGGCGAGATCGCCGTCCTGCACGAAGCCCCAGTCGGTGACCTGCGCGGTGTCCTCGAGCAGATCCGCGGGGTACTCGCCGCGCAGCATCGGCCCGGTGAACGCCCGGTTCGCCAGCGCGTCGATGCGGCGCTTGGCCTCTTCCGCGCCGTCGCCCTGGCCGCGCAGCACATGGAAGTTCAGCGTGACCGAGTAGTCCGGGTCGCCCGTGGAGGTCGTGCGCAGCGCCTGCAGCGCACGTCCGTGCGCGAGGTTGAGATGGTGCACCGCCGCCAGAGCGGATGCCGGCTCGCGCCGTCCCGGTGCGTGTCCGCCCTGCCCGTAGCCGAGATACGCCGAGCACCACGGCTCGTTCAGCGTGGTCCAGGTGTCCACCCGGTCGCCGAGCGCGGCGCCGACGACGCCCGCGTAGTCCGCGAACGCGTCGGCCGTCGCGCGCGAAGTCCAGCCACCGGCATCCTCCAGATACTGCGGCAGATCCCAGTGATACAGGGTCGCGACCGGACGGATGCCGCGGGCGAGCAGACCATCGACCAGACGCGAGTAGAGGTCGACGCCCTCCGGGTTCACCTCGCCGGATGCGGTGGGCACGATGCGCGGCCATGCGATCGAGAACCGGTACGCCTGCAACCCGAGATCCGCCATCAGATCGAGATCCTGCTCGACCCGGTGGAAGTGATCGCAGGCGACGTCACCGGTGTCGCCGTTCCACACCCGGCCGGGGGTGTGGCTGAACGTGTCCCAGATGGACGGGGTGCGCCCGCCCTCGGCCGCGCCACCCTCCACCTGGTACGAGGCGGTGGCGGAACCGAAGGTGAATCCCTCCGGGAACACCAGGCCCGATTCGCGGTAGTCGTCGATCGAAGTGGTCATTCCGTGGGCTCCTCGAGGTTCGCGGTGTAGTCCCGAGTGGTGCCGTCCGGCGCGGTGACGGTGACGGATGCCGTGCCCGAACCGCCTGGGAAGACGCGCAGTGTCAGGCCATCGTGGTAGTCGTAGTCGGGCCGGTCCTGCCGTGCACCCCAGGGGAGCGCAGCGCCGGGGCGCACGTACAGCGGCAGCGAGTCGAAACCGTGCGCCTCACGCCGCCAGGTGCCACCCGTCACGGTCTCGCCGGTCAGCAGCGAGGTCCACTCGCCGGCGGGCAGGTAGAACTCCACCGTGCCGTCGGCGCTGAACACTGGGGCGACCAGCAGGTCCGGGCCGAGCATGTACTCGCGGTCCAGGTGCGCGGTGGCCGGGTCCTCGGGGAACTCCAGCGCCATCGGGCGCATCAGCGGCACCCCGTTGCGGGTCGCGTCGAGACCGTGCTGGTGCAGGTACGGCATGAGCTGCATCTTCAGCTGCGTGAACCGGCGCGTGACCGCCACGGCCTCCTCGTCGAACGCCCACGGCACCCGGTACGAGCTGGAGCCGTGGAAGCGGGAGTGCGAGCCGAGCAGACCGAAGGCCGTCCAGCGCTTGAACACCCCGGCATCCGGAGTCCCCTCGAACCCGCCGATGTCGTGGCTCCAGAACGCGAAGCCGCTCATCGCCAGCGACAGGCCGCCGCGCAGCGTCTCGGCCATCGACGCGTACGTCGAGGTGGAGTCGCCGCCCCAGTGCACCGGCATGCTCTGACCGCCGGCCGTGGCCGAACGGGCGAACAGCACGGCCTCGCCCTCGCCCCGGGCATCGACCAGCACATCGTGTACGGCACGGTTGTACAGCTGGGTGTAGAGGTTGTGCATCCGCTCCGGGTCGGAGCCATCGGCCCAGACGACGTCGGTGGGGATGCGCTCGCCGAAGTCCGTCTTGAAGCAGTCGACGCCCTGATCGATCAGACGGCGCAGATACGACTGGAACCAGGCTGTGGCATCCGGGTTCGTGAAGTCGACCAGGCCCATGCCCGCCTGCCACAGATCCCACTGCCACACCGAGCCGTCGGGGCGCTTGACGAGGTAGCCGCGCTCGGCGGCCTCGCGGAACAGCGGCGAGCGCTGTGCCATGTACGGATTGATCCACACGGACACCCGCAGGTCGCGCTCGTGCAGGCGCGTGAGCATGCCTTCCGGGTCGGGGAAGACCCGGGGATCCCACTCGAAGTCGCACCAGTTGAACTCGCGCATCCAGAAGCAGTCGAAATGGAACACCGAGACCGGCAGCTCGCGGGCGGCCATCTCGTCGATGAACGAGTTCACGGTCTGCTCGTCGTAGTCGGTCGTGAAGCTGGTGGACAGCCACAGGCCGTACGACCAGGCCGGCACGACAGGCGGGCGCCCGGTGAGCGCGGTGTATCTGCCGAGCACATCCTTGGGCGTGGGGCCGGCGATCACGAAGTACTCCAGCACCTCGCCCGAGACGGAGAACTGCACACGCTCCACGGCCTCGGAGCCGACCTCGTACGACACGTGCCCCGGGTCGTTGACGAGCACGCCGTAGCCGCGGTTGGAGAGGTGGAAGGGGATGCTCTTGTACGCCTGCTCGCTGGAGGTGCCGCCGTCGGCGTTCCAGATCTCGACGGACTGGCCGTTCTTCACCAGCGGACCGAAGCGCTCGCCGAGGCCGTAGATGAGCTCGCCGACGCCGAGGTCCAGCTGCTCGTGCATGTACGTCGAGCTGTGCGGTGCGGTGGTGTCCTGTCTGGCATTGCCGACGATGCCCGTGTCCACCTGGGCGTCCGGGGCGAGACGCACCCAGCCCTGCGCCTTGTGCCCGCTGCCGGTGACCCGGCGACCCGCGACCTCGAAGGACAGATCCCAGGGCGCGCCCGGGGCGATGCGGGCGACGATGCCGCCGGCATCCACCCTTCCGCCGGTCTCGTCGATCGAAACGGATGCCGTGCCGGCTGTCGCACCCGGCAGGTCGAACCCGCCGTGCCAGCGTCCGCCCGTGTGATGGGCGATGCGCACGCGGATCACGCCCTCGGCAGGGGAGGAGAGCGTGGTCGTCAGCACCGGGCGGTTGAGCACGTCGCCGCGCTTGGCGATCACCGATGTGGGTGCGGTGATCACCAGTCCGGGTCCGTCCGGGGTGTCGTCGGTGCGGTCGATGTCGTACGCCTCCTGGGCGTACAGCGTGGCGACTCCGGGTCGGAGCTGCCAGAAACCATCGGTGAACTTCATTACTTGACTGCTCCTGCCGTGATGCCGCGAGTGAGTGTGCGCTGGAAGATGAGGAAGAAGATGAGCGTCGGGATGATGCCGAGCAGGGCCGACGCGCTCGTGGTGGTGACGTCCATGAGCCGGTCGCCCTGCAGCACGCTGATCGCGACGGGGACGGTCTGATTGGCGTTGGAGGCGAGGAACGTCAGCGGGATGAGGAACTCGTTCCACGTCCAGATGAAGAAGAAGATCAGCAGCACCGACAGCGTCGGGCGGCTGATGGGGAAGACCACGCGCCAGAGGATCTGCCACCGGCTCGCACCGTCGATGGATGCCGCTTCCAGCACCTCCTTGGGGAACGTGCCGTACACGGAGGAGAGCAGGTAGGTGCCGAACGCGGCCTGGATCACGGTGAAGACGATGATCACCGACCAGACGCTGTCGTACAGGCCGACGCTCTTGAACATGTAGTACAGCGGGTACAGCAGGGCCTCCTGCGGCAGCAGGTTGGCCATCAGGAACAGCAGCACGATCCAGCTGCGTCCGCGCACGCGGCCGATGCCGATCGCGAAGGCGTTGAGCACCGAGATGAGCACAGCCAGCACCGACACCACGCCCGAGATGAGGATCGAGTTCCACACTTTCTCGGGGAAGTTCACTCGCTCCCAGAACTTGGCGATGCCGGTGAAGTCGAGCTCGTGCGGAAGGGCCAGCGGGCCGGAGGTCGCGTAGTCCACGGGGGACTTGAAGGAGTTGACCAGCACCAGGTAGAACGGCACGAGGACGAGGATGCCGCCGACGACGACCAGTGCGAGCAGCAGCCAGTCGACGGGGCGCTTGCGGTTCATGCCGCTGCGTGTGTGATTGCGGGGAGACTTCCCGGTGACGATTGCGGTGGTGGCGCTCACAGTCCCGCCCTCTCCTTCTGCTCCATGGAGTTCTGCACCCGGATGAACACGATCGACACGATCACGACGACGATCGTGAGCACGGTGGCGATGGTCGCGCCGTAGCCGATGTTCCGCTTGGTGAAGAACTCCTGGTACGCGTAGTACGCCGGAACGAGAGTGGCGCCGGCGGGGCCGCCGCGCGTGATGACGTAGACCGGGCCGAACACCTTCAGGGCGGCGATCGTGCAGGTCAGGGTGACCACGAAGATCTCGGGGCGGATGATGCTGACGGTGATGGCTCTGAACCGCTGGACCCAGTTGGCGCCGTCGAGCTCGGCGGCCTCGTACAGGGCCGGATCCACCCGCTGCAGCGCCGCCATGAAGATGACGACGGGATAGCCCAGCTGCACCCAGACCATCACGACCATGAGCACGATCAGGGCGGAGGGCATCTGACCGAGCCAGTCGACCGCGGGGATGCCGATCCAGGCGAGCATCTGGTTGAGGGCGCCGTCGGCATCGGGCCGCACGATCCAGCCGATCACGATTCCGGCGACAACGACGGGCAGGATCTGCGGAAGATAGTAGGTGGCCCGCAGGAAGCTGGCGACCTTGCCGCCGAACTTGCGTCCGATCACATCGAACAGCAGCGCCGCCACCAGCAGGCCGACGATCGTCGGGACGACGACCATGGCGAGGATCATCCACACCGAGTTCGTGAACGAGGTCCAGAAGTCGGCATCGGTGAACAGCTTCTGCCAGTTCTCCAGACCGATGAACTCGGGGGCGCGCACGCCGCGCCACTTCTGGAAGGTCAGGTACACGTTCCATCCGAGGGGGATGAGCACGATGACCACCAGCAGCACGAAGCCGGGCAGCAGATAGAGCCAGTAGGCGCCGGTGCCGCCCTTGCCCTGGGGGATGGCGGGCTGCTCGGGCGGCAGCGCAGCCCGGTCACGCCGTCTGTCACGGGTGGTGAGAGTCATGTTCAGTGCTCCTCGGACAGGCCGGGGCGGATCGGATGCTGAGAAGCTCGGATGCCGCCCCGGCGCGGTCGGTCAGCGGAAGTCCGCTGTTCCCTCGTCGTATGCCTTGCCGAGACCGGCATTCGTGTCCTCGACGTCGGAGACGCCGGTGATCAGACCCTGCAGCTGCTGGACGATCACGTCGTAGAAGCCGGGCGCGGGCCAGTCCGGGTAGAACGACAGCCCGTCCTTGTCGAGGATGCCGTTGAAGGTCGAGATGAGCTCGGCGCTCTTCTCGTCGGTGATGTCGGCTTCGTCAGCCGCCACAGGCAGGCCGCCGTTGTTGCCGATGATCGCCTGGATCTCAGGCCGCATCGTGATGTCGATGAATTTGTATGCCAGCTCCTTGTTCGCCGCGTTCTCCGGGACGACCCAGAGGTTGCCGGACGATCCCAGCGACAGGTCGGCGCCGGGGAAGGCGGTCATCGTCCAGTCGAACCCGGTCGCCTCGGCGGCGAACCGGCCGAACCACCACGAGCCCGAGACGAAGATCGGCGATGCGCCCTTGATGAACGAGACACCGGCATCCTCGGCCTTGATCGAGGAGACGTCCTTGGCGATGTAGCCCTTGTCGACGTATTCCTTGAGAGTCTCGCTCGCGGAGGTGATCTCGGGACCCTGCCAGTCGACCGGGTGCTTGTAGAGTTGGTAGTCGTCGACGAAACCGCGGTCCCCCTTCATCAGAGCGAGCTGGTACCAGAGCTGACCCAGCGGGTACTCGGCGCCGGCCTCGGCGAGCGGAGTGATGCCCTTGGCGACGAACGCGTCGAGCACGTCCACGAACTCGTCGTAAGTGGTGGGGATCTCCAGCCCCGCCTCGGCGAAGGCGTCCTTGTTGTAGTAGACGCCGACGAACTCGCCGTAATTGGGGACGCCGTACCAGGCGTCGCCGCCCATCACGCCGTTCTCGTCGTACTTCGCGGTGGTCTGCAGCGACGGGGCCAGCTTCTCGTCCCAGCCGTACTTCTCCACGGCATCCGAGATGTCGGTGATCAATCCGGTGGAGGCGAGGAAGCCGGCCGTGGCGTTGCCCTTGTTGAACTCCATCAGGTCGGGTGCCGCGTCGGTGTCCAGCACCTGGCTGGCCGTCTTCTGGATCTGCTCGAAGGACTTCTCCTCGAACTCGACCTTCGCACCGGTCTCCTTCTCGAAGGTCTTGATGGCCTGATCCCAGGCCTTGCCCATCGCGCTGTCGGCGCCTTCGTAGTGCCAGAGCTTGAGCGAGTCTCCGTCGCCGTCTCCGCCGGATCCGGCGGGGGAGCAGCCGGCAAGCGCTATGCCTGCGGCGGTCAGGGCGGCGAAAGCCGCCAGCATCTTCATCCTGCGATTCGTGCGTGCCATCGTCGGCACTCCTTCTTCTCTCGGGGCCCGTCGGGCCGGGAACTTCATCGGGTTCTTCAGTTGTGAGGTGATCATCGAAGCGTTTCGATACAGCGGATGCTGAGCCGGAGCGCTCCGGTCGGATCAGTCCGCGCGGACGCGGACCGAACCGGCTGCTCGGTACTCGGGTGGGATGAGGTGCACCTCGGGCGGTGTGCCCAGATGCTCGAGATGACGCAAGGCGATCTCGACGGCGAGGTCGCACGACTGTGCGGGGATCAGAGGAATCGTATCGAGAGGTGTGCTCAGTGCGGCCGTGTCGAACGCGGCGGCGGCCGAGATCACCGACACGTCGTGCCCGACGCGAAGACCGTGATCGGCCAGCACCGACAGCAGCGCCTCGTGCACATCTCCCACGGCGTGCACGATGAAGGCCCGATCGCCGCGTGCGAGGGCGGTCTCGACCGTGGCGCGGACGGCGCCGGCATCCGTCGACGTCTCGCCCGACGATGCCGTCTCCAGCTGCACGCCTCGAGCCCGGGCGCCTTCGATGACACCGCGGCGCAGGCGACGCGGGAAGTTCGAGGTCCGGTACGAGACGGCCGGCTGGCCGAGCAGGGTGATGGCCGTGTGGCCCGTGTCGACGAGGCGGTCGACGGCCATGCGTCCGGCGGACTCGAAGTCGAGGTCCACGCAGGTGAGCCCTTCGGCGTCATCGGGGATGCCGATGAAGACCGTGGGCGTGCGGATGGAGCGCGCGATGTCGGCGCGCGCGTCGTCCGGAGCCACATCCAGGACCAGGGTCGCATCGACCAGGCGGCTGGACGTGACTCGGCTCATGCCCTCGGATGCCTGCTCATCGGTCAGCAGCAGGATGTCGTAGCCGTGCTTGCGGGCGGCGATCGCCGTCGCGAGCACGAAGGCCATGTGGGTCGGCGCGTGCGTGTCGGCGCGCAGCGGCTCGGTGAGGGCGAAGATATGGGTGCGGCGGCCGGCCAGCATCCGCGCTCCGGCATCCGGCGTGTAGCCGAGTGCTGCAGCGGCGTCCTCGATGCGTCGCCGGGTCTTCTCAGAGACGGGACGCTTGCCGCTCAGGGCGTACGACACGGTGCTGATCGAGACGCCGGCGGCCTCTGCCACCTCGTGGATCGTCGTCATCAGTGCTCCATCGCCGCCGGGAAGATACATGTCGAAGCGCTTCGACCGCGCTTGTCAGCGATAGTAGGCCTGTCGAAGCGCTTCCGCAAGGGTTTGTCGGAAATTCCAACAAAGTCGCGGACGTGTCTTTGGAGGACGTTCGCACTTCTGAAGGATGCTGACGGGCTGGACATCCTTCAGAAGTGGAAACGTCCTTCATTCGAACGAGGACGGTCAAGCGCGCTGCGCCCGCGGCCCGAGGTGCAGACCACGGCTGACGGCGGCGGCGAGTGTGCGTTCGACGTGCGCCCAGTCGTAGATCACCTGCGCGTAGGAGAATCGCAGCACGGTGTATCCACGCATGCGCAGCTCTGCGTCATGGGCGATGTCCCGGGTGCGGTCAGCCGACGAGGAGTGGAACGACCATCCGTCTATCTGCACCACCAGGTGGGTGCCGATCAGGAAGTCGACCGGATGCCCTGCCAGCTGCACCTGGAATCGCAATGGCACGCCCCAGGAGCTCAGGCGCACGTGGAACACCGTCTCCAGGGACGAGTCCGTGCCCGCTCGCATATGTGCGAGGCATCGCCGCGATGCGGAGCTTCGCCACTGCACCGATCGCAGCGACTCCAGCGAGATCGCTTCCGTGCGCACGGCGGACTCCCAGATGGCGAGGGCCTGATCCAGCGGAAAGCATCCCGCGGCATCCGCGAGAGCATCCTCGACGGACGCCTCCAGCACCCTC
Source organism: Microbacterium sp. (assembly GCA_049646915.1). Taxonomy (GTDB): domain Bacteria; phylum Actinomycetota; class Actinomycetes; order Actinomycetales; family Microbacteriaceae; genus Microbacterium. The sequence goes on from JBARWR010000118.1 coordinate 9,352, forward strand.
GGGCGCGCAGGCGCGAGAGGGACGGACCAGTGGGCGTGCACGCCCTCGGCCCGCGCTTTTCCGTTCGCGCGCAGGTGCAGGTGCACGTCTGCATCCGCATCCGGTGGCACCCACCAATCGCGTCGCCGCGCGAGCGAGACGCAAGTCACGGCGCCGCCGGAGGTCGCTGCAGCGACGAGGTCATCGGGCGCGGAAGGCAGGGCGATCCATTTCGAGCGGATACGGAGAACGGCGCCAGAACGGATGGCGGCGCGCACTCGGGAGACGGTGAATCCGGCATCCGACGCATCATCCCGATGTCCGATGCCGTCTCGATCTCGCAACCAGGAGAGCAGGTTCATGACCCCAGGCTCGCGCACCCGTCGGCGGCGTGGGCGCCGGTTCCCGGGGATTGTGCACAAGTCGCCTCGGACGCGGATTGTGCAGGGCGAAGCCGGGCGCAGGTCTGCAGGACGGCTGCAGGTCTGAAGGATGCTGACGGGCTGGACATCCTTCAGAAGCGGAAACGTCCTTCATTCGGAGCACCGGCGCGGAGGACTCTCGCAGGACGGGAGGACTCAGGACGGGAGGAGCCAGGACGGGAAGACCCCCGCAGGACGGGAGCGCTCTCAGAGGAGCGGCGACGGGGTCTCGGTGGGGGAGGGATCCGAGGCCCCGCCGCCGGTTCAGTCCGTGACGCGGATCTGTGCGACGACCTCGGAGTACTCGGTCTCGCCGACGGGCTCGAAGCCCACCCGGCGGAAGAATGCCTCAGGACCGCCTTCGCCGGCCTCGTAGATCACGTTCACGTGATCGACGCCCCGCGAACGGGCCTCGTCGATCAGAGCCTCCACGGCAAAACGTCCCACGCCGCGACCCTGGTCGTCGGCGTCGACGTTGATGCGCCACAGCACGTTGCGGAAATGTTCCTCGGGCGTGTCGGAATCGAAACTGGCGCTCACGAAGCCGACGACCTGTTCGTCGTCGAGCACCACGCGCTGCCACGAGGTCTGCGGGTTGACCGCGGTGGCGGCGATTCCGTAGGACACAGGAGCCAGGAACTGCTCCTGCCCAGGCTTGAGGGAGAGGTTGTTGACGGCGACGATCGTCGCCGCGGAGAGTTCGACCACGCGCAGTTCCGACATGCAACCCAGGCTAGCCCCTCGGCGGGCCTCCGTGGCGGAAACGGCGAATCGGCGTCGAAGGACCGCACGGATAACGGGAAGCAGACTCAGGTATCTTGGTATCGAGATAAAATCTGCCCTCGCGAACGGAGATCCGGTGACCGACGACGCCATCATCTACACCTACACGGACGAGGCGCCGGCTCTGGCCACCGCGTCCTTCCTGCCCATCATCAAGGCCTACACGGGTCAGGCGGGTATCGAGGTGGAGACGCGCGACATCTCGCTGGCGGGGCGAATCCTCGCCGCCTTCCCGCAGAAGCTCGCCCCGGAGCAGCAGGTCGGCGACGCGCTGGCCGAGCTCGGAGGACTCGCGACGCTTCCCGAGGCCAACATCATCAAGCTGCCGAACATCTCGGCATCCATCCCGCAGCTCAAGGCAGCCATCGCCGAGCTGCAGGAGAGCGGCTACGACATCCCCTCCTTCCCGGATGACCCCGGTTCTCTTGAAGAGCGTGACGTGCGCGCCCGCTACGACAGGATCAAGGGCTCCGCCGTCAACCCGGTGCTGCGCGAGGGCAACAGCGACCGCCGCGCCCCGCTCGCGGTGAAGAACTACGCCAAGAAGCACCCGCACCGCAACAAGCCGTTCCCCGCGGGCTCCAAGACCCGCGTGGTCACCATGGGTCACGATGACTTCAAGAACAACGAGCGCTCCTGGGTCGCCGCCCACGACGACGTGCTGAGCTTCCGGCACGTCGCCGCAGACGGCACCGTCACTGTGCTCAAGGACGGCCTGAAGGTGCTGCCGCGCGAGATCATCGACGCGACATTCCTGTCGGCCGCCGACCTGGACGCTTTCCTCGCCGAGACTCTCGAAGCAGCCAAGGCCGACGACGTGCTGTACTCGGTGCACCTCAAGGCGACGATGATGAAGGTCAGCGACCCGATCATCTTCGGTCACGTGGTGAAGGCCTTCTTCACGGACGTGTTCGCCCAGTACGGTGACGCGCTCGCCGAGGCGGGACTCAGCGCCAACGACGGACTCGGATCGATCCTGTCGGGTCTGACCGGCGTCGCCGACGGCGAGCAGATCGCCGCAGCCTTCCAGAAGGCCATCGAGGAGGGTCCGCGCCTGTCGTACGTGAACTCCGACAAGGGCATCACCAACCTGCACGTGCCCAGCGACGTGATCGTCGACGCTTCGATGCCCGCGCTGGTCCGCAACGGCGGCAAGCTGTGGGGTGCCGACGGCGGCGAGGCCGACACGATCGCTGTCATCCCGGACTCCTCCTACGCAGGCGTATACCAGGCCGTCATCGAGGATGTCATCGCGAACGGGCCGCTGGATCCCGCGACCATCGGCACCGTCCCGAACGTCGGCCTGATGGCTCAGGCGGCTGAGGAGTACGGCAGTCACGACAAAACCTTCGAGATCGCGTCCGCGGGGGTCGTGCAGGTCCTCGACAGCGACGGTTCCGTGCTCATCTCGCACGAGGTCGGCGCCGGCGACATCTGGCGTGCCACGCAGACCAAGCACATCCCGGTGATGGACTGGGTCAAGCTCGCCGTCACCCGTGCGCGCGCGACCGGCGTGCCGGCCGTGTTCTGGCTGGACGCGAACCGGTCGCACGACGCGCAGATCATCGCGAAGGTGCACCAGGGGCTCGCGACGCTCGACACCAAGGGTCTGCAGATCATGATCCTCGCGCCCGAGGACGCCACGCGCTACACACTGGCGCGCCTGCGCAAGGGCGAGGACACCATCTCTGTGACAGGCAACGTGCTGCGCGATTACCTCACCGACCTGTTCCCGATCCTCGAGGTCGGCACGTCGGCGAAGATGCTCTCGATCGTGCCGCTGCTGGCAGGCGGCGGGCTGTTCGAGACCGGCGCCGGCGGCTCCGCGCCCAAGCACGTGCAGCAGCTCGTCTCGGAGAACTACCTGCGCTGGGACTCGCTGGGCGAGTTCTTCGCACTGGCAGCATCGCTGGAGCACTTCGCCGATCGCACCGGCAATGAGAAGGCTCGCGTTCTCGCCGAGACTCTGGATGCCGCCACCGGCACATTCCTCGAGGAGGACCGCTCGCCGGGGCGCGCCCTGGGCACGATCGACAACCGCGGCAGCCACTTCTACCTGGGCCTGTACTGGGCGCAGGAGCTGGCGAAGCAGACGAAGGATGCCGGCCTGGCGGCCGCCTTCGCACCGATCGCCGCCACGCTCGCGGAGAACGAGCAGAAGATCGTGGCAGAGCTCAACGCCGTGCAGGGTCAGCCTGTCGACATCGGCGGCTACTACCGTCCCGACATCGAGAAGGTCACGGATGCCATGCGCCCGTCGGCGACGCTGAATCACATCGTCGACGCTCTGGTCTGAGTCTGACGCAGGAGAAGGGGGCGGATGCCATGGCATCCGCCC
>JBARWR010000119.1:0-5641 GCA_049646915.1 Microbacterium sp.
GAGCAGGAGCAGGCCCAGCGCGAGGCCGCCGAGCGCGCCCTGGTCGAGCGCGAGGCTCGCGCCGCCCAACTCCGCGACTTCACTCGCCGCCCTCCGGACCACGGGCCGACGACGCCCGGTTCGGGCCTAGTTCGATAGCGGGCCTCCAGGGACAGTGATCGGGTCACTTAATGGGACATTCATGTGGACAAAAAATGGGTGTATAATCGAATCATGGCCCCGATCCGTCGTTACCTGGAGACTCACCCCTGGCTCACCTTCGTCCTTGACCTGAACCGTCTCGGACATCGGACTTGGCTTCTGCTTGGCGAGGCAGACTCGAAATGCAGCCACCTCGCCGGTGCGCCCCTGACGCCCGATGTTGCCGCGGAGATGCACACCATCTATCTGAGTAAGGGCATCCACGGGACGACCAGCATCGAGGGGAACACTCTGACCGAAGCCGAAGTGCGGCAGCGGATCGAAGGAGACTTGCCGCTGCCGCGCTCGCGCGAGTACCTCGGCACCGAGGTCGACGCGGTGCTCGCTCTGTGCAATGAGCTTGCCGCGGAGGTGCGAGACGGACGTACCCCAGGGCTGTCCGTCGAGCGGATTCACGAGTTCAATCGCCGGCTTCTTGAAGGCCAACCTGCAAAGGATGACGTTGTTCCTGGTCGGACCCGCACGCATAGCGTGACCGTGGGCATCAGCTCGTACCGGGGCGCCCCCGCCGAGGACTGCGACTTCCTGCTGGGGAAGATGGTTGATTGGTTGAACGACCTGCAGGCGCCGGACGACCAGCCGGAGCTTCGATTCCCGCTGGCGGTACTCAAGGCGATCCTGGCGCACCTCTACATCGCGTGGATTCACCCATTCGGCGATGGGAACGGTCGGATTGCTCGACTGATCGAGTTCCAGTTGATGATCGAAGCGGGCGCGCCTACCCCGGCCGCTCATCTGCTCTCGAATCACTACAACAGGACGCGCGAGGCGTACCTCGTTGAGTTGGACAGGACGAGTCGAGCTAACGGTTTCCCGGTAGAGGGTTTCATCCTCTACGCCCTCCAGGGCCTCGTCGATGAGCTCCGCGAACAGATCGAGGTTGTGCGGGCCTACCAGAAGGACGTCATGTGGCAGAAAATCGTCCATGACAGCTACCGCGATGAGGACACCCCAGCGAAGCGTCGCCAGCGGCACCTGATCCTCGACATGCCAGCGGGTCAAACCGTTTCGCGCCTCAAGCTCCGTGAGGTGAGCGCACGAGTGGCTGGCGAGTACGCGGGATCTGGCAGCAAGACCCTCACCCGCGATGTCAACGAACTGCTCAGCCGCAAGCTGCTTCTCAAGAGTGACGTCGGCTACCTGGCGAATCGGGAGATTGTTGACGCCTTCCTGCCCCTGACGCTTGGACGTGGAAGCTGAAAATGCCCTACGCCCGAACGAGAGTGACCGATACCCAGCATCGGTCCCGGCACGCCTGCGCCCGTGGACGCGCCGCCCAAAACCGATGCGCCCCTCCAGGTCGATGGAGGGGGCACTGGCAGTCTTCACTTTGGCGAGCGAAGACCCCAGCGTACATCGCACACGGGCGGGGAAGGAGGTAGGGCCGATGGCTAAGAGTTCATCGAGCCGTGTGACCAGCAAGCGCGTCGCCACCAAGGCGTCCAAGGCGCTCAGCGACGGTCGCTCGTCGGCGCGCACTCGCAGCATCGCTGGTAGCGCTCTGTCGCAGGCGAAGGCGAAGCGCTCCAAGTAGTGCGCAGAGAGCTGTGCGGGATGTCGACCCATCTCCCGCAGCTCGGCCAGCTTCGGCTTCATTGCGGGGGTCCACAGTAGAGCTGAGGTCAGATCGCACGCGCTGTCTGAGATCGCGATTGGGTGTTGTCACGACGCCCGACCCTCGCACGTCAAGCGCTGAAATGTACCGAGACACCCAGGCGTGAGTTGTCGCGCCACTCCCCCACCGGGCTATCCACGCCGGCCAGGCGGAAGGAGTCCGCGGGCGCGAGTGCGCACGAGCCAGCCCTGCGCCGTGGCGTGGGCGACGCCGTTGATCTTCGCCATTGTGACCGCCGGGGCTGCGTCGCCCTGCGCGGAGAGCTTGCCGTACTGGAGGGCGACGAGTTCGTAGAAGTCGGGGGTCCGCTTCGGGTTCCCGAGCGGCTTGAGCAGATCCCGCTCGCTGATCTTCCGGCCGGAGGGCAGCACGATCTTCCCGCCGGTGATCGTCACCGTGCGCTTCATGGCGAACAGGCGCTCATTGATCGCCGCCTCGATGCGCGCGGTCGGCAGGGCGCGAAGGTCTTGGCTGGAGACGGGATCGCCTGGCCGCCACGGGAGGTAGACGACGCCGGTGATGCGCACCTCCTCGGGGACGGCGAACTGCTGGCGCTGGAGGCGGATGAACACGCGGGTCGCCGTGGCCGTGTGCTCGATGTAGCGCCAGCGGCCGTCGATCGTCTCGTTCTGCTCGGAAGTCGCCTGCGCCTGCCGGTCGGCCTCGGTCGTCACCTGATCGTTGTAGCCGAGGATCGCGTCAATCTGCTCGCTGGCGTCGTCGTCCCGCTCGCCGGGGAACCGGCTCGGCAGATGCCAGCCGTCCGGTAGGTCGGCCTGGACGATCAGGCCGTCATAGGACTGATCGCCGGGGCGGCGCGGGGTTGCGGTCACATCCCGAGTGTACCGAGCGACACGAGTATCTAAAACTCTTGCTGTCATTGGCGTGTTGTGATCTAATCTAAGACTGTAGCTGCGATTGCGGCTGTTATCGTAGATTCCGAGGAGGTCGCGATGGGCGAGAGCGCCGCACCCCTCGACGCGCGGGAGTCCGTGCCGCTGTTCTACTCCGAGGAGGAGACAGCGGCGTTGCTCGGCATCCACCGCACGACGCTGCGGACCCTCGCCCTGGACGGCCGCGCCCCAGTGGAGCCGATTCGGCTCACCCAGCACAAGCGCGTCTACCGCCGCGTCGACGTCGAGCGCCTTGCCGGGCTGCGGCAGTAGGACCGAGGCGGACATGGGAAGCATCGAGTCCTACGAGACGGCCAAGGGGCGTCGCTACCGGGCGCTGTACCGGCGACCCGACAAGAAGCAGACGCAGAAGCGCGGCTTCACCACCAAGAAGGCGGCAGAGCTGTTCCTGGCGACCACGGAGGTCGACATCGCCCAGGGCCGCTACCTCGACCCGTCCCTGGCCCGCGTGACCGTGGCCGACTGGCTCCAGACCTGGCTGGCGGCCCGAGGCGACCTGCGGGCGACGACCCGCAGCCGGGTCGAGAACATCATCGAGAAGCACATCGTCCCCGAACTCGGCACCATCCCGATCGGCAACCTCGCCCGCCTGCGCGTGCAGGAGTGGGCCTCGGCGCTGCCCGGCGCTCCGGCGACGGTGCGCAAGATCGTGAACGTACTCTCGGGCGCCCTGCGGTTCGCGGTCGAGGACGGACGGCTGCCCTCCAACCCCGCGCAGCGGCTCAAGCTCCCGAAGCCGACGAAGGCGCGCAAGCGATACCTGTCCCACGATCAGGTCGCCGCGCTCGCCCAGGCGATCGATCAGGCGAAGGACGGCCGCGAGTACGGCTACGGCCTCGTCGTGCTCGTGCTCGCCTACTGCGGGCTGCGGTGGGGCGAGCTGTCGGGGCTTCGCATCGGCGACCTCGACCTCGACGCGAAGCACCCGCGGCTGACGGTCGAGCAGACCGTCGTGGCCGACAAGGGCTACCAGCGCATCGAGCCGCCGAAGGACTACGAGCATCGGAGCATCCCCATCCCGGCGTTCCTCGTCGGGCTGCTGCGCGCGCAGATCGCCGGGCGCCCCGCCGACGCCCCGGTGTTCTACGGCATCCGAACCGGCACCTGGCTTCGGAACCACGTCTACCGGGTCGGCCGGTTCGATGACGCGGCGGCGGCGGTCGCGATCAAAGGCCTCACGCCGCACGAGCTGCGGCACACGGCCGCGTCGCTGGCCGTGAGCGCGGGGGCGAACGTCAAAGCGGTGCAGCGGATGCTCGGGCACGCCTCGGCCGCGGTGACGCTCGACGTGTACGCGGACCTGTTCGATGACGACCTGGACAGTGTTGCCACGGCGCTCAACCGGGCCGCGATGCAATCAGATGTTGCCAATCTGTTGCCAAAGGCCGCGTAGAGCCTCCACAGAGCCCAACGACAGGAATAAGAAAACCCCCGAATGACCAGTGGTTTTCTGCTGGTGACCCCAGCGGGATTCGAACCCGCGTTACCGCCGTGAGAGGGCAGCGTACTAGGCCGCTATACGATGGGGCCGTACGGCCGGTGAAGGCCGTTCAGGCAACCGCTCAAGTCTGACATGGGGCATCCCGTCAGTCCAAATCAGTGCCACCCTGGCGCACGGCTGGGCGTGTCGCACCCGTCCAGCTGTGCGTCAAGTATTTGGCCGCGCGACGCGTCGAGGTGTTGAATCTGCTCATGCGTCTCACCAAGTTCGAACATGCCGCGCTCCGCCTGGACCAGAACGGACAGACCCTGATCGTCGATCCGGGAGCCTTCACCGCCCCCGTGCAGAACCTCGCCTCTCTCGCAGTGGTCGTCATCACTCATGAGCACCCCGACCATTGGACCCCCGCTCATCTCGACCAGCTGCTCGGTGCCTCGCCCGGCGTGCCGATCTTCGCGCCCTCCGGCGTGGCCGCTGTCGCTGAAGGTTACGACATCACTGTGGTCGCCCCCGGGGACACCGTGACCGCAGGCGACTTCACGCTGCGCTTCTTCGGCGGACAGCACGCCGTCATCCACTCGTCTCTGCCGACGGTCGAGAACGTCGGTGTGCTCGTCAATGACGAGCTGTACTACCCGGGCGATTCGTACGCAGTTCCCGAGGGCGTGCAGGTCAGCACTCTCGCCGCACCGCTCGGCGCTCCCTGGCTCAAGATCGGCGACGCGATGGACTTCGTGCTCGAGGTCGCGCCGCAGCGCGCGTTCGGAACCCACGACGTGCCGCTGTCGGAGATCGGCCGCACCATGCATCAGCAGCGTCTGCAGTGGGCGACCGAGCAGGGCGGCGGTCAGTACTTCGACCTCAGGGCTGGAGACGCGATCGATCTCTGACGAGAGCGCGCGATCGATCTCTGACGAGAGCGTGGGTTCAGGCGTGCTGAGCGGCCCGCACGCGGATGTCTCTCGCGAGGTCGTCACGGCACTCGATCACCAGGCGTCGCAGGGCACCCGGTGCATCCGCGTTCTGCTCGAGCCAGGCGTCGGCACGACTGGTGGTCGGTGAGGTCGGGAACAGTCCGATCACCAGGCGCTGCGCCAGCTCGATGCTGCGCGTCGACCAGACGTCGCGGATGCGCTCGTAGTACTCCTCGTCGAACGACGCGATGAGGTCGCGCCGACCGCCGGCCCGGAATCCGCCGATCGTGGCGTCGAGGTGATCGTTGCTGAGCGATCGGTCACTCCATGCGGATTCCCATGCCGCTGCCCGTATGGCAGCATCCGGCTGCGACGCCAGCGCGCGGATCTCGGCGGTGCGACCGGTCGCGGTGTCATCCTTCGCTCGTTCGGCGGCGATGTCGGCGACCGTCGCATGACCGGTCGTCGCGAGTGCGGTCAGCATGGCCCAGCGCAGGTCGGCATCCACCGGCAGCCCGCGGGGTGCGCGATCCTCGAGGATGCCGCGCACGTCGTC
>JBARWR010000120.1:0-9583 GCA_049646915.1 Microbacterium sp.
GTCGGATGCCGCGCCCGCGGCCCTGTCCGCGGCGCGGCGGGCGAGCCGGTACAGGCGGTCGGGCATCACGACCGTGGGTGAGACCACGCTCTCGATCTCGGAGAGTGTGCGACCGGCATCCGTCTCCACGTCGATCTCGACGATGAAGCCGTCGATCACGCGACCGGCGGTGCGCAGCGGCGCCTTGATCCGCACGCCGGGCGTCACCTCGCCGAGCTCGTCCGGCAGCGCATAGTCGAACAGTCGATCCAGCTGCGGAAGCGGCGAGTCGATGAGCACGCGCGCGATGCGGCGTGCGCCGCTCGGACTCGCCGACGGCTGCTCCGTCGAATCGAGCGGATCCGGGGCCACGGCGGCCTCAGACGCCGGCAGCGCGGCGCAGCTCGTCTGCGCGGTCGGTGCGCTCCCAGGTGAAGTCGGGCAGTTCGCGTCCGAAGTGGCCGTAGGCTGCGGTCTGCGCGTAGATCGGACGCAGCAGATCCAGGTCCTCGATGATGGCCTGCGGGCGCAGGTCGAACACCGAATCGATGGCGCGGGTGATCACATCGTCGGAGACGCTTGCGGTCCCGAACGTCTCCACGTACAGCCCCACCGGGCGTGCCACACCGATCGCATACGCGACCTGCACCTCGGCGCGGTCGGCGAGCCCGGCGGCGACGACGTTCTTGGCCACCCAGCGCATGGCGTACGCGGCGGAGCGGTCGACCTTCGACGGGTCCTTGCCGCTGAACGCACCTCCGCCGTGGCGGGCAGCGCCGCCGTAGGTGTCGATGATGATCTTGCGGCCGGTCAGACCGGCATCGCCCTTCGGCCCGCCGGTGACGAAGGGGCCTGCCGGGTTGATGTAGTACGTGAGGTCATCGGCCAGGTCCAGGCCGGTCTGCGCGAGCACGGGGTTGATCACCTTCTCGCGCACGAGCGCCTTCAGCTCGTCCTGGGAGATGTCGGGGTGGTGCTGGGTGGACAGCACGACCGCTTCGACGGACTTCGGGGTGAAGCCGTCGTAGCCGAGGGTGACCTGCGTCTTGCCGTCGGGTCGCAGGAACTCCAGCTCACCCGAGCGGCGCACGGCGGTCAGCCGCTCCGCGATGCGATGCGCGGTCCACGCGGCCATCGGCATGAGCTGCGGGGTCTCGTTCGTGGCGAAGCCGAACATGATGCCCTGGTCGCCCGCTCCGAGCTCGTCGCGAGGGTCGGTGGAGCCGCCGTCGCGCTGCTCCTGCGCCTGGTCGACGCCGTGGGCGATGTCCGTGGACTGCTCCCCCACTGAGATGCTCACGCCGCAGGAGGAGCCGTCGAAGCCCATGTCGCTGGAGGTGTAGCCGATGCCGTTGACGACGTCGCGCACGATGGTCGGGATGTCGACGTAGCCTTCCGTGCGGATCTCACCGGCCACGTGCACCAGCCCCGTGGTCACCAGCGTCTCGACCGCGACGCGCGAGTCGCGATCGACGGCCAGCAGGCCGTCGAGGATGCTGTCGGAGATCTGATCGCAGATCTTGTCGGGGTGCCCCTCGGTGACGGACTCGGACGTGAACAGGCGCAGGGCGCTCATCGGTGCTCCAAAGCAGGGTCGTCGGGCGGAGCCGGGATCGGCTCGACGCCAGTATGCGTGAAGCCGCCGACATCCGGGTGCGGACGTCGGCGGCTCACAGGGTGCGGGTGATCACTCGGCGTGACGGATGCGAAGCTTGTCTTCGTTGATCTCGTGCAGAGCGATCGTGAGGGGCTTGTCCTCGACCGAGGAGTCGACCAGCGGACCCACGTTGTCGAAGAGATTGCCCTCGTGCAGGTCGGAGTAGTAGTCGTTGATCTGACGCGCGCGCTTGGACGCGTAGATGACGAGCTCGTACTTCGACTCGACCCGCTCGAGCAAGTTGTCGATCGGCGGGTCGATGATGCCCTGGTTGCTTCCGGCCATGGTGGACCTCCTGGTCAGGCGACGCTGTCATCGGATGATGACGTATCGCGAAAAAAATGAAGCGCGCGAGCAGATCAGCGCGCAGAGCCTGATATCAATTCTACGACCTCTTGCGCTGCCGTGGCGACGTCGGCGTTCACGACGAGGTAATCGAACTCGTTCTGGGCAGCCAGCTCCTTGCGCGCGGTGCGCAGCCGACGGGCGCGCTCCTCGGAATCCTCGGTGCCCCGGCCGACCAGTCGCTGCACCAGTTCGTCCCACGTGGGCGGCAGCAGGAACACCAGCGTCGCCGACGGCTCCGCAGCGCGCACCTGTCTCGCACCCTGCAGGTCGATCTCGAGCAGAACGGTCCTGCCCTCTGCCAGCGCCGCGTCGACAGGGCCGCGCGGCGTGCCGTAGCGGTACTTGTTGTGCACGGTCGCGTGCTCGAGCAGCTGGTCCTCGGAGATCAGCCGATCGAAGGCCTCGTCATCGACGAAGTAGTAGTGCACGCCGTCGATCTCTCCCGGCCTCGGAGACCGGGTCGTGGCCGACACCGACAGGTGGATCTGCGGATGGCTCTCGCGGATATGCGCGGCGACCGTGCCCTTTCCGACCGCCGTCGGACCGGCGAGCACCAGCAGACGGCTGCGCCCGGGGCGCGCCGAATGCGGAGGGAAGCGCTCATCGAGCCAGCCGGACAGCGCGGCCAGCTGACGCACGCCCAGACCGCCCAGCCGCTTGACCGGCGAGATGTGCAGCTCTTCCAGGATGCGGTCGCGCTTGCCTGTTCCGATCGCCGGCAGTGCGAGCAGGAAGTCGGTCACGCGCATGGTCGCGGCATCCGAGTCGGCATCCGCGACGGCCTGACGCAGGACCTCCTGGCCGGAGGTGACGCGTGTGGTCAGGTCGCGTTTGATCGACGCTCGTGCGCGCCGACGCTCCAGCGCCCGCCTGGACGCCGCCTGACGATCGACCTCGGGGACGATGCGATGTTCAGCCACGAAGAACCTCCTGATACCGTGCGGCCTGTTCGGCGATGGCCGCCGCGACCCCCGCCGGGCCTGCGCTGAGGATGCTGCGGCTCTCGCTCGCGAGCACCTGCCCGGCGACGACGCCGAATCTGCTGATCAGGTCCTCCGGCACGGCGCCCTGTGCGCCGAAACCGGGTGCGAGGATCGGTGTGCCGACCAGATCCCGGTCCCCGATCCCCACCTCGGTGCGATCGACGGTGGCGCCGATGACGACGCCGACCGGGCCCAGCGCACCCTCGAAGGCGACGGATCCGTTCGCCCACGTCACGTCGCGCACGACGCGCTGCGCCACGGTCTGCTCGTCGCCGGCGGCCACGTCGACCGTGCGCGCCGTCTGCAGCGACGTCGCCTCGGGATTGCTGGTCGCTGCGAGGACGAACACTCCCTTGCCTGCGCGGATCGCCGTCGTGATGGTCTCACGCAGCGAGTCAGGTCCGAGATAGGGGCTGACGGTGACGGCATCCGATTCCAGTGCTGCGCCGGGCTCGAGCCACGCCGAGGCGTACCCCGCCATGGTCGAGCCGATGTCGCCGCGCTTCGCGTCGGCCAGCACGAGCAGCCCGGCGGACCGGGCGCTCGCGATGACATCCTCGAGAGCCGCGAAGCCCTTCGAACCGAAGCGCTCGAAGAACGCCACCTGCGGCTTGACCACTGCTGCCCTGCCCGCGGCGGCATCGACCACCGCGAGCCCGAACGACCGCAGTCCGTCGGCGTTCTGCGTCAGACCCCACTGCTCGAGCAGCGCGGCATGCGGGTCGATGCCCACGCACAGCGGACCGTGCGCGTCCATCGCCGCGCGCAGGCGGACGCCGAACGACGGCATCGTGTCGGAGGACTGGGTCACTTGGCGGCCCTGCGGTCGAGCTCGTACTCCTGCAGGCTGCGCACCGAGAAGCCCTCGTTCGCCGCGTCCATGCCGCTCACCGCCGCACCGAGCACTGCCATGGTGGTGAACAGCGCCTTGTCGGCGGCGACGGCCGCCGCACGGATCTCGTAGCCGTCGGCACGCGCCGCACCGCCGCTGGGAGTGTTCACGACGATGTCGATCTCACCGTCGTTGATCAGGTCGACGATGTTGCGCTCACCGCTGGACTGCGTCTCGCTGTACTTGGACACCACGGTGACGTGGATGCCGTTGCGCCCGAGGATCTCCGCGGTCCCCTCAGTGGCGACCAGAGTGAAGCCGAGCTGCTGCAGACGGTGCGCGGGCAGGATCACGGCGCGCTTGTCGGAGTCGGCCACGGAGATGAACACCGTGCCCGAGGTCGGCATGCCTCCGTACGCTGCGGCCTGGCTCTTCGCGAACGCGGTCGGGAAGTCCTTGTCGATGCCCATCACCTCACCGGTCGAGCGCATCTCCGGGCCGAGCACGGAGTCCACGACCTTGCCGTCGTGGGTGCGGAAGCGCTTGAACGGCAGCACGGCCTCCTTGACGGCGATCGGGGCGCCCAGCGGCACCCTCGAGCCGTCCTGCGCGGGGATCATGCCCTCGGCGATGAGCTCGGCGACGGTGGAGCCGGCCATGATGCGGCTGGCGGCCTTGGCCAGCGGGATGCCCAGTGCCTTCGACACGAAGGGCACCGTGCGGCTCGCGCGCGGGTTCGCCTCGATGACGTAGAGCACTCCGGCGCTGATCGCGAACTGCACGTTCAGCAGGCCGCGCACGCCCACGCCCTCGGCGATGGACCTGGTCGCCTCGCGGACGCGGTCGATGTCGCTGCGCCCGAGCGAGATGGGCGGCAGGGTGCAGCTGGAGTCGCCGGAGTGGATGCCGGCCTCCTCGAGGTGCTCCATGATGCCGCCGATGTACAGGTCGGTGCCGTCGAACAGCGCGTCCACGTCGAGCTCGATCGCGTCGTCGAGGAAGCGGTCCACCAGCAGCGGCTTGCCCTCCTCGATGATGACCTGACCGGCGGTGCGCACGAAGTAATCGCGCAGCGAATCGGTGTGGTAGACGATCTCCATACCGCGGCCGCCGAGCACGAAGCTCGGGCGGACGAGCACCGGGTAGCCGATCTCCTCCGCGATGCGCACAGCACCCTCGACATCGATCGCCGTGCCGTTGCGCGGTGCGACGAGACCGGCCTCGTCCAGCAGTCGGGAGAAGAGCTCGCGCTCCTCCGCCAGGTCGATCGCGGCCGGGCTGGTGCCGAGCACCGTGTAGCCGGCGGCTTCGATGCCCTTGGCCAGTCCCAGCGGCGTCTGGCCGCCGAGCTGGCAGACCACACCGAGGATGGTGCCGCTGCGTGCCTCCGCATCGAGCACCTCCAGCACGTCCTCGAGCGTGAGCGGCTCGAAGTACAGCCGGTCCGAGGTGTCGTAGTCGGTCGAGACCGTCTCGGGGTTGCAGTTGACCATGATGGTCTCGTAGCCGGCATCCGACAGGGCGAACGACGCGTGCACGCACGAGTAGTCGAACTCGACGCCCTGACCGATGCGGTTCGGGCCGGAGCCGATGATGACCACCTTGGTGCGCTCCGAGGGCGCGACCTCGGTCTCGAAGTCGTAGCTGGAGTAGTGGTACGGCGTGAGGGCCGGGAACTCCCCCGCGCAGGTGTCGACGGTCTTGTAGACCGGGCGCAGGCCCAGGGTGTGGCGGATGCCGCGCACCTCGACGTCGGTGGTTCCGCGCAGCTGTGCGATCTGGATGTCGGAGAAGCCGTGCTCCTTGGCGTGGCGCAGCGTCGCCGCGTCCAGCTCAGGGGCCCGCGCGACCGTCTCGGCGACCTCGTTGATCAGCACGATCTGGTCGAGGAACCAGGGGTCCATGGCGGTGGCGTCGAAAGCCTGCTCGATCGTCGCGCCCTTGCGCAGCGCCTGTTGCAGCACGACGATCCGGCCGTCGGTGGGCGTCTTCGAGATCTCCAGCAGCTCCTCGACCGAGCGCTCCTCGGGGCCCCAGTGGAAGGACGACCCGCGCTGCTCGAGCGAACGCAGCGCCTTCTGCAACGCGGTCGAGTAGTTGCGTCCGATGGCCATGGCCTCGCCGACCGACTTCATGGTGGTCGTCAGCGTGGCATCCGCCGCCGGGAACTTCTCGAACGCGAAGCGCGGCACCTTGACCACGACGTAGTCGAGGGTCGGCTCGAAGCTGGCCGGGGTGACACCGGTGATGTCGTTCGGGATCTCATCGAGGCGGTAGCCGAGGGCCAGCTTCGCGGCGAGCTTGGCGATCGGGAAGCCGGTGGCCTTGGAGGCCAGTGCCGACGACCGCGACACGCGCGGGTTCATCTCGATGACGATGATGCGGCCGTTGGTCGGATCGACGGCGAACTGGATGTTGCATCCGCCGGTGTCCACACCCACGGAGCGGATGATGTCGATCGAGATGTCGCGCATCTTCTGGTATTCGCGGTCGGTGAGCGTGAGCGCCGGAGCGACCGTGATCGAGTCGCCTGTGTGCACACCCACCGGGTCGACGTTCTCGATGGAGCAGACCACGACCGTGTTGTCGGCCGTATCGCGCATGAGCTCGAGCTCGTACTCCTTCCACCCGAGGATGGACTCCTCCAGGAGCACCTCGTGGGTGGGCGAGTCGTGCAGGCCGGCCCCGGCGATGCGGCGCAGGTCCTCCTCGTCGTAGGCGAAGCCGGATCCGAGCCCGCCCATCGTGAACGACGGGCGCACGACCAGCGGGTAGCCGAGCTCCGCCGCACCGGCGAGGATCTCGTCCATGGTGTGGCAGATGCGGGAGTCGGCGACGTCGGCTCCCACCTCGAGCACGAGCTCCTTGAAGATCTGGCGGTCCTCGCCCTTGCGGATGGCCTCCACGTTCGCACCGATCAGCTCGACGCCGTACTTGTCGAGGATGCCGCGCTCGTGCAGCGTCATCGCGGCGTTCAGCGCCGTCTGGCCGCCGAGCGTGGGCAGGATGGCATCCGGCTTCTCCTTGGCGATGATCGTCTCGATCACCTCGGGGGTGATCGGCTCGATGTAGGTCGCATCGGCGAAGTCGGGGTCGGTCATGATGGTGGCCGGGTTCGAGTTCACCAGGATGACGCGTACGCCCTCCTCGCGCAGAACGCGGCAGGCCTGGGTGCCGGAGTAGTCGAACTCGCACGCCTGGCCGATGACGATCGGGCCGGAGCCGATCACGAGAACGGAGTCGATGTCTTCGCGCTTCGGCATTACTTGGCGTCCTTCTGGATGAGATCTGAGAGAACCAGGTCGCGGAACCTGGCGAAGAGGTAGTGGGCGTCGTGGGGGCCCGCCGCGGCCTCGGGGTGGTACTGCACCGAGAAGGCCGGGATGTCGTGCGCGCGCAGGCCTTCGACGACCTGATCGTTCAGACCCACGTGACTCACTTCGACGGAGCCGTAGCCGTTCGGGCTGGCGAAGGTGCCCTCCAGGGGCGCCTCGACCGCGAACCCGTGGTTGTGCGCAGTGATCTCGACACGGCCGGTGGACTTGTCGAGCACCGGCTGATTGATGCCGCGGTGACCGAAGGTGAGCTTGTATGTGCCCAGTCCCAGGGCGCGGCCGAAGAGCTGGTTGCCGAAGCAGATGCCGAAGTACGGCAGTCGCGCGTCGAGAACCTCGCGCAGCACGGCGACCTGGGCGTCGGATGCCGACGGGTCGCCGGGGCCGTTGGAGTAGAAGACCCCGACCGGATCGGTCGCGCGGATGTCGGCGAAGCTCGCCGACTGCGGCAGCACGTGCACATCGAAGCCGAGGGCTGCGAGGTTGTCGAGCGTCGACTGCTTGATCCCGAGATCGAGGACCGCGAGGTTGCCGATCCGCTCCGCCGTGGCCGGAATGACGCGCTCCACGGTGACGGAGACGGCGGCAGACAGGTTCTGCCCGGTCATCCGGGGTGCGTCGGTCACCTGGCGCAGCTGCTCCTCTGCGTCCAGGCCGGCGGCCGGACCCGAGAAGATCCCACCGCGCATGGACCCGGCGTCGCGGATGCGGCGGGTCAGCGCGCGGGTGTCGATCCCGCTGATGCCGACGATGCCGTCGTTCACCAGCGCGTCATCCAGGGACTCCTCGGAGCGCCAGTTGGATACGCGGCGGGCGGGGTCGCGGACGACATATCCGGCCACCCAGATCCGGCTGGACTCCATGTCCTCCTGGTTCATGCCGGTGTTGCCGATGTGCGGTGCGGTCTGCACCACGATCTGGCCCGCGTAAGAGGGGTCGGTGAGCGTCTCCTGATAGCCGGTCATGCCGGTGGCGAAGACGACTTCTCCGAGCGTGGTGCCGACGGCGCCGTAGGCGCGGCCGTCGAAGCGGGTGCCGTCCTCGAGGACGAGCACGGCAGGCGTCAGTGGGGACGACGTCCCCGCGTGAGAGATGGTCAAGACAATTCTCCGTTCTCCGGTGCGGCGCTGAGGCG
Source organism: Microbacterium sp. (assembly GCA_049646915.1). Classification (GTDB taxonomy): domain Bacteria; phylum Actinomycetota; class Actinomycetes; order Actinomycetales; family Microbacteriaceae; genus Microbacterium. Next base: position 8,270 of record JBARWR010000120.1, read on the forward strand.
CTCGAGCTCCGGGAGTATCTGCTGCGGCTCAGCGGATGTGAGTCGCAGGAATGAATCAACGAGGATGCCGTCGGCCACTCGCCATACCAGGCGGATCAGTCCGTTCGGCTCCACGACGCGGTTGACCGCGACGGTCGCGCGGTCGGCGGCGACGAGTCGTGTCGAGGCGATGAAGACGGTGGGCGCGCCGTCGAGGCTCAGTGCCACTCCCCTGTCGGTGAGGACGAGCTCTCCGCGGGCGCGGTACGCCAGTGGCTTCACGGCGACGCGCTCGAGGGGCTGGTCGTGCGCGGTCGTGGCCACGTACAGCACCTCGTGACGCCCGGTCACCTCGGCATGCTCCGGGACTCCGATCGGCGCGCTCAGCGCGGAGTCCCGCCGGATTCGTCGTCGCCAGCCGAAGAACATGGCCAGCAGGATCAGGGCGGCGACGCCGGCCATGACCAGCGCTGCACTCTCGCGCGTCACTTCGTCTCGCTCCGCTCGCTCAGCACACTCAGCTGCTCGACGAGCGATCCGTCCTCGACGGTGACGACACCGCCGTGGATGGTCCACTGCACGCGACCGGGGAGTTCCCGCCCGAGGTAGGGCGAGTTGTGGCTGCGCCCGTGCAGGTCGGCCTCGGTGAACACACCGGGGACGTCCGCGTCGTACAAGGTGATGTGCGCGGGGCGTCCGACCTCGAGCGAGCCGAAGCCGTCGAGCTGGCCGATCCGCGCCGGAGTCGTGCTGAGCACGCGGGCGACGTCGGCCCATTCCAGCATCCCGGTCTGAACCATCGACTGGTGCACCACGCGCAGCGCGCTCTCCAGCCCGACCATGCCGTTCGCGGCGGCCTGCCACTCGCAGGCCTTGTTCTCTGCCGGGTGCGGGGCGTGATCGGTGGCGACGATGTCGATCGTGCCGTCGGCGAGTCCCTCGCGCACGGCGAGGACGTCCTCCTGCGTACGCAGCGGCGGATTGACCTTGTAGCGCGCGTCGTAGTCGCGCACGAGCTCATCCGTCAGCAGCAGGTGATGCGGCGTGACCTCGGCGGTCACCTGCACGCCGCGCTTCTTGGCCCAGCGGATCAGGTCCACGGAGCCGGCGGTGGACAGGTGGCACACGTGCAGTCGCGAGCCGACGTGCTCGGCGAGCAGCACGTCGCGGGCGATGATCGACTCCTCGGCGACAGCGGGCCACCCGGCCAGGCCCAGCTCCGCCGAGACGACGCCCTCGTTCATCTGGGCGCCCTCGGTCAGACGCGGATCCTGCGCGTGCTGCGCGATCACGCCGCCGAAGGATTTCACGTACTCGAGGGCGCGCCGCATGATC
>JBARWR010000121.1:0-1811 GCA_049646915.1 Microbacterium sp.
GCGCGTGTCCGATCGCGGCATCCACATCGCGCCACTCCGCCGCGCCCAGCGCATAGCTGCCGCCGTGCGAACGCGGAGCCTCTCCGTCGTTGCGGTACGAGACGACGAGGGTGGGGTGGCCCATGGCATGGAACACCGGCACGGCACGCAGACACTCCGAGCGCGTGGCGCCGCGGCCGTGCACCTGGATCACCCAGGTGTCCGAGGATCCGGGGAAGAACCATGCCGGGCACGGGCCTGCGGGCGAGCCGATGAGCACGCTCTCCCAGGGCAGGTGCAGCTCACTCGGGCTCGTGTAGTACCAGCCGCTGAAGGCCGCATCCCGGTCGACCTGTGATCCGGCCTCGATCTGCGTCAGCAGCTTGCGGCGCACGGTCCTGGCATCCGCGCTGAGCACCGCACCGATCTTCACGTAGCCGTAGGTGCCGGTCGTGAACAGGCCGTATCGGCCGGGCAGCTCCGTGTCGAGGGTGCGATCCAGCTCGATCGTCTGGACACCGGTGTCGACGGCGAGGATGTGCGTGTCTGTGCGGCGCGCTGACGGGGTGACCACGCGACGGGCGGTGGCGAGCACTGTGAAGGCGGCTGCCGCCCCGACTGCGAGCAGGGCGGGGACGGCGATGGCCACGGCGTGCCTGAGACTCTTCATCGCCTCCTGACTCTAGCCTGTCCACGTGACCGCACACCCCGATGCCGCAACTCTCTTCGACGAGGCTGCGGCCGAGCTGCGCGAGACGCCCTTCCGCTCCGACATCGTCGTCCGTGAGATCCCGTCGCCATCGGGGCTCGCCCCGTTCTCGATCGCGTTCGCCGCCGATGTGCGGCCCGACGAGCACGGCGAGTCATCGTACGGGTCCGGTCGCTTCGTCCTGCTGTTCGACCCCGACGAGCCCTCCGCCTGGTCCGGAGCCTGGCGTGTGATCGCCTTCGCCCAGGCACCGCTCGAACCCGAGATCGGCACCGACCCGCTGCTCGCGGAGGTCACCTGGTCCTGGCTGGTGGACGCGCTCGAGTCGCGGGATGCGACCTACCACTCGGCATCCGGAACCTCCACCAAGATGCTCTCGAGAGGCTTCGGTTCGCTGTCGGAGGAGGGCGACGGGGCCCAGATCGAGCTGCGCGCATCCTGGACACCCGCGGCGCCTCTGCGTCTGCATGTGGAAGCATGGGTGGAGCTGGTGGGGATGCTGGCGGGTCTGCCGCCGGGTTCCGAGGACGTCGCCGTATTCGGCGCGAGAAGGGGCGGACGTGGCTGAATACTCCGTGATCAGTGACCGCACGGAGTTCGAGGAAGCCGCGCGAGCCCTCGCCGAGGCCGATGGGCCCGTGGCCGTCGACGTCGAGCGGGCTTCCGGCTTCCGGTACTCCCAGCGCGCCTATCTCGTGCAGGTCTTCCGCCGAGACGCAGGCGTGTTCCTCTTCGATCCCCCGGCGATCGGCGACTTCACTGCACTTCAGGACGCGATCGGTTCGGCCGAATGGGTCTTCCACGCCGCCAGCCAGGACCTGCCGTCGCTGCGCGAGCTCGGTCTCGACCCATCGAGCATCTTCGACACCGAGCTGGCTTCGCGGCTGCTGGGCAGCGACGGATTCGGGCTGGCCGCCGTCGTCGAGCACACCCTCGGCATCACCCTGGCCAAGGCGCACTCCGCCGCCGACTGGTCCACCCGCCCGCTGCCGGAGTCCTGGCTCGAGTACGGCGCGCTGGACGTCTTGCACCTCATCGACGTGCGCGACGCCCTCGCCGGGGAGCTGAGCGAAGCGGGCAAGACCGAGATCGCCCGTGAAGAGTTCGAGGCCACGCTGCACCG
>JBARWR010000122.1:0-2088 GCA_049646915.1 Microbacterium sp.
TCCCCGAGCCGCCGCTGCCCGACGAGGTCACCGCTCGCGACCTCCCGGGATCCGCGCGCAACGAGCTGAAGACGCTCAGCAAGGAGAACGCGGAGCAGACCGCCCGCCACCTGGCGATGGCGGCCCAGCTGATCGACGACGAGCCCGAGCGCGCGCACGAGCATGCACTGGCGGCATCCCGTCGCGCCGGACGCATCGCCGTGGTTCGCGAGACCCTCGCGATCACCGCTTACGCGACCGGAGACTTCGCGTTGGCACTGCGCGAACTGCGGACCGCGCGGCGGATCTCCGGCAAGAACGACATGATCGCGCTGATCGTCGACAGCGAGCGCGGGGTCGGCAAGCCCGATCGCGCTCTCGCGGAGGGCCGCACCGTCGACCGTTCCGAGCTGACACCCGAGGTGCGCGTCGCCCTGGCGATCGCCATGTCCGGCGCCCGCCTGGACCGAGGCGAGACCGAGCTCGCACTCGGCGAACTGGAGATCCCAGAGCTCGACCCAGACCGCGCCTTCGAGTGGAGCCCCGCGCTGTTCTCGGCGCGTGCCGCCGTACTCGAGGACCTCGGACGCACCGATGAGGCCGCGTTCTGGACCGAGCGCGCCGATGTCGCGGCATCCGCTCTGGGCCTGGAGGGCCAGTTCGACGAGATGATCGTAGAAGACGGCCTCGACGAGGAGTACGAGGAAGTCGACGACGCTGCCGATGACGACGCTGCTGATCACGAGGCGGCGGAAGACGACGCGGAGCTCGCGCCCGCCGATGAGGCATCCGCTGAGCCCGTCGACGACACATCCGCTGAGCTCGACGAGCCCACAGAGGAAGCAGCCGCGCAGGGCGAGGAGACCGAGGACTGATGGCGCTGTTCCGCCGCGCGAAGCCGGCATCCACCCCGCTGACCGACCGCGATGCCCTGCTCGCCGATCTCGACGGCGTGGTCTACGCCGGACCCGGCGCTCTGCCCCATGCGATCGAGAGCCTCAATCGCGCGGGCGAGTCCATGCGGCTCGGCTACATCACCAACAACGCCTCTCGCACCGACGCATCCGTCGCCGAGCACCTCACCAGCCTTGGCCTGACCGTTGCGGCGGATGATGTCGTGACCAGCCCGCAGGCCGCCATGCGCCTGCTGGCCGCGATGGTCCCGGCCCCGGCCACCATCCTCATCGTCGGGGGAGACGGGCTCGTCGACGAGGCGCACAAGGCTGGGTACAGGGTGACCCGCAGTGCGGAGGATTCGCCTGCGGCGGTCGTGCAGGGCTTCGCCCCCGAGGTGGCCTGGACGGATCTCGCCGAAGCAGCGTTCGCGCTGCAGCTTCCGGAGGAGGAGGGTGGGATCCCCTGGATCTCGACCAACACCGACTGGACCATTCCGCGCGAGCGCGGCGTGGCACCGGGCAACGGCACACTCGTCTCGGCCGTGCACACCGCGATCGGACGGCTGTCGGTCGTCGCCGGCAAGCCGGAGAAGCCGATCTTCGAGGTGGCAGTCGAGCGCTTCGGCGCGCAGCGACCGCTGTTCATCGGGGACCGCCTCGACACCGACATCTCCGGCTCGACGCGCGCCGGTATCGACTCCGCACTCGTGCTCACCGGCATCGACCGGCCCAAGCACGTGCTCGCAGCCCCGCAGGGTTCGCGCCCGGACTACATCCTGAGCGACCTGCGCGAGCTGCATGAGCCGTACCCGCAGACCATCGAGAAGAACGGCGTCTTCACGGTCGGCGGTGCCTCCGTCCGCGTCGTCGACGCCGACGTGCACATCCTCGAAGCAGGCGACTCGCAGATCGATCTGCTGCGCGCCGGTGCCGCCGCCATCTGGGCGACCGGACTGGCGATCTACGCGTTCCGCGTTCCCGAGCAGCTCTACGCGGATCCTTTCCACAGGCCCTGAGCGTCGCCCCGCTCCGTCCACTGCCGGGCGTTACAGTGGTCGGATGGAGCACACGCACGACGAGCCCACCGATGCCCTCTGGAGTCGGCTGCGTCTCATCGAGGGTCAGCCCCTCGCCGCGCGCGCCGACGCCTACGGCGCTGTGCACGATGAGCTCATGAAGCGACTCGAGAGCGCGCCGCGCGGCGACGCTGCAC
>JBARWR010000123.1:0-6957 GCA_049646915.1 Microbacterium sp.
CGGCGCACCCACCGCTCCAACTGATCTCGTTCATCATCCGTGAGCATCAACTCAGGCAACTTCGGTCCTCGCCGCGACATACTCCATTCTACACAACCAGAAACGAATTAACGACGCAACACACTAGGTTATGTATCTGTTCTAGCTCGAAGGGTGCCTTGCCGGTGGGGCCGAAGCCTGGCCCACGGGCGGGTGAACGATCCATGCACACCAGGTAGGACGTGCTCCCGGCGCGGCCACGTGAGGCCAGCCCATTCGCGGATCAAGAGGCTCAGGCGGTCTCCATCAGTTCGCTCAGCTCGTACCACCGACTCTCGAGGCCCGACAGCTCAGCCTCGAGAGTAGTGATGCGCTCCATCTCACGCCCGAGCCCGGCATAGTCGGACTGGTCGTGATCGGCCAGCGCCGTGCGCGCACTGTCGATCTGCGCCTGAAGCTTCCCCATCCTTCGTTCTAGCGATACGAGCTCCTTCTGCGCCGCTCGCAGCTCCGCGCCGGAAGGGCCGCCGCTGGTGCTGACCTGCTCTTGCCGTTCAGGTGCCGCAGCCGACGGCCCCGATCGCTGACCCGCTCGCAGTCGGAGGTACTCGTCCACGCCGCCCGGGAGATGCCGCAGCCGTCCGTCGAGGATCGCGTACTGCTGGTCGGTGACCCGCTCCAGGAAGTACCGGTCATGGGAGACAACGATCAGCGTGCCCGGCCAGGAGTCCAGCAGGTCCTCCAGCGCCGCCAGCATGTCCGTGTCCAAGTCATTGGTCGGCTCATCCATGATCAAACAGTTCGGCTGCTCGAGCAGGATCAGCAGCAGCTGCAGCCGCCGCTGCTGACCGCCGGAGAGGTCCTTCACCGGGGTGGAGAGCTGTGCCGACGAGAACCCGAGACGCTCTAGCAGCTGGCCGGGTGTGAGCTCAGTCGCCTTCGAGCCGGCACCGAACGTATACGTCGTGCGTAGTCGCCCGACGACCGTGCGCACCGGCTCGTCCAGATGCTCTTCCAGCTCGTCCAGCCGCTGGGTGAGGGTCGCGACCTTCACGGTCTTGCCCCGCTTGACACGACCGCCGGTCGGCTGAACCGTGCCGTCGATGAGCCCGAGGAGCGTCGACTTGCCTGCACCGTTGACGCCGAGGATGCCGGTGCGCTCACCCGGGGCGAGCCGCCACTGAACGTCACGGAGAACAGGTCTGTCGTCGAAGGCGACCGAGACGTCGAGCAGGTCGACGACGTCCTTCCCCAGCCGCGAGACGGCCAGCGACTGCAGTTCCGTCTTGTTGCGGATCTCCGGCACGTCAGCGATGAGGGCGTTAGCGGCATCGATGCGGAACTTCGGCTTGCTCGTGCGCGCCGGCGCTCCGCGGCGCAGCCACGCCAGTTCCTTGCGGGCGAGGTTCTGACGGCGCTGCTCGATCGCCGCCGCCTGCCGGTCGCGCTCGACCCGCTGCAGGATGTACGCCGCGTACCCGCCCTCGAAGGGTTCGACAATCCGGTCGTGCACCTCCCAGGTCGCGGTGCACACCTCGTCGAGGAACCAGCGGTCGTGGGTCACGACCAGCAGAGCGCCCGCGTTCGACGCCCAGCGCCGCTTGAGGTGACCCGCGAGCCACGTGATCGCCTCCACGTCCAAATGGTTCGTCGGCTCATCCAACGCCAGAATGTCGTGCTCACCCGCGAGCAGATGCGCGAGCGCGACCCGGCGTCGCTGACCACCCGAAAGCGTACCGAGCTGGGCGTACCAATCGAGATCGCCGAGCAGTCCCGCGATGACTTCCCTGACGCGTGCGTCGCCGGCCCACTCGTGCTCCGGCGTATCACCGACGACCGAGTGTCCGACCGTCTCGTCATCGTCCAACGTGTCCGCCTGATCGAGCACGCCCACCGTCACGCCACCACGCACGGTCACCCGCCCGCCGCCCGGTTCACAGAGCCCAGCGAGCATCGCAAGCAGGCTCGACTTGCCATCGCCGTTACGGCCGACGATACCGATCCGGTCGCCCTCGTTCACGCCCAGCGTGACGGAGTCGAAGACGACCTTGGTCGGGTACTCGAGATGGAGGCCCTCGGCCCCGAGAAGATGCGCCATATCATTTCCAAAGTAGATCAGCGGGATGCCTACGCGGCTAATGCTCAGCTTCAAGCGAAGATGTGCTCTCCGCCACGGCAACGGTCGCAGTCGAGAATCGTCGAGGCCGGTGTCGAGTGCTACGCCTCAATCTGGAGCATGTCCCCGACAGTGCCCTTGGGCGGGAGGAACCCGTACCGGCCTACTCCGGTCTTCTTTGTGAAGACGATGTCGATCGCGTCTGGACCGAGCGGCTCGGTCGGATCAAGGTTCTCCATCACGATCACCTGACCGTCGAAGTGCCTCTGGATATCGCGGTAGAAGTCGCCGACAATTCCCGTGGGGAGAGACTCGTCCAGTTGTGCTGGTGAGTCTTGGTCGGGCGGCCTGTACGTGACCAATGGCGAGTCAAGCACGATGAATCCCGGGTGGGGGATGTCGCGGTCGAGGCAGTACTGCGCGAGTCCTACGGTGAACGCGGCGTGCAAAATCGCACGGACGCCCTTGCCATGCGCAGAGCGGTACTGATCGTCCGCCACGATGTCCTGTGCGGCACGGTCATACTGGACGGACCGCGCGTCAGGGTATCCCCACGCCTCGAGTCGCTTCGCAAGCTCACCGGAGAACTCTCGGAGCGCTGTGAGGTTCAGGCCATCGGATATGACGGCAGCTTCCGCTTGTGTGGTGTCGATGATCCCGGCCTTCAAGCGGGCCAGCTCAGTCGACTGGGCATACAGCGCGAGAGACTTCTCGACATCGCTCTTGATCGCGATCAATTCGCGCAGTGCGCCGTGGCCGGGGCTTAGATCCTCATCGAGAACGCGAAGTCGGTTGGCTAGTGTCGCGGCCTCATCTGCAGCGTCACGCCCGGACGAACGAGCTTCTTCGCCACGTCGCCCCAACTCCTCCAACGTAAGTGCGAGGTCCGCTCGCAGCGCCCTAGTCTTGGCGATCTCAACATCGACCGACTCCTCGAACGCCGTCCCATCGACACCATGAGCATGGTTGTAGTGCTGATCCGCCAGTTCGGCACCGCAAAACTGACACTTTCCCGGAGTGAAGAAACCAAGGAGTACACCGGCCTCGCGGATCGTCGCTAGCCGTTCGAGATCCGAGTCGTACTGCTTACTCAGGAGACCGAACCGGCTCTGAAGCGCTCCGACCTCAGCGAGCTCCGTCCTTGCATCCTGAACGGTTGCCTGTAGCACCCGGATTTGATCCGCGAGGTTGGATCGTTCGGCGAGGAGCCCTCCCATAGTGGACGTTTGATCATCGATCGATCCGTTCAAGCGCGCTAGCTGATCGCGAAGTTGGGCTTCGTCCGGTGTGTCGGCGAGCTTGGCTTCGAGGTCGCTCAGCAGCTGGTCGATCACCTCGACCTTTGCCCCGGTGGTCCGCGCGCTCGGAGATGACCCTTGTGTTGCGACGATCGAGGAGTCGTCCTCGGCCTCGAGGAGGAGTTTGAGAGTCGAGATCTCCTTGGTCTTCGTGGTGTACTGCCCCGTGATCGCCGGCGGCACATCGGACTGCATCTTCGTTTCGTCGATGACGCAGAGGTGGGCAAGGTCTCGGAAGCTTAGTGAGACAGTGGCTCCTTGGGCGTTCTTGCGAATGAGAGCCTTCTCGAGGTCCAGTTGCTTGAGCAAGAACATCGACAGGTTCGTCTCGTTCTTCGGGTTGTGCTTCGCGGCGAGATCCTCGTCAGACACCGGAAGCGGACCGCGCCGGATGTCGGAACGATAGAGCGAGAAGGCACCTCCAGCGACACCACGCGTGAGTGTCACGGTCTCGCCCGTTGGGAGTTCGATGCCGAGGAGAACCGTGGAGTATCCCTTCCGCTCCGGAATCTCCTTGAGCGACTTCCCGCCAAGCATGAAGTCGATCGCCTCGACCATAAAAGACTTGCCCGTGTCCGACGGTCCGCGTACAAGTGTGAGACCGGCTCCGAACTCGACGGTGGAAAGCGGTACGTTCGGCCCCCAGAGCGTGATGTGCAGAAGCCTCAAGCGGCTCATGTGGGTTGCTCCTCGCCTTTGAAGTTCTCGAACTCTTCCGCCCAGTGCCCGGAAACGTCGCGGATCGCTTCCCGGATCTCCGCGTCCGACAGGCCTCCGAAACGGTTGACCACCCAACTCGCTCGTTCGGCGAGGGCTCGGGCGTACCCGGTCTCAAGCAAGCTGAGGAACGGATGCGCTCCGTCGGCGGCCGTGAAGTGGATGCCGCCGGACAGCGCGCCCATCTCAGCGAGGCCCACCCGAGTAAGTACTTCCAGCCCGAGCGTGAGTTGGTGACGCTTAACTCCGAGCTCACTCGATCGGATCGGAACTGGCGGATGGAGGCTCGCAGGTCCGCCAAGGTCCTCGCTGTGCAAGAGCCCGTGGTCTAATAGCACGAGTTGATTCAGGTCCAAGCTGCTCGGATAAGCCTCAGCGAGCAACGTCAGGACACGGATAGCCGTTTCGAGCGGTCCATTCAGGGGGCTGCTCACGAGTCAACTCGCATCCAGATGAGCCGATCCTGGTTTGCGAGTTGATGGCAGATCCCCTTTCGATCATCCGTCTGGGCGATCGTGGTGAGCGCGTGTGAACTCAAATCGATCTGGGTTGACGCTTGCAACACCTGCGTCAGTCTCGCCATCGACGTGGCGTGCTCGGCCTCGGCGACTTCGACAACACCGGAGTGCACATCATCCTGCAGCGCTTCGAAGGTCCCAGGTGGAACAGCGTCGCGGGCGTGAAGGCGCAGAGACTCTGCGGAGTAGAACGACTCGCGTTGGCGTTGGAAGTGCGCCGCCAGACGCGGGTGGGCGTGCAACGTGTCTGGCGTCAAGTTGTCGGCCGGCCGTTCCTCCCGGTATACCTCCATGAGCTGTGCGACGTAGCGCGTCTCGGACTCATCGATAGCCTCGGGTGCATCTGCGGGTTGAGGACGGGGCGGAAGAGGGCCGCCGAATCGGGCGATGTGATAGGCCGTAGCTCGGTGAGTCTCGATAGCATCGACCAACTCAACGGACTTGAACACCGCGAAGTCTGTACCTTCAGCGAGCGCTCTTACCTGATCGCGAAGCGACGGTTCGAGATCTGCTGCGATGCCCTTGCCGTTGCCAAGCTCGTCCAGAAACTTCTGACGAAGCTCTGTCGGCTTGCTCAGCAGACGGTTCAGTCCTGTTCCGCATCCCTTCGGGGCGAGAAAGGCATAGAGGCTCGGAAGTTGATAGTGACCGTTCGCGGTTCCGACGAAGATCTTGAGCATCTCCGGGAATGCGTCCGACCAACCAAGCTGCTTCGCATAGTGCTTCCCCTGGAAGCAGTCCCAGTCGCTCTCAAAACCTTGGTCCGTCTTGAACGCGGCTACATCGGCGCCCCTGTCGTTCGAACCACCCAGCCGTTTGATCTGAACATACGAGGGGGCGAGCGCCGTCGCCCACTCTCGAATGAAGTGCTCCCATTCATCGGCCGAGTAGAAGGCGATGCGCTGTGCAGGCGTCACCGGAGGACCCGCGATCGAGACCGGAGCGCTCGGCATCGCGGGCGCCTCAAGGTCGCTGAGGGACGGACGGCCCTCGTCCCGGGGAACCGCCGCGAGCTGAGTGTCTACCACGTCGACCGCACCTTCCCCGTGCTGACGGAGCCGGTTATCCCACGCAGGTCCCTTCGGCGCCCCCGATTCTGCTTCAGAGTACCGGGAAGTGCACCGAGGCCTCGGCAACAGGCGGCGCGTCTGATCGTCGCGATAGCCGACCGCGACTTGCGTTGCATCAGGCAACGGCGCGGTGCGATACCGACTCGAACGTCAGCGCACGCCCGCACGGAACAGCGGCGACCATCACGGACACCGCTGCGATCCGCTAGATTCCGGGGAACTTCGGCGGTATGTTCGTGCCAACGACGATTATCCGCCGATCTTTCACTCGGCTCGTCGAGCGCGATGACATCCCAGTCGTCGGTCAGCAGTGCGGCAAGGGCGACACGCCGCCGCTGGCCGCCGCTGAGGTCCGCTACGGAGGCGTTCCAGTCCAGATCGGCGACCAGGCCCCCGATCACGTCGCGCACCTTCGCATCTCCCGCCCACACGTGCTCAGGGGTGTCTCCCACCACTGCACCACCGACGGTCAGCGCGTCGTCCAGGGTGTCGGCCTGATCCAGCACGCCGATCGTCGTGCCGCCGCGCACCGTGACGCGTCCGCCGTCCGGCTCTCGCCGGCCTGCCAGCATCCCGAGCAGGCTCGACTTGCCGTCGCCGTTGCGTCCGACGATTCCGATCCGATCGCCCTCCTCGATGCCGAGGGTGACCGAGTCGAAGACGATGCGGGTGGGGTATTCGAGGTGGAGCCCTTCGGCGCCGAGAAGATGTGCCATGTCGTCTCCAGGCTAGCCGTCGGCGCGCACTCCGGGCGCCTCCGGAGGTGACCGATGAGGCCCGCTGCGCGATGTTCAGCCCTGTGCGGGCCAGACGGAGACGATCACCTTGCCCGAGGCGTCCGAGTCGCGCGCCGCGGCGAACGCCGCCACGGCGTCGTCGGCGGCGAACTCATGGGTGATGACGTCCTCGATCGCCGGGTTCGCCTCCAGCCGGCGGATCGCCTCGTCGATCTCGTCCTTGAAGCGGAACGAGCCGCACCAGCGCACCTCCTTCGAGATGAAGGGGGCGATGTTGATCGGCCGCGGCTCATCGGGCACCATGCCCACCTGCACCACCGTGCCGCCGATGCGCACCGCGCGCAGCGCCGTGGAGACGGATGCGGCGACGCCGGAGCACTCCAGGACGACGTCGTACGCGTCGGCCGGGACATCCTGGCTCGTCACGTCGAAGGCCTCGGTCGCGCCCAGCGCACGCGCGCGCTCCAGCGGCCCGGCGAAGACATCCGTGGCGTGGACCTCGGCCCCCGAGCCGATCGCGGC
>JBARWR010000124.1:0-3470 GCA_049646915.1 Microbacterium sp.
GTCCAGCACGCGAGTGCGAGCCGCACCGTCCGCGCCGCGCCGAGCACGGTGGCGATCGACGAGATGCCCCCTTCGCGGTCCGGCACCACGTCCTGCACCGCGCCGAAGGCGTGGCTGGCCACACCCCAGAGGAAGAACGCGACGAGTACGATCGCGAGCCCCGGCGTCGCCGCCCCGCCGGCGAGAGCAACGCCGAACACCGCAGGACTCACGAAGTGCATGCTCGAGGTGACCGAGTCGAGGACGGGGATCTCCTTGAAGCGGAACGGGGGAGCGGAGTAGGCCACCACGGCGAACAGGCTGATCGCCAGGACGAGCCAGGAGGCGGGGGAGCCGGCGAGGACGAGGGCGATGACGAACGGCGCGCACAGGAGTGCCGCGATCAGCAGGACGGCTCGGTGCCGCTCCGGCGCCAGCAGCGCGCCCTCGACGCCGCCCTTGCGGGGGTTCGCGAGATCGGAGGCGTAGTCGAAGACGTCGTTGATCCCGTACATGGCGAGGTTGTAGGGGATCAGGAAGAACAGCGTCCCGACGATCAGCCAGACGTCCACCTCGCGGGCCACGAGCAGGTAGGCGGCGGCGAACGGGTACGCCGTGTTGATCCAGCTGAGGGGACGCGAGGCAGTGAGCAGGTCACCGATCATGGTGTCTCCCCAGTCGTGACCAGAGTGCCGGGAGCAGGATCACGGCCGCCAGCGGGTAGGCGAAGTCCTCGACGGGCGCAGCGCCGATGCGGATGCCGGAGATGCGCGCATCCGAATAGGCGAACAGTCCGGCCGCGATCATGACGTTGTCGAAGACGGCGGTCAGCGCGAGCACGATCACCGCGGCGACCGCCACGGCGCCGAAGGAGGGCGCGGTGTCCTTGCGGCGCACGATCAGCGCGATCACGATCGCCGCGACAAGGAAGCCCGCGCACAGGATCAGATAGCTCATCCGCGCTCCTCGCGCCGCGCGAGCACGCGCTGCGCGCCGCAGACCAGCACCATGCTCAGCTCGCAGAGGAACAGGAGGAACACGGGCTCCTCCAGCGGCAGCTCGGGTGCCAGCAGGATTCCGGTCGAGAAGGGGCCGTCAGCGCGGAAGAAGATCCCGAGCGCGATGCCGGCGGCGTCCCACAGCAGGAAGAAGGCGACGCCGATCCCGAGCACGATCGATGCCCGGGCCGCATCGCGCCCCAGGAACAGCCGGTGCCGCACATCCAGCAGCACGATGCCGGCGAGTGAGACGAGCAGAGCACCGAGATAGACCAGGCTCACAGCGGCACCGCCATCGGTCCCGCCGAGCGGTCGTCGCGCAGGCGCTTGACCACCAGCTCCGCGCTGATCAGGCACATGGGCAGTCCGATGCCGGGGATCGTCGTCGCGCCCGCGTACAGCAGCCCGTCCACGGTCGAGGACGCGTTGGCACCGCGCAGGAACGCGCTCTGACGCAGCGTGTGCGCAGGCCCGAGCGCGCCGCCCTTCCACGCTCCGAACTCGCGCTCGAAGTCCGCAGGTCCGATGGTGCGCCGCAGGACGATCCGCTCCCGCAGATCCGGGATGCCGCACCATTGCGTGAGCTGGTCGACCGCGGCATCCACAGTCGCCTCCACGCGCGAGTCGCCGACGCCGTCCAGACCGCCGGAGCCGATGCCGGTGTCGGCCGGCGCCGGGATCAGCACGAACAGGTTCTCATGCCCCGCCGGGGCCACGTCGTCGGTGGCACTGGGCCGGCAGACATAGATCGATGCCGGATCCGGAATATGAGGGTCCGTGCCGTAGATGGCCGCGAACCCCTCTTCCCAGTCACGCGTGAAGAGCAGGGTGTGATGGGCGAGCTGCGGAAGCTCGCCGCGCACTCCGAGCAGGGCCAGGACGGCGCCGGGTCCGGGATCGCGGCTCTGCCACCACGTGTCGCTCCGGCTACGGTGCTCGGGCTCCAGCAGCTCGCGCTCCGTGACGTGCAGGTCAGCGGTGGAGACCACCACATCGGCAGGCAGACGCTCGCGTGCACCGTCGGAGGCCTGCACCTCCACGCCGACGGCTGTGCCGTTCTCCACGACGATGCGCCGTGCCCGGCAGCCGGTGCGCACCGTGACGCCCTCGCGCACGGCCAGCGCGGCGATCGCATCGATCACCGCGGCGATCCCGCCTCGCGGGTACATCACGCCCTGACCGATGTCGAGGTGACTCATCAGGTGGTACATGCCCGGCGCGGCTGCGGGGGACGTACCCAGGAACACCGCCGGGTAGCCGAGGACCTGCTGCACCCTCCGGTCGCGGCTGTGGCGCCGGATGCGCCGCTCCAGCGATTCGGTGAGCAGACGCACGAGCGTCGGGAGGCGGCGCAGCGTGGTTCGCGTCAGCAGCGGGCGCAGTGAACGGAAGGTGCTGTACAGGAACGTGGAGGTGGCGAGCTGGTAGGTCTCGGCGGCCGAGGCGAGGTACGCGTCGAGCCGGGCGGTGGCGTCGGGATCCAGCGCGACCAGAGCATCCCTCGCCCCCTCTGCGGGAAGATCGAACGGCTCCCGCTGCCCTTCGAAGTACACCCGGTACGCGGGGTCGAGCCGCACCAGATCGAGCTGCTCCGCGGCAGAGGTGCCCAGCAGTGCGAAGAAGTGATCGAACACCTCCGGCATCAGATACCACGACGGACCGGTGTCGAACGTGAATCCGTCCTTCTGCCATCGGCCGGCGCGGCCGCCCAGTTCCTCACGCGATTCGACCAGGGTGACCTCCATGCCCTCCCTGGACAGCAGCGCCGCCGTGGCCAGCCCGGAGATGCCTCCGCCGATGACCACCGTCCGCTTCGTCATGCGCTCACCCACCCGGCCGCAGCCGTCGCCAGGATGCCGACCTTCACCGGCAGGGGGACGGATGCCCGGGTGCGGCGCAGCTGTGCCGCCGGCATCTCGCGGATCCGTTCGTTGAGGCGATCGAAGAGCATCGCCGCAGCGGCGGTGGCACGTCGCGATCGCGGCGGCAGGCGTGCGATCGCGACCTTCGCGACTGCCAGGTCGCGTGCGATCTCATCGACCACGGCGTTCTTGTCCTCGTCCGCGAACGTCCGGGGGTCCAGACCGGGGATGTACACCCGGTGCAGTCGCGCCGAATCGTCCGCCAGGTCGCGCAGGAAGTTCACCTTCTGAAACGCCGCCCCGAGCCGGCGGGCGCCCTCCTCCAGGTCCTCGTCGATCACCAGTCCATCCTTCTCCTGCATGAACACGCGCAGGCACATCTCTCCGACCACCTCGGCCGAGCCGTGGATGTAGCGGCGGTAGGAGGCCTCGTCCAGGCGGACGCCATCCGCGACGTCCATCCGCATGGAAGCGAAGAACGGTGTCACCAGCCGGGCGTCGATGCCGCTCTCGCGGGCGGTCGTGGCGAACGCATGCACGACGAGGTTGGCGCTGAAGCCGGTGGCGATGGCATCCACGGTCTCGCGCTCCAGGTCATCGAGAAGCGCGCGCACCCCGTCCAGCCCGACGC
>JBARWR010000125.1:0-3405 GCA_049646915.1 Microbacterium sp.
CGCGTGAGACACCACGCCAGGCGTGATGTCTCGTGCGAGAAGTGGTTTCTCGGCGAAGTTCGGTCGGGCTAGATGACGCCCTGGGCGAGCATCGCGTCGGCGACGCGCTCGAAGCCGGCGATGTTGGCGCCCGCGACGTAGTCACCGGGAGTGCCGTAGCGCTCGGCCGCACGGAACGACGCGTCGTGGATGTCAGCCATGATGTCGCGCAGCTTCTGCTCGCTGTTCGCGAAGTTCCAGCGCTGACGCGAGGCGTTTTGGCTCATCTCCAGCGCCGAGGTGGCGACACCGCCGGCGTTCGCGGCCTTGCCCGGTGCGAAGAGCACCTCGGAGTCCTGGAACGCGCCGACGGCCTCGGGCGTGGAGGGCATGTTGGCGCCCTCGGCGACGGCGCGCACGCCGTTGGCGATCAGCATCTGCGCCGAATCCAGGCTCAGCTCGTTCTGCGTGGCGGAGGGCACGGCGATGTCGACCGGCACCTCCCAGACGTTGCCGCCCTCGACGAAGCGCGCACCGGGACGACGGTTCGCGTACTCGACGATGCGGCCGCGCTCGACCTCCTTGATCTGGCGCAGCAGGCTCAGGTCGATGCCGGAGTCGTCGACCACGTAGCCGGAGGAATCGGATGCCGTCACGGCGCGTGCGCCGAGCTGGGTGGCCTTCTCGATCGCGTAGATCGCGACGTTGCCGGAACCGGAGACCGCGACGCGCTTGCCCTCGAGGGTCTCGCCGTGCACGGCCAGCATCTCCTGCACGAAGAACACCGCGCCATAGCCGGTGGCCTCGGTGCGCACCTGCGCACCACCCCAGCCGATGCCCTTGCCGGTGAGGATGCCGGACTCGTGGCGGTTCGTGATCTTGCGGTACATGCCGAACATGTAGCCGATCTCGCGGCCGCCCACGCCGATGTCGCCTGCGGGGACGTCGGTGTGCTCGCCGATGTGACGGAACAGTTCGTTCATGAACGACTGGCAGAAGCGCATGACCTCGGCCTCGCTCTTGCCGTGCGGGTCGAAGTTCGAGCCGCCCTTGCCGCCGCCGATGCCCTGGCCGGTGAGCGCGTTCTTGAAGATCTGCTCGAAGCCGAGGAACTTCATGATCGAGATGTTCACCGTGGGGTGGAAGCGCAGGCCGCCCTTGTACGGGCCGAGTGCCGAGTTGTACTGCACGCGGTAGCCGCGGTTGACCCGCAGTTTGCCCGAGTCGTCGATCCATGGCACGCGGAAGATGATCTGCCGCTCGGGCTCGATCAGGCGCTCCAGGATGCCGTTGTCGGTGTACTCGGTGTGACGCTCGAGCACGGGGCCGATCGAGTGCAGCACCTCGTGAACTGCCTGGTGGAACTCCGGCTCGTTCGGGTTGAGGCTGCGCACGGTGTCGAACACGGGCTGTGCGGCAGTGCTGAGCGGATGAAAATCGGCAGTGGTATCGGTCACGCGGGAAGCTTTCTCAAAGGCGGATGGGGGATGCGAGCGATCGTGTCGCATGATGCTTCGCCGGATCAGGCTGAGTTTTCACCCTACAACCCTCGCGGATCGGCTCTGACATCGTGTCATCCGGTGTTCTGCAGGCCTGCCGCGACTCCGCTCACGGACAGCAGCAGGAGCCGCTGCAGATCGGGTGTCTGCACGGGCTCGGTCGTCGCTGTCGTGCGCAGCGCACGCAGGGCGCGCAGCTGCAGCAGCGAGAGGGCGTCGACATAGGGGGTGCGCAGCTGCACGGCACGCTGCAGGATCGGCTTGTTGGTGAGCAGCTCGGCACCGCCGGTGAGCCGGATGATCCACTCGCGCGTCAGCCGCAGCTCGTCCAGGACGATCTTGGCGAGGTCTTCGCGATCACCGAGGGCGAGATACTCCGCGGCGATCCGCTCGTCGGTCTTCGCCAGGCTCATCGCGACGTTGTCGACCATCGTGTGCAGCAGCGGCCATTCGCGGTACGCCTCGATCAACGCCTGCTCGTCTCCGACGGCATCCAGCGCCGAACCCAGACCGAACCAGCCGGCGAGGTTGATGCGCGCCTGCGTCCACGCGAACACCCACGGGATGGCCCGTAGATCCTCCAGCGACTCCACCGACAGGCCGCGGCGCGCGGGGCGCGACCCCAGGGCGAGCAGGCCGATCTCCTCCATCGGGGTGACGGTGGCGAACCAGGGGGCGAAGCCGTCGGCCCCGACCAGTGAGAAGAACCTCTCACGAGAGGCGACATCCATGGCGCTCGCGATGGAGGAGAACCGCTCCGCGGCGTCGCTGATGCGCTTCTCGACGGTCGGCGAGGAGGCCAGCAGCGTCGCCGCCGCGACCTGATCGATGTGCCGCATGGCGATCGCGGGCTCCCCGTAGCGGGCGAAGATGACCTCGCCCTGCTCGGTGAGTTTGAAGCGGCCGTCGACCGAATGCGGGGGCTGCGCGAGGATCGCCGAGTTGGCTGGTCCTCCGCCGCGGCCGAGCGCGCCGCCGCGACCATGGAAGAGAGTGAGGCGGATGCCGGATTCCACTGCCCACTGCGCGATGTCGCGCTGGGCCTCGTACAGCGCCAGCGTGGCTGCGACCGGACCGACGTCCTTGGACGAGTCGGAATAGCCGAGCATTACCTCCAGGCGGTTGCCGGTGGCCTCCAGCCGGGCGCGGAAATCGGGGAACTGCACGACCTCGGCGAGGATGCCGGGAGCGGCCTGCAGATCGGCGAAGGTCTCGAACAGCGGCACCACATCGAGCACCGGCGCCTGGTCGCCGAGGGCGTGGGCGGCCAGCTTGTGAACGGCGGCGAGATCGGCGGCCGAGCGGGTGAACGAGACGACGTAGCGACCGGCCGCGCGCAGGCCGTAGCGCTGCTGGATGTCGGCGACGGCGCGGAAGACCTCCAGCACCTCCTGGGCGCGCTCGCTGAGCTCACCGCCGGCCTCGATCTCGGCCAGGGTCTCGGCGTGCACCTGCGAGTGCTGACGCACTTCGAGCTCGGTGAGGTGGAACCCGTAGGTCTCCACCTGCCAGATGAGGTGCTGCACGCCGCCGAACGCATGGCGGGTGGCGCCGGCTTCTGCCAGTGATGTCTGCACGACGCGCAGGTCTGCGAGCAGTTCCTCAGGCGAGGCATAGGCGCCGTCGGCCTCGGTGCGCGTGGCATGCACCCGGTGCGCGAGAGAGAGCACGACGCGGCGGTGCGGCTCGTCGGGGGAGCGCTTGGCGATCTCGACCGCGATCCGCGCATGCGTCTGCTCGAACCGCGACCAGAGAGCCACGACCTCGGCGCTGGGCGGGGTGCCCTCGCCGTCGAGGGTGAGGGTGCGGCCGATCCGCTCGATCGCCCGCTCGATGCCGCGCAGCACGTGATCGGCGGCGATGTCGGCCGCTTCGCGGGTGACGGACGAAGTCACGAACGGGTTGCCGTCGCGGTCACCGCCGACCC
>JBARWR010000126.1:0-23136 GCA_049646915.1 Microbacterium sp.
GTCCGGAGTGCAGGGGCCGCACGCGGGAGCGCAGCCGCGCAGTGCCCGCCACGAAGACACGGCGCCGAGTGCGCCCCGCCTGTGTCACCGCGACCTCCACGAACTCTGAGTCCGAGCGGATCACGATGTCATCGTGCAGGCGGCCTTCACCCGCATCATCCACCCGCTCGACGCCGACGCCGACCGCACCTCCGCCCGGCGAGGAGAGAGCGTGGACAGCCCACAATGCGAACGGCAGTCCGACGGCGATCAGCTCGGGACGCGTGAGCAGCATGCCCACGATCAGCGCACCCAGCGCGCCGACGATCGCGAGGTAGATCGACGGACTCGACCGCCGGCCGGACGGCTGCCGCGCCGTGACTGAGGTGCGCACGCGTCAGCCGCGCATCGCCGCGACGCTCGGCGGAACGGCGACCGTCTGGATCAGATTCGACACCAGCGTGGCGGGCTCGATTCCCTGCGCCCAGGCCTGCGGGGTCAATGTGAGCCGATGCGCGAGCACCGGAACCGCGACCCGCTTGATGTCGTCGGGACGCACGTACTCGCGCCCGTCCAACGCGGCCAGCGCGCGCCCCAGCAGCATCAGCGACTGGGACCCGCGGGGTGAGGCTCCCACGGCGATGTGCTGGGCGTTGCGGGTCGCCGCACTGAGCGCCACGCAGTAGGCGGCCACATCAGGGTCGACGTGGATGCGTTCCACGGCCTCCTGCAGTTCGACGAGCTCCCCCGGCGCCAGCACGGCGTCGACGTGCGTCGCCTCATGCTGCCTGCGCGCCCGGCCGAGCAGGATCTCGGTCTCGCCCTGCTGATCCAGATATCCCACCGACAGGCGCACCATGAAGCGGTCGAGCTGCGCTTCGGGCAGCGAGTACGTGCCCTCGTACTCGATCGGATTCGCGGTCGCGATCACATGGAACGGCGGTGTCAGGGCGAAGCTGTTGCCCTCGACGGTCACCTGCCGCTCCGCCATGGCCTCGAGCATGGCCGACTGGGTCTTGGGCGTCGTGCGGTTGATCTCGTCGGCCAGCAGCAGCCCCGTGAAGATCGGGCCGGGTCGGAAGACGAACTCGCCGGTATCGGGCGCGTAGACGTACGATCCGGTCACGTCGCCGGGAAGCATGTCCGGGGTGCACTGCAAGCGCCGGAACGACAGGCCCAGAGCGGATGCCAGGCTGCGCGCGGCCAGGGTCTTGCCCAGCCCCGGCACGTCCTCGAACAGCACATGGCCGCCCGCGAGGATCGTGGCGAGGGCGATCTCGAGCGGATCGTCCATTCCCACGACCGCCGTCGCCACGGCGGCGCGGATGCGGTGACCGGTCTCTGCGATCTCCTGGATGTTCATGCACTCTCCCTCGTCGAGTCCTGTGTCCGAGTGGCCGCCAAGCGTTCGGCGGCGGCGATCGCGTCGCGAAGCTCAGCAACCGTGGTGCGGCGGCCGGTCAGTCGCGCCCAGAGCCCGGCTCCGAGCAGCCGATCCACGGCATCCGCCTGCTGCTCGTCATCGACGTCGATGCCATGGCGCAGCAGACGTCGGCGCAGAGTGGCGCGCACGCGCCGCGTGACCGCCTCGTTGACCGTGTCGGTGCGGATGTTGATGGCCCAGGCCAGTCGCGACACGTCCGAGCCGACGTAGTCGGATGCCGCGGTGGTACTCGGTGCATCGGCACGCGGATCTTCAGGCATCAGCATCGGTACGGCGACCATGATCGCCGCGCCCAGCACGGCCCAGGCCCATGCGAACTCGGTCTGCATGCCCAGCACCGTGAGAGCGAGGCCCACGACGACGCCGAGTCCGAGCGGCAGCGCCAGGCTGCGCAGAAGCCTCATCGCCACCCCGCCTCGATCAGCATCAGCGCCCGCCCGGCGGCCGCCCGCTCCGATTCGTTCGCGATGCGCCCGCCGAACCTCACGCTCTCGTACAGGCGCAGCAGATCGCGCGCGGGCTCCTCGATCCCGGGTCTGCGCATCAGCATCCGCAGGGTGAACTCCACCTGCGTCTCGCTGAGCGCACGGCCGATTCCGGAGTCGGCGGCGGTCTCCTCCAGGCCCAGCCAGGCTGCGACGATCGCGTCGGTCGGATCGGCGTGAGCATCCACTGCCATCCGCGCAGCTGCGATCCCTCGCCGGACGGCGGGGGCGTCGGGCTCGCTCTCACCGGGGACGCCCGCACCCTGCACGTCGACGTCCCCCTCGGCGCCCTGCTGCCTGCGCAGCGGACGGTTCCGCCATGCCCTGATGAGCATGCGGATCCCCCAGATCAGCAGCACCACCAGCATGCTCACCACGATCAGGGCGAGCACCATGCCGATGATCAGCAGCGTGCTGTCGGATCCCGGAGCGGGCGGAAGACCTGGCGTGCCGGTGGGCGTCGCCTGCGCATCGGGCGTCGGCAACGGACGGGACTCCTGCCGCCCGATCTCGAGATCAGGCCGGCCTGCGACGGACGCCGCGAGGATCGCGACGACGACGAGGAGGAGCACGATGCCGCTCGGCAGCAGCGACCGCGAGCTCGTCGACCCTGCTGCCGACGCCTGCATGTCGTCGTCGGCGTCCACGGTCATGGATTCCACCCTAGGCGCTCACGACGAGCGCGACCCGTGGGGACTGCCGCGTGGCCGCGACCCGTGGGACTGCCGCGTGCCCGGTCAGCTCCCGACCGGAACAGCGCCGGAGAACGGCTTGAGCGCCTCGCGCAGCGCAGACACCGTCTGGATGTCGATGCCGATGCTGTCCATGACGGCCCGCGGCACATCGACCGCGCGGGCCCTCAGCGCGCGCCCCTTCTCGGTGAGGCCGATCTCCAACCGACGCTCGTCCTCAACGCTGCGGGTGCGCTCGAGCAGTCCATCGCGCTCCAGTCGCTTGACGAGCGGGGAGGCACTGGCCGGCTCGAGAGCGAGCTCGTGCGCCAGGTCGTGCAGCGCGCGCGGCGAGCGCTCCCACAGTGCGAGCATCACCAGATATTGCGGATGCGTCAGGCCCAGTGGTGCGAGGATCGGCCGGTAGATCGAGACGACGTTGCGCGCCGCCGTGACCATGGAGAAGCACAGCTGGTTCTCCAACAGCAGGAGATCGTCATCACTCGACACCCTCCGAGTATAGGCACCAGCTAATAGTTAGTACACTAACCATTATGCCGAACACGCCCGATAAGCTCCCGCTGCGCGCCCGCATCCGCCTGGCGGGCGGACTGTACGCCTGGTTCAATTCCTGGCTGATCAGCTTCGCGGGGCCGGCGTCCGTCGGCCCTTATGAGAGCACGCTTCCACCCAGTGCCGAGCAGCGCGCAGAGCGGGCATGCCCGCTCTGCGGCAGCCCGATGAATCAGCACACCTTCGACCGCAAGGGCCCGAAGCCGCTCCTGCAGTGCCCTTAGAGAAGGTCCCGTCTACCCCGGGTCAGGCGTGTCCTGCTCTTTCCATGGCACGCAGCTCCTTCTTGAGGTCCTGCACCTCGTCGCGCAGCCGCGCGGCGAGCTCGAACTTGAGTTCGGCTGCGGCCGCGAGCATCTGATCCGACAGGTCGCCGATCGTCTCCTCCAGCTGCATGGCGCCTTCTGCGGCGATCCCGGTGCGCCGGAGGTTCGGCGTGGGCGACTTGCCACGCCCGGACTTGTTCCGCCCCGCACGCATGTCGGCGGTGTCCGCCGCCTCGCGCGCGAGCACCTCGGTGATGTCGGCGATCCGCTTGCGCAGCGGCTGCGGATCGATCCCGTGCTCGGTGTTGTAGGCGATCTGCTTCTCGCGGCGCCGATCCGTCTCCTCGATCGCCTTCGCCATCGAGTCCGTCATGTTGTCGGCGTACATGTGCACCTCGCCGGACACGTTTCGCGCCGCGCGGCCGATCGTCTGGATCAGGGACGTCCCCGAGCGCAGGAACCCTTCCTTGTCGGCATCCAGGATCGCCACCAGCGAGACCTCGGGTAGATCGAGACCCTCACGCAGCAGGTTGATGCCGACCAGCACGTCGTAGACGCCTGCCCGCAGTTCGGTGAGCAGTTCGACGCGCCGCAGGGTGTCGACGTCGGAGTGCAGGTAGCGCACGCGCACGCCGTGCTCGCCGAGGAAGTCCGTGAGCTCTTCGGCCATCTTCTTGGTGAGCGTGGTCACGAGCACCCGCTCGTCGCGCGCGGCCCGGATGCGGATCTCCTCCAGCAGATCATCGATCTGCCCCTTGGAGGGCTTAACGATGATCTGCGGATCCACGAGACCTGTGGGGCGGATGATCTGCTCGACCACGCCATCGGCGATGCCCATCTCGTACTTGCCCGGTGTCGCCGAGAGGTACACGGTCTGTCCGATGCGGTTCTTGAACTCGTCCCAGCGCAGCGGGCGGTTGTCGAGCGCGCTGGGCAGACGGAAGCCGTGCTCGACCAGCGTGCGCTTGCGCGACGCGTCGCCCTCGTACATGGCGCCGATCTGCGGCACGGTCACGTGCGACTCGTCGATCACCATCAGGAAGTCGTCGGGGAAGAAGTCCAGCAGTGTGTGCGGGGGCTCCCCCGCCTGCCGTCCGTCCATGTGCCTCGAGTAGTTCTCGATGCCCGAGCAGAATCCGAGCTGCTGAAGCATCTCGAGATCGAACGTCGTGCGCATGCGCAGTCGCTGCGCCTCGAGCAGTTTGCCCTGACGCTCCAGCTCGGCGAGACGCTGCTCCAGCTCGGCCTCGATCGTGCCGATGGAGCGCTGGATGACGTCGGTGCCCGCGACATAGTGCGAAGCGGGGAAGATCGGCACGGAGTCGAGTCGCTCGATGATCTCGCCGGTGAGCGGATGCAGGGAGTACAGCGCCTCGATCTCGTCGCCGAAGAGCTCGATGCGGATCGCATGCTCCTCGTACACCGGGATGATCTCGATCGTGTCTCCCCGCACGCGGAAATTGCCGCGCGAGAAGTCGACGTCGTTGCGGTTGTACTGCATGGCGATGAACTGTCTGATCAGCGCATCGCGGTCGTAGCGCTCCCCCACCTGCAGCGCCACCATCGCACGCAGGTACTCCTCGGGGGCGCCGAGACCGTAGATGCAGGAGACGGTCGAGACGACCACGACGTCCCGACGGCTGAGCAGTGAGTTGGTCGTGGAGTGCCGCAGCCTCTCGACCTCGGCGTTGACCGACGAGTCCTTCTCGATGAAGGTGTCCGTCTGCGGAACGTATGCCTCGGGCTGGTAGTAGTCGTAGTACGAGACGAAGTACTCCACAGCGTTGTTCGGCATGAGTTCGCGGAACTCGTTCGCCAGCTGGGCGGCGAGCGTCTTGTTGTGCGCGAGCACGAGAGTCGGTCGCTGCACCTGCTCGATGAGCCAGGCCGTGGTCGCCGACTTGCCGGTTCCCGTCGCCCCGAGCAGCACGACGTCGGTCTCGCCCGCGTTGATGCGTGCGGCGAGCTCGGCGATCGCCTTGGGCTGATCGCCGGCGGGGACGTACTCGGAGACCACCTCGAACGGACGGACGCTTCGCGTGGTTTGCATCCATCCAGCGTAAGCGGGACCTCAGACATCGGGGCCGCGCAGCCGGTGTGCTCACCATCGCCGCTTTAGAGTGGAGCCGTGATCGAGTTCCTGATCGGATCGAGCCTGGCCGCATCCGCCGGTCTCAACGCCTGGATGCCGTTGTTCCTGCTCGGTATCGCTGACCGGTTCATCCCGGCCATGCAGCTGCCGGGCGGATGGTCCTGGCTCTCCAGCGATGTGGCGCTCTGGATCGTCGGCGTTCTGCTCGTGCTCGAGATCATCGCAGACAAGATCCCGGCACTGGACTCGATCAACGACATCGTGCAGACGGTGCTGCGCCCGGCCTCGGGCGGAATCGCATTCGGCGCGGGCGCCTCGGCGCAGACGATCACGGTCGACGATCCCACGTCGTTCTTCGCCGACAACGCCTGGGTGCCCATCGTGGTCGGGGTCGGCATCGCCCTGGCGGTGCACGTCGTGAAGGCGCTCGGTCGGATCGGGGCGAACACGGTCACCGGCGGGCTCGCCGCGCCTGTGCTCAGCACCGCGGAGGACGGCGCCTCGTTCCTGCTCGCCGTCGCCGCGCTCGTCGTGCCGATCCTGGCCCTCGTGCTGCTGATCGGGCTGGTCATCGCCGCGGTCGCGACGGCGAAGCGGCGACGCGCCCGAAAGCACGCCGCCGCCTGACGACGATTACGGCGTGGTCTTGTTCACCAGCTCCTCGAGATCCACAGAATCCACCGCGGGCGCCGTCGACCAGGTGACGGATCCGCCACCGATCACAGACATGCTCGCCGATACCGAGATGAGGTTGTCGGCGGGGTCCGCGGGCGACTCCGCCCTGAACCGGACGGAGAGGTTGTGTCCTCCGGCACTCGCCGGAGCCTGCAGCACGAACTGGGTGGAGGGCCCGATACCGGGAGTCAGGGTCCACGATCCCGGAGCGGCGAGCAGGGTCACCTCCCGGTCGAAGACCACCTGCAGCTGGAAGATCGCATCAGCCGGGATTGCGCTCAGTCCGCGATAGGAGATGGTCGTGGAGAGCTCGCCGGTGCTGTTCCACCCGTCGCTGTTCACCCAGACGAACGGAGCGCTGCTCGGCGGATTCCAGTAGAAGTCCGCTCCGTTGTTGTCTGTGTCGCCGCTGGCGGCAGCCATCGGGGCCGCCACTGCGGCTGCGATGACCGGCACGGACCAGGCCGCGCCCTTGACGATCGTTCGGCGCGTGATCTGCGTCCTGGAGGTATCCATGTGTGGTCTTCCTGTTCTCGTGACGTGTCTGAGAGCACGCACGAGCGCCCGTTCCACAGCAGCATGAACATCTGCATCACGGGCCCTGCTTCGCGCGCCCGGAAACCGGAAAAGAACCGCACGTGATGCCGCCCAGCGAGATCCCCAGTGAGTCCTTACTTCCCCGCAGACAGATTATCAATATGGGGGTGAGGCTGACGAATCAGCGCGACAGGGGCCGCCCGTGGACCTCGCCCCAGACGGTCACCGGACGCGGATCCGCCCCCACAGCGCGTCCACCTGCGCGCGCGTGTCCGCCAGCGTTCCGGACGTGTCGATCACGACGTCAGCGACCGCGCGGCGCGCAGCATCCGAGACCTGAGACGCCAGTCGCGACCGGGCCTCAGCGACCGACATCCCGCGCAGCTCGACAAGACGCCGCTCGCGAAGCTCGGCAGGGGCGTCGGCGACGACGATGAGATCCCAGGGGTCATCCACCCGTGCCTCGACGAGCAGCGGGACGTCGTAGACCACCACGGCATCCGCATCCTCCGCGAACGCCGCGGCGAAGCGCCGTGCGGACTCCGCCCGCACGGCAGGATGCACGATCGCGTTGAGCGTGCTCAGGGCGTCCTGGTCGCCGAAGACTCTTGCACCCAGTGCAGCGCGGTCCAGTTCGCCTTGGGCGCCGATGACCTCTGCGCCGAACTCCTCGGCGATCCGGGCGAGCACGGGCGAGCCCGGCGACTGCACGTCACGCACGATCCGATCCGCATCGACGATCACCGCTCCGTGCTCGGCGAGTCCTGCGGCGATGGTCGATTTGCCGGAGGCGATGCCTCCGGTGAGCGCGATGAGCGGCATCGTCCCATTCTGGCATGCGGCTCCCGGCGCCCGACGGCGGACAAACACCGCGAACGCGGAACGGGCCGCCGCCCGAAGGCGACGACCCGTCCGACTGCAGTGCTGCTTACGCGTTGCCGCCCGAGAGCTTCTCGCGCAGAGCCGCGAGTGCCTCGTCGTCCGCGAGCGTGCCCGCGCCTGCGACCTCGCTCGTGAAGGACTGGCCGCCGCCGAAGTCGTCTCCGGCTGCTGCCTCGGCCTCGGCCGCCTTGACGACCTGAGCCTTGTGCGCCTCCCAGCGAGCCTGGGCTGCAGCGTACTCCTGCTCCCATGCCTCGCGCTGAGTGTCGAAGCCTTCCTTCCAAGCACCGGTCTCGGCGTCGAAGCCCTCCGGGTACTTGTACTCGCCGTTCTCGTCGTACTCGGCGAGCATGCCGTACAGAGCCGGGTCGAACTCGGTGCCGTTGGGGTCGACCGACTCGTTGGCCTGCTTCAGTGACAGCGAGATGCGGCGACGCTCGAGGTCGATGTCGATGACCTTGACGAAGACCTCTTCACCCACCGAGACGACCTGCTCGGCCAGCTCGACGTGCTTGCTGGAGAGCTCCGAGATGTGCACGAGGCCCTCGATGCCGTCCGCGACGCGGACGAATGCACCGAACGGAACGAGCTTGGTGACCTTGCCCGCGGCGATCTGGCCGATCGCGTGGGTGCGGGCGAAGACCTGCCACGGGTCCTCCTGCGTCGCCTTCAGCGACAGGGAGACGCGCTCGCGGTCCAGGTCCACCTCGAGGATCTCGACGGTGACCTCCTGGCCGACCTCGACGACCTCGGATGCGTGCTCGATGTGCTTCCAGGACAGCTCGGAGACGTGCACGAGGCCGTCCACGCCACCCAGGTCGACGAACGCACCGAAGTTGACGATCGAGGAGACCTGACCCTTGCGGACCTGGCCCTTGTGGAGGTTGTTGAGGAAGTTCGAGCGCGACTCGGACTGCGTCTGCTCGAGCAGCGCACGGCGGCTCAGGACGACGTTGTTGCGGTTCTTGTCCAGCTCGAGGATCTTCGCCTCGAGCTCCTGACCCAGGTACGGGGTGAGGTCGCGGACGCGACGCAGCTCGATGAGCGAGGCGGGCAGGAAGCCACGGAGGCCGATGTCGACGATGAGGCCACCCTTGACGACCTCGATGACGGTACCGGTGACGACGCCGTCGTTCTCCTTGATCTTCTCGACGTCTCCCCACGCGCGCTCGTACTGCGCACGCTTCTTGGAGAGGATCAGACGGCCTTCCTTGTCCTCCTTCTGGAGGACGAGTGCCTCGACCAGGTCGCCGACGGCGACGACCTCGTTGGGGTCGACGTCATGCTTGATGGAGAGCTCACGCGAGGGGATGACGCCCTCGGTCTTGTATCCGACGTCGAGCAGAACCTCATCGCGGTCGATCTTGACGATCGTGCCCTCGATGATGTCGCCGTCGTTGAAGAACTTCAGGGTCTTCTCGACCGCGGCCAGGAAGTCCTCAGCAGATCCGATGTCGTTGATCGCGACCTGCTTGGTGGCCGGGGCGGTCGTTGCGCTAGTCATGTAGTGGGTTGTCCTTGTAAATGGAAGCTCAGGCCTCGACGGTCGGCATGCCGGGATGAGCCGAGGCGAATGGATTGGATTGCGATGTCACGAAGGCATGCGGATGCTCGCCTAGAAGTGACACTCCAGATTATCAGATTCCACCGCTCACCGGGACTCCGATCCCGCCGCCCCTCATTCGATGTCTAGGCTGAGGCCGTGACCGAACGCCTGATGCTGCTCGACACCGCCAGCCTCTACTTCCGCGCCTTCTACGGAGTGCCCGACAAGGTGAAGGCTCCGGACGGATCCTCCGTCAACGCGGTGCGCGGTCTGCTCGACATCGTCGCGAAGCTCGTCACGCTGTACCGGCCGACCGAGATCATCGCCTGCTGGGACGACGACTGGCGCCCGCAGTGGCGGGTGGACCTCATCCCCAGCTACAAGGCCCACCGCGTGGTCGAAGAGGTGGTGAGCGGTCCGGATGTCGAGGAGACCCCCGACCCGCTCGCGCAGCAGATCCCCCTGATCCGCGCGGCGCTCGGCGCCGTCGGCATCCCGATCATCGGCGTAGCCGAGCACGAGGCGGATGATGTCATCGGCACCCTCGCCACGAAGGCCGCCCTGCCCGTGGACATCGTCACCGGCGACCGCGATCTGTTCCAGCTCGTGGACGATGCGCGCGACGTGCGCCTCATCTACACGGCCCGCGGGATGAGCAACCTCGAGATCGTCACGGATGCCACCCTCGTCGCCAAGTACGGGGTGCTGCCGTCGCAGTACGCCGACTTCGCCACCCTGCGCGGCGACGCCTCCGACGGGCTGCCCGGGGTGAAGGGCGTCGGCGAGAAGTCCGCCGCGACTCTGCTGCAGGCGCACGGCGATCTGCGCGGCATCCGCGAGGCCGCAGCGAACGGGCAGCTCAGCGCAGCGGCATCCGCTCGGTTCGCCGCCGCATCCGACTATCTGGACGTCGCCCCCGCCGTCGTGCGCGTGGCGACCGATCTCGACATCACCGCACCGCGCACGCCGGTGCGCGCGCTGGACCCGACTGAAGCGGATGCCGCGGACGCCCTGGCGGAGAAATGGAACCTCGGCTCCTCCATGACCCGAGCGCTCACTGCGCTGGCATCCGTCGGCTGATCACTGCCGCGCCCACGCGCGCAGCCGATCCAGCCCCCACGTGGTGACGATGCGCTCCGGGGGCACGCCCGCGGCCTCTGCGCGCGCGGCACCGTGATCGAGCAGTGAGAGCTGTCCTGGCGCGTGCGCGTCGGAGTCGATCGAGAACAGGCATCCCTCGTCCAACGCGATCGCGATGAGCTCATCCGGCGGATCCTGCCGCTCCGGCCTGGAGTTGATCTCCACCGCGACCCCGTGCTCGGCGCAGGCCGCGAACACGCTTCGGGCGTCGAAATCGGATGCCGGCCGCGTACCCCGCTCGCCCTGCACGAGTCGTCCTGTGCAGTGGCCGAGCACGTTCACATGCGGATCGGACACCGCAGCGATCATCCGCCGCGTCATGGGAGCGGAGTCCATCCGCAGCTTCGAGTGCACGGATGCCACGACGATGTCGAGCTCGGCGAGCAGATCCGGCGCCTGATCCAACCCGCCGTCATCGAGGATGTCGACCTCGATGCCGGAGAGCACCGCCAGATTCGGCCCCGACTGCGCGCGCACGAGCGGGATCTGCTCGCGCAGGCGCTCGGCGGACAGTCCGCGCGCCACACGCAGGCGGGGCGAGTGGTCGGTGATCGCCAGATACTCATGGCCGAGGTCTCGCGCGGCATCCGCCATCGTCTCGATGGAGGTCGTGCCGTCGGACCACTCGGTGTGACTGTGCAGATCACCACGCAGCAGCGGACGCAGCGCGGATGCCACCTCCGGCTCCACGACGCCGCGGAGCTCGACGAGATAGTCGGGAACCCGACCCTGCTGCGCCTGGCGGATCACTTCGAATGTCGACGAGCCGATCCCCTTCTGCTCTCGCAGCCGCGACGGATCGCGCACGATCTGGTCGGGAAGCCCGCCGAGCACGGATGCCGCCCGTCGGAACGCCTTCGCGCGATACCGCGAGGCGCGTTCGCGCTCGAGCAGACCGGCGATCTCGAGCAGTGCGTCGACGGCATCCATGAGCGGGCGATCCGATCAGGCCCCGGTCGCATCCTGGGTGGCGCCGATCCAGTCGTCGAGCTTGGCGGCCGCGCGACCGTCGTCGATTGCCGCGCTGGCCCGCTCGTACGCGTCGCGCAGTCGCCCGACCATCGGCTGCTGCGTGAGCGTCGCGTCGTGGGAGAGCTCGTAGGAGACGATGCCCGCGGCCGCGTTCAGCAGCACGATGTCGCGCACCGCGCCCTTCTCCCCCTCGAGCGTCCTGCGCAGGATTCGGGCGTTGTGCTCGGGTGAGCCGCCGACGAGGTCGGCGAGATCAGCGAGGGGGATGCCGAGATCACGGGGGTCGAGGTCGTGTTCGTGGATGTCGCCGCGCACGACCTCCCAGATGCGACTGTGACCGGTCGTGGTCAGCTCGTCCAGGCCGTCGTCACCGCGGAAGACCAGGGCAGTGGCTCCGCGCGTACGGAAGACCCCGGTGATCAGCGGCACGCGGTCGAGACTGGCGACGCCGACTGCGTTCGCCTCGGCTCGGGCCGGGTTGCACAGCGGCCCCAGGACGTTGAACACCGTGGGCACGGCGAGCTCGGAGCGCACCGCCCCGGCGTGCTTGAACCCCGGGTGGAAGGCGGCTGCCCAGGCGAAGGTGATGCCTGTCTTCTCCAGCACGGATGCCACACGGTCGGGGTCGAGGGAGATGTTCAGGCCCAGCGCCGCGAGCACGTCCGAGGATCCGGACGACGAGCTGGCCGCGCGGTTGCCGTGCTTGACGACGGGGATCCCCGTCGCACCGATGATGATCGCCGCGGTGGTCGACACGTTGACCGTGCCGACGCGGTCCCCGCCCGTGCCCACGATGTCCAGCACATCGGAGGAGACGGGGAGCGGCACGGCGGCTTCGAGGATCGCGTCGCGGAAGCCCACGACCTCGTCGACCGTCTCGCCCTTGGCACGCAGCGCCACGAGGAACGCCGCCAGCTGGGCCTGGGTCACCTCGCCCTGCATCACCTTGCGCATCGCCCACGTGGACTCCCACACGCTCAGGTCCTGCCTGTCGAGCAGAGTCAGGAGCAGATCAGGCCAGGTGGGGGTGTCAATCATGACAGCGATCCTATTCCGACGCGGAGAAGCGCCGAGAGAACATGTCGACCCCTGCGATCGAGTCCCGCTGTGCACTTGCGCCGTGACCTGCGCAATTCTCCGGAGCACGGGCGGATTCGCAGAACATTCTTAGGATCACCTAAGTGTCCGGAGAGCGAAACGGGGCACGGTGGTGCAAGAATCGGCGAGCAGAATCGGCCATAATGGGATGGTGACCACCTCAGCGACGCATGCCCCGGCGGCAAGAACCATCAAGCGCCCCAATCCGGTCGCTGTCGGCACCATCGTGTGGCTCGGCAGCGAGGTGATGTTCTTCGCGGGACTCTTCGCGATCTACTTCACGCTTCGCAGCACCTCACCGGAGCTCTGGGCCGACCGCACCGAACTGCTCAACGTGCCCTACGCGCTCGTGAACACGCTCATCCTGGTGGCGTCCTCGTTCACCTGCCAGATGGGCGTCTTCGCCGCTGAGGACCTGCAGCCCTATCACGTCGCCCGCGGCAAGGTGAACGCCGCCGGCCGTCGTCGCCTGTTCGGCTGGGGCATGGTCGAATGGTTCTGGCTCACCTTCATCCTCGGCGCCATCTTCGTCAGCGGCCAGGTGTGGGAGTACGCCCAGCTGGTCTCCGAGGGGCTGCCGATCTCGGCCGACTCGTACGCCTCGGCGTTCTACATCACGACCGGATTCCATGCCCTGCACGTCACCGGCGGCCTCATCGCCTTCGTGCTCGTGATCGGTCGCGCCTACGCCGTGAAGAACTTCCGCCACAAGGAGGCGACCTCCTCGATCGTCGTGTCGTACTACTGGCACTTCGTCGACGTCGTCTGGGTGGTCCTGTTCTTCGTCATCTACTTCCTGAAATAAGAGCGGAGCGGTTTTTCGAAATGGCACGAGAGAAGAAGCACCGCTCGCGCGGTCGACGCAGTCCCTTCGCCGCTGCCGCCATCATCGGCGCCGGCCTGCTGCTCACCGGCGGTGTGTACGCGGGTGCATCCGCCGCAATGGCGTCCACGACCGACACGCAGACCTCCGCTGCGGCTGAGCTGACCGCGGCGGACGGGCAGAAGCTGTTCACGGCGAACTGCGCCACCTGTCACGGTCTGGACCTGCAGGGGACCAAGGAAGGCCCGAGCCTGATCGGCGTCGGCGAGCTGTCCGTGGAGTTCCAGCTGGCCACCGGCCGTATGCCGCTGCAGATGCAGGGCCCCCAGGCGCCGCAGAAGGCGCCGCAGTTCACCGAGCCGCAGATCCGCGCGATGGCCGCCTACGTGCAGTCGGTCGCTCCCGGACCGGAGTACCCGGCCGGCTGGATCACCGACGGTGAGACGGACCCCGAGAACGCCTCCGACGAGGTCAGCCTGTCGCACGGCGCCGAGCTGTTCCGCATCAACTGCGCCATGTGCCACAACGTGGCCGCCGCGGGCGGAGCGCTCACCGAGGGCAAGTACGCTCCGGCCCTGACCTCGACCAGTGCACTGCACATCTACGCCGCCATGGTCACCGGCCCCCAGAACATGCCCGTCTTCGGCGACATGAACCTCAGCACCTCGGACAAGCGCGACATCATCGCTGCTCTGGTCTTCCAGCAGAACGAGGTGCAGGTCGGCGGCTTCACGCTGGGCTCGCTGGGCCCGGTCTCTGAGGGCCTGTTCATCTGGATCTTCGGAATCGGCGCACTCGTCGCCCTCACCGTGTGGATCACGGCGAAGTCCAACTGACGCACTTTCATCGAAGAGTTACGTACGAGGAGCACCATGGCACACGACGACGACACGCAGGCTCTCGAAAGGGCCTACCAGCCCTCACCGGGGCTGGGCGTCGCAGTCAGCGATCCCGCACAAGATCCGGGACTGCCCCCGCACCGTCAACGGATGACGGACAAGGATCCCAAATCCGAGAGGGCGGCGGCGCGCACCGTCTACACGCTCTTCTACCTGTCGCTGGCAGGCAGCATCTGGGCGGTCGCCGCGTACATGCTGTTCCCCATCGAGTCCGGCTCGCTCATCGATGTCCGCTACAACAACCTGTTCATCGGCCTCGGCATCGCCCTGGCGCTGCTGAGCATCGGCCTCGGCGCCATCCACTGGTCCAAGTCGCTGATGAACGACCACGAGTTCGTCGAGTACCGCCACCCCACCCGCGGCAAGGACACCACGCGCGAGGCGGCCGTCCAGGCGTTCGCCGACGCCGATGAGGAGTCCGGCTTCGGACGCCGCGTCATGATCCGCAATTCGCTGATCGCGGCGGTCGTGGCATCCATCGTTCCCGGCATCACCCTGTTCCGGGGCCTCGCCCCGTTCGCGACACCTGAGAACCCGGAAGCCGGTGACCCGGTCGCGCTCCTCAAGCACACCATGTGGAAGGCCGGCACGCGGCTCGTGCACGACCCCGAGGGCACGCCGATCCGCGCTGCGGACGTCACGCTCGGCTCGGCCGTGCACGTCATCCCGGAGGGCCTGAAGGAACTCGGCCACGAAGGCGGACTGCTCGAGGAGAAGGCGAAGGCGATCGTCCTGCTGATGCGCCTGCGTCCGGAGCAGCTGATCGAGACCGAGGAGCGCAAGAGCTGGTCGTACAACGGCATCGTCGCGTACTCCAAGGTCTGCACCCACGTCGGCTGCCCTGTCGCCCTGTACGAGCAGCAGACGCACCACCTGCTGTGCCCGTGCCACCAGTCGCAGTTCGACGTCACGGATCACGCCAAGGTCATCTTCGGACCGGCCGCTCGTCCGCTGCCGCAGCTGCCGATCGCCGTCGACGATGAGGGCTACCTCGTCGCGACGAGCGACTTCACCGAACCCGTCGGCCCGAGCTTCTGGGAGCGTCATTGAGCACCGCAACTCTTCACGAGGACACCAAGCCCGCAGAGGCGAGGGATAAGCCGCTCGGCGGCCGCTTCCTCGGCGCCACGGCCAACTATCTCGACGAGCGCACCAGTCTCTCGGGCTTCGTCAAGGAGCTCGGTCGGAAGATCTTCCCTGATCACTGGTCGTTCATGCTCGGCGAGATCGCACTGTGGAGCTTCGTCGTCGTCTTCCTCTCCGGGACGTTCCTGACATTCTTCTTCCAAGCGTCGATGGTGCCCACGCACTACACCGGGGCCTACGAGCCCATGCGCGGCATCGAGATGTCGGCGGCCCTCGAGTCGACCCTGCACATCTCCTTCGACCTGCGCGGCGGTCTTCTGGTCCGCCAGATCCACCACTGGGCCGCCCTGGTGTTCGTGGCCGGCATCGGAATCCACATGCTCCGGGTGTACTTCACCGGGGCGTTCCGCAAGCCGCGCGAGCTGAACTGGGTGATCGGCTTCGTGCTGTTCATCCTGGCCATGGCCGAGGGCTTCACCGGCTACTCGCTCCCCGATGACCTGCTCTCCGGCAACGGCCTGCGCATCATCGACGGCATGGTCAAGGGCCTCCCCCTGATCGGCACCTGGACCTCGTTCATCATCTTCGGCGGCGAGTTCCCCGGCAGCGACATCGTCGGCCGCCTCTACACGCTGCACATCCTGCTGCTGCCGCTGCTGGTGATCGCGTTCGTCGCACTGCACCTCATGCTGATGATCATCAACAAGCACACGCAGTTCGCCGGCCCCGGCCGCACGAACAGCAACGTCGTGGGCTACCCGATGATGCCGGTCTACATGTCCAAGATGGGTGGCTTCCTGTTCATCGTCTTCGGCACGATCGTGCTGATAGCGACCTTCTTCCAGATCAACCCGGTCTGGAACTACGGACCCTACGACCCGTCGCCGGTGTCGGCGGGAACACAGCCGGACTGGTACATCGGATTCGCGGACGGCGCGCTGCGTCTGGCTCCACCGCACCTGGACGTGCAGCTCGGCCAGTTCACGCTGTCGCTGGGCATCCTGATCCCGGTCGCCGTACTCGGACTGTTCATCGTCGTCGTCGCGCTGTACCCCTTCATCGAGGCGTGGGTCACCGGAGACAAGCGCGAGCACCACATCGCCGACCGTCCGCGCAACGCCGCGACGCGCACCGCCATCGGCGCCGCCGGCGTCATCTTCTACGCCGTCATGTGGGCCGCGGCCTCGTCGGATCTGATGGCGACGCACTTCATGCTGACCATGGAGGGCGTGATCCACACCCTGCAGGCGCTGCTGATCGTCGGCCCGGTGCTCGGGTACTTCATCACGAAGCGCATCTGCATCGCGCTGCAGAAGAAGGACCGCGAGATCGTCCTGCACGGCTACGAGTCCGGCCGCATCGTCCGTCTCCCCGGCGGGGAGTACATCGAGGTGCACCAGCCCGTCGACGTGTACGACCGTTGGAAGCTCATCGACTACGAGACGTACCAGCCGCTGGTCGTTCGCCCGAACGCCAAGGGCCGCATCCCATGGCACGAGAACCTGCGCTCGTCTCTCTCTCGCTGGTTCTTCGAGGACCGTCTGCAGCCCCTGACGCAGGCGCAGATCGAAGAGGCCGATGCGCACCAGCAGCACACGCTGGCGCATGACGCGGAGATCGAGACCTCGGAGATCCTCGAGGCGCACGCACGCGCCGGTGTGACCTCCGAGGACCAGCTCGCTCCGGTCGACGAGACGGTCGGCGAGACTCCCAACACGCCGAGCTCCGTGATCGCTCAGGAGCCGGCCGACAAGCGCAAGAAGAAGTCGGAGGACGGCGAGTAAGCACTCGTCCCCTCCCCCGCTGAGGGCCCCGTCTGCTGCAGACGGGGCCCTCAGTGCATTCCGCTGCCGGCCTCCCGCTACGAACGCCGGCATCCCGTAATGTCGCCTCCCGTTGCCGGCTCGGGCCGGCCGCGTCGGAGTAGCCTGGTGCCATGATCGATCGTCACGACTTCTTCGCAGCAAAGCTCGAGTACGAGACGGATGCCAGCGACCTGTACGCCGCTCAGAAGGCCGGAGACGCCATCACCGTGATCGATGTGCGATCGGATGAGGCGTGGGCTCAGGGACGCGTTCCCGGGGCCGTGCACATGCACTACCGGGAGATCGCCGCGCGTGCGCCCCAGGAGATCACCGAGGGGTCCGAGGTGGTGGTGTACTGCTGGAGCCCCGGATGCAACGCAGGAGCGAAGGGCGCACTCGAGTTCGCGAAGCTCGGATACACCGTGCGCGAGCTCATCGGGGGCTTCGAGTACTGGGTGCGCGAGGGCTATCCCGTCGAAGACCACGATGGCGTGCACCGCCGCCCGGTCGACCCCCTCACCGGCGTCCCCCGCGTGCGCACGCGGGCCTGACGTCCAAGGACCACAGCAAGACGGCCCCGGAGCTGATGCTCCGGGGCCGTCTCTGCGATGTTGCGCTCAGCGCGCGAAGTGACCGCGGTAGTACTCGTACACCCAGCCGACGATCGCGACGACGAAGACCGCGAGGCCGATCGGAAGCAGGAAGTGTCCCACCGCGAGGCCGAGCAGGAACACTGTGGCCGAGCCCGCGAGGACCATCGGCCACCAGGACCACGGGCTGAACTCGCCGAGTTCGGGATCGCCGTCGTCGATGTCGGCGGTCAGGACGTCCTCGGGCAGTTCCCCACCCTGCGCGCGATACGTCTTTCGCAGGTAGAGGGCGACCATCGCCCCCATGAAGGCGACGAAGAGCAACGCGATCGTACCGACCCACTCGACGTAGCCGTGATTCGTGTCGAGAAGACTCCACACGGTGTATATGGCTGAGGCCGTCGCGAAGAACCCGGTGATGACCCACCAGACGACGATATTGGTGCGCATACTCTACTTCGCCTCTCCAGCTGTGGCGCCTGCCGGCCCTGCCACCGGATGCTCGGCTGCTTCGGGGTGATTCAGATCGAACGCCGGACGCTCGCTGCGGATGCGCGGGATCGACGTGAAGTTGTGACGCGGTGGCGGACAGGAGGTGGCCCACTCGAGCGACGCTCCGTATCCCCACGGGTCGTCGACCGTGACCTTCGGCGCAGTGCGAGCCGTGATCCAGACATTCAGGAAGAATGGCAGCATCGAGGCACCCAGAATTATGGCACCGATCGTGGAGACCTGGTTGCCCCACTCCCAGTTGTCGTACGTCGAATAGTCGGCGTAGCGACGCGGCATGCCGTCGACACCCAGCCAATGCTGGATGAGGAAGGTCATGTGGAACCCGATGAACAGCATCCAGAAGTGGATGTAGCCCAGGCGCTCGTTGAGCATGCGTCCCGTCCACTTCGGCCACCAGAAGTAGAAGCCGGCGAACATCGCGAACACCACTGTGCCGAACACGACGTAGTGGAAGTGCGCCACCAGGAAGTAGGTGTCGCTGAGGTGGAAGTCCAGCGGCGGCGAAGCCAGGATCACGCCGGTGAGACCGCCGAAGACGAACGAGGTGAGGAAGCCGATCGAGAAGACCATCGGCGTCTCGAACGTGATGGATCCGCGCCACATCGTTCCGATCCAGTTGAAGATCTTCACACCTGTGGGGACCGCGATGAGCATCGTCATCAGCGAGAAGAACGGCAGCAGCACACCTCCCGTCACATACATGTGGTGGGCCCATACCGCGACCGAGAGCGATGCGATCGCGATCGTGGCGTAGACCAGGGTCTTATAGCCGAAGATCGGCTTGCGGCTGAACACCGGGAAGATCTCCGAGACGATGCCGAAGAACGGCAGCGCGATGATGTACACCTCGGGGTGTCCGAAGAACCAGAACAGGTGCTGCCAGAGGAGCACGCCTCCGTTCGCGACGTCGTAGACGTGCGCGCCGAGGACGCGATCGGCGGCTGCCGCCAGCATGGCCGCGGCCAGGACCGGGAACGCCATCAGGATCAGCAGGCTGGTGATCAGCGTGTTCCACGAGAAGATCGGCATGCGCCACATAGTCATTCCCGGTGCGCGCATCGTGATGACCGTGGTGATGAAGTTCACCGCGCCGAGGATCGTTCCGAAACCGGACATACCCAGTCCGAGCATCCAGAGGTTTCCGCCGGCCCCCGGCGAGAACGTGGCGTTGGCCAGCGGCTGATAGGCGAACCACCCGAACGCTGCCGCGCCCTGAGGGGTCAGGAACCCGGCAACCGCCATGATCGAGCCGAAGGAGAAGAGCCAGAAGGCGAAGGCGTTCAGCCGAGGGAATGCGACATCGGGTGCACCGATCTGCAGCGGCAGGATCGCGTTGGCGAATCCGGCGAACAGCGGCGTCGCGAACATCAGCAGCATGATCGTGCCGTGCATCGTGAAGAGCTGGTTGTACTGCTCCTTGGTCGGCACGATCTGCATGCCGGGTGCGAACAGTTCCGCCCGGATGACGAGAGCCATCACGCCGCCGAGCAGGAAGAACAGCACCGACGTGATCAGATACATGTACCCGATCGTCTTGTGGTCGGTGGAGGTGATCCACTTGACGAAGATGTTCCCCTTTTGCTCCACGCGCGTGGAGCTGACTAGCGCGGCCTGACGCGGCGGGATGGTGCTCGGGCGTGCGCCCCGGGCCGTGGTGGGTTCAGCTGTGGTCGTCATGGCTTACTCCTCTTCCCCGGCATCGGTGCTCGCGCCGGTGCCAGGGAGATTGCTGAGTCGATCGTAGGCGTTGTTGATGTCGCCCGTGTTGCCCTCGTTCTCGAGGGTCTGGAGGTAGGCGTCGTAGTCGTCCTGCGATACGACCTTCACGTTGAACAGCATCATCGAGTGGTACTCGCCGCAGAGCTCGGCGCACTTGCCGTCGTACTCGCCGACGCGGGTCGGGGTGAACGACCAGGTGTTGTCCTTCCCGATGTACATGTCCTTCTTGTACAGGAAGTCGATGATCCAGAAGGAGTGGATGACATCGCGGGACTGCAGGTGGATCGTCACCTTCTGGTCGACGGGCAGCACCAGCGTCGGAAGCTTCGCGCGGTCGATGTCGCCGTTCGCATCGGCTTCGGCCTGGACGCCCATGGTCCAGACGGCGTCGGAGTTGTCCTCCTCTTCGCCGTCGTACTGGAAGTCCCACGACCACTGCTTGGCGATCGCCGTGACCTCCACGTCGGGATCCGGCCACTGCGTCTCGATGTCCGCCTGATCACGAGCGGTGAAGAAGAACATGCCCAGCACCAGCAGCAGCGGGATGACGGTGTACAGGATCTCGATCGGCATGTTGTACCGAAGCTGCACCGGAAGGCCGGTCTGGCCCGCACGACGGCGGTACATGACGAGTGCCCAGGCCATCAGGCCCCAGGTGATGACGCCGACGATCAGCAGGATGACCCAGGAGGTCACCCACAGGCCGGCGACGGTCTCGGTCTGGTTCGTCGCCGCAGGGGCGCCCTCCACGAAGCCGGGGAGGAAGCCATGGAGTTCATTGGCAGAACACCCTGCCAGAGCCACGGCTGCCGCAACTCCCAGGGGGAGTGCGGCCCAACGAAGGCGGCGTTTCGAGGGCACGATGCACCTTTCAGATCTCGGACAGGAGCACCCTAAGTCTAGGGCAACCTCACACGTGATTCATGCCAACCACGCAGGCTCGACCGACTCAGTGGAAGCTGTCACCGCATGCGCAGCTGCCTGCGGCATTGGGGTTGTCGATGGTGAAACCCTGTTCCGAGATGGTGTCCTTGAAGTCGATCGAGGCGCCGTCCAGGTACGGAACGCTCATGTTGTCGACGATGACCTCGACCCCGTCGAAGTCGACGGTCTCGTCGCCCTCGAGGTAGCGCTCGTCGAAGTAGAGCTGGTAGATCAGGCCCGAGCATCCGCCCGGCTGGACGGCGACGCGAAGACGCAGGTCGTCACGGCCCTCCTGCTCGAGAAGGCTCTTGACCTTCTGCGCTGCGGCATCCGTCAGCGAGACGCTGTGCGCGCCGATGGCCTCTTCGGTCAGTGTGGTGTCGCTCATGTCACTCCTTGCAGAACTGCAGCAGGACCTGCTGCTCATGGCCGATTCTACCGCCGCGCACGCGGAAGGGGGCGGTCCCCCGCGTGCGCGGCGTCGCGGTCAGGAATCCGAGTCGCGTGCGTTCATCCGCGCCAGCAGCAGCGCCTCGGTGCGCACGGCGTTGCGGAACGTCTCCAGGTGGAGAGATTCGTTCGGGCTGTGCGCGCGGGAGTGCGGGTCCTCCACGCCGGTGACCAGGATCTGCGCCTCGGGGAACTCGCGGACGAGATCGGCGATGAACGGGATGGAGCCCCCCACGCCGAGTTCGACGGAGTCCCGGCCGTACCCGTCCGTCATCGCACCGCGGGTCATCCCGACCGCCCAGCCCGCCGTGTCGACGAGGAAGCCGTCGCCCAGGTCGACGTCGCTGAACGTGAGCTCCGCGCCGAACGGGGCGTGCGCGCGCAGGTGCGCCTCCAGCGCGGCGTAGGCGTCCTTCGCATCCTGTCCCGGCGCCACACGGGCGCTGATGACGACGCTGACCTCGGGCAGCAGCGTGTTCGACGCCTGCGCGACGCTGGTGGCATCGATGCCGGTGATCGTGATCGAGGGCTTGTTCCAGATACGGCCGAGGATGTCCTCACGACCGATCGGTGTGGTCCCGGGCAGCAGCCCCGCCTCGTCGCGCAGCGTCTCCTCGGTGTAGTCCGGTGTGCTGCCCTCGCGGCTCGTCATCCCCTCAACGGCGACGGCGCCCTCGGCATCCCAGAGCGTGGCGAGCAGGGTGACAGCGGCCATCATGGCGTCCGGCACCGCTCCCCCGAACATGCCCGAGTGCGAGGCGTGCTCCAGCGTGCGCACGCGCAGGGTGAACCGCGCATTGCCCCGCAGGGACACGGTCAGGCCCGGGGTCTCGGAGTCGAGGTTCCCGGAGTCGGCGACGACGATGGCATCCGCGCGCAGCGCCTCGGCGTTGTCGCGCAGGAAGCGGGCGAAGGAGCGGGAGCCGTACTCCTCCTCCCCCTCGATGAACAGCGCGACGCCGAGGTCGAAGTCGTCGCCGAGCGACTCGCTGACTGCGCGCAGGGACGCGATGTGCGCCATGATCCCGGCCTTGTCGTCGGCAGCGCCGCGCCCGTACAGCCGCCCGTCGCGCACGGTCGGCTCGAAGGGCGGGGTGTCCCACAGCTCGTCGTCTCCGGGGGGCTGCACATCGTGGTGCGCGTACAGCAGGATCGTCGGCCGCCCGTTGCGCGCGGCGCGGGTGGCGAGGACGGCGGGCTGACCGAGTTCCTCGGTGTCGTCCACGTGAGCGCGCAGCACCCGCACCTCGTCGAAGACGCCGGTGTCGCGCGCGAGGACGGCGATGGCGTCGGCGCTGCGCTCCAGCTGCGTCTGGTCGAAAGCGGGCCAGGCTATGCCGGGGATGCGCACGAGACCCCCGAGGTCGGAGAGCGCGGTGGGGATGCCGAGGGCGACCGCTTCGAGGACGGCGGATTCGGATGCCGGCAGTGCCGATGATGAAGTCGAGGTCATGCGAGTAATCTTAAGGCGAACCCGATTCCGAACTGAGGTCGAACGTGCCCAAGCCCACCCCTGCCGCCAACGACGAAGCTCCCGAGACGCCCGCCGCGGGCAAGGGACGCCCCACGCCGACGCGCGCCGAGCGCGAGGCCGCCAATCGTCGTCCCCTCGTCGCCAACACCAAGGAGGCGCGCGCGGCCGCCAAGGCGGATCTGCAGGAACGCCGTCAGCGCGCCAGGATCGGCATGGAGATGGGTGAGGACAAATACCTCCCCGCACGCGACAAGGGCCCGCAGCGCCGCTGGGTGCGCGAATACGTGGATGCCGGCTGGCACATCTCGGAGTGGCTGATGGCCGCCATGCTGCTGGTCATCCTGCTGAACCTCGTGCCGATCCCGAACATCCAGCTCTGGGCGATGGCCGCGCTGTGGGCGTACCTGCTCATCGCGATCCTCGACATGGTGCTGCTCAGCGCACGCGTCAAGCGCAAGGCCGCCGCGAAGTTCGGCGCCGAACGGCGCGAGCG
>JBARWR010000127.1:0-8869 GCA_049646915.1 Microbacterium sp.
GAAGAAGACAGTGTCCATGGGACGCAGCGCGCCCGCCTCATCGAGCACGCGCCGCGCGAGCTCGATCTCGCGGATCAACGTGTCGGCGTACTGATCCTGCCGCGCACCGCGCAGCTCGGTCGCCGTGTAGGTGTTGAAGTCGCAGTAGCCGCAGCGCACACGGCAGAACGGCACGTGCAGATAGGCCGAGAAGGGCACCGCCGGATCGATGTCCAGGCTCGAGGGCAGCTCGCCGTCGGCCGGCGCGGGGTCGCCCAGGGGAAGCGGACCCGCCATCAGATCGGCGTCGCGTACAGCGGCGAGATCGCGCGCAGGTAGCGGGCGAAGAGCTCGCGCCGACGCCGGCGCACCATGCCGGGCAGGCGGTACAGCAGAGATGCCGGGGCGTCGAATGCACGCACGGTGAACCACACCTCGTCGGTGTCCTCGCGCCACTCGATGTCGAAGGACTCCTCACCGCTCACCACGGAGCCGCCCAGCGTTCCCAGTACGAAGCCGACCCGACGATGCTCCTCGGTGACGGAGATCACCCGCAGTTCGGCATCCGCACGCATGCCCTTGACCCGACCCCGCAGCTTCAGCGTCATCCCGGGGGCTGCGAAGGGCGTCCCCTCGGCGTCGAAGCGCTGCTCGAGCTGCGTGCGGTTGGGGGCGATCGGCGCACCCTCGGCATCGAAGCTGACACCGGTGTAGGCGGCTCCCGACTCGGGTCGCACATCGCTCAGCGCCAGGCCGGCCGCGCGCTGGGCCGTCCAGGACAGCAGCGACTCCGCGGCGGTGCGGAAGCGATCTTCCCCGCTGCCGATGCGCCACGAATCCTCGGCAGGAATGCTGTGCTCCGGCGGATACTGCATGAGGTCGGCGGCATGAGTCGCCCCGACCGCGGCGTAGTCCACCGTACCTTCTCGGAATGTCCCGCGACGCATGAGTTCAACCCTACGTGACGCGCCTGGACGGCACCTCACCACCGGTGGTCGTGTTGCCTACTTCTTCGTCTCGACGTCGCCGGACAGCGCGGCGATGAACGCCTCCTGCGGCACCTCGACGCGGCCGACCATCTTCATCCGCTTCTTGCCCTCCTTCTGCTTCTCGAGCAGCTTGCGCTTACGGCTGATGTCACCGCCGTAGCACTTGGCGAGCACGTCCTTGCGGAGGGCGCGGATGGTCTCACGGGCGATGATCCGCGCGCCGATGGCGGCCTGGATCGGAACCTCGAAGTTCTGCCGAGGAATGAGCTTGCGCAGCCGCTCGGTCATCAGCGTGCCGTAGGCGTACGCCTTCTCGCGGTGGACGATCGCACTGAACGCGTCCACCTTGTCGCCCTGCAGCAGCACGTCGACCTTCACCAGGTCGGCGGTCTGCACGCCGGCGGGCTCGTAGTCCAGCGACGCATACCCCTGCGTCTTGGACTTCAGCTGGTCGAAGAAGTCGAACACGATCTCACCGAGCGGCATCGTGTAGCGCAGCTCCACGCGCTCCTCGCTGAAGTACTCCATGCCCAGCAGCGACCCGCGCCGCGACTGGCACAGCTCCATGACAGTGCCGACGTAGTCCTTGGGCAGCAGGATCGCGGTCTTG
Organism: Microbacterium sp.; assembly: GCA_049646915.1. Taxonomy (GTDB): domain Bacteria; phylum Actinomycetota; class Actinomycetes; order Actinomycetales; family Microbacteriaceae; genus Microbacterium. Next base: position 1,579 of record JBARWR010000127.1, read on the forward strand.
ACCATGGGCTCGGCGACGGATGCCACGCGGCCGTCCGGGTACTCGCTCGGGTTGGTGACGACGACCGTCTCCCCCGTATCGGTGGTGACCTCGTAGATCACGCTGGGCGCGGTGGTGATCAGATCCAGCCCGAATTCACGCGAGAGCCGCTCTGTGATGATCTCCAGGTGCAGCAGGCCGAGGAAGCCGCATCGGAAGCCGAAGCCGAGCGCGACGGAGGTCTCCGGCTCGTACTGCAGCGAGGCGTCAGAGAGCTTGAGCTTGTCGAGGGCCTCGCGCAAGTCGCCGTAGTCGCTGCCGTCGATCGGGTAGATACCCGAGAACACCATCGGCTTCGGGTCGGTGTAGCCGGGAAGGGCCTCTGATGCCGAACGGCGTGCCGTCGTGACCGTGTCGCCGACCTTGGACTGCCGCACATCCTTCACTCCGGTGATCAGGTACCCCACCTCGCCGATGCCGAGCCCTTCGGAGGGAATCGGCTCGGGGCTGGACACGCCGATCTCGAGCAGATCATGGGTCGCCTGCGTCGACATCATCTGGATGCGCTCGCGCGGTGAGAGCTTGCCGTCGATCATGCGCACATAGGTGACCACGCCGCGGTAGGCGTCGTAGACCGAGTCGAAGATCATGGCGCGCGCCGGTGCGTCGGCGTCGCCGACCGGCGCGGGGACCTCCTGAACGATGCGATCGAGCAGCTCCTCCACGCCGACGCCGGTCTTGCCCGACACCCGCATCACGTCTTCGGGGCGACCGCCGATCAGGTCGGCGAGCTCCTTGGCGAACTTGTCGGGGTCCGCCGCGGGCAGATCGATCTTGTTGAGCACCGGGATGATCGTCAGATCGTTCTCCAGCGCGAGATAGAGGTTCGCCAGCGTCTGGGCCTCGATGCCCTGCGCGGCGTCCACCAGCAGGATCGCTCCCTCACAGGCGGCGAGCGAGCGGGACACCTCATAGGTGAAGTCGACGTGCCCGGGGGTGTCGATCATGTTCAGCGCGTAGGTCTGAGTCCCTGAGGCTGTGGACGCATCCGCCACCTGCCACGGCATCCGCACGGCCTGGCTCTTGATGGTGATGCCGCGCTCGCGCTCGATGTCCATCCTGTCCAGGTACTGCGCGCGCATGTCGCGGTCGGAGACGACGCCGGTGATCTGCAGCATCCGATCCGCCAGCGTCGACTTGCCGTGGTCGATGTGGGCGATGATGCAGAAGTTGCGGATCTGCACGGCGGGCGTCGCAGACGGCGACAGCGGGGTGATAGCGCGGGGTGACATGTGGTCCTTGAGGCGGCCGGAAGGGTTCCCGCAAGTCTACGAGCCGGGTGCCGAAATCCCGCATTCGGAGAGACCGGTGATAGTCTCGCGAAGTTGCCCGCTAACCCTGACACTGGGTGTCGCGAAGCACAGGACTGCATCACAGCCGGCCGCGCTGTCGGTGTGCGTTATCGCGCGGATGGTGCTTGAATGTCATCCCGACCCAGCGTTGCGTCGGAAGATCCCGCGCGTGCTGTAAAAGAGAAAGAATCACCACCTTGATCAAGTATCTCGTGCGCCGGACTCTCGGCTGGCTGCTGATGATCGTGGTCGCGACCAATGTCACGTACTTCCTGGCATGGTCGTTCCTCGATCCGCGCAGCAACTACGTCGGTCGCAAACCACCCATGAGCCCCGAGCAGATCGAGAATCTGCTGCGTCCGCGCAACCTCGACGTGACCGTCCCCCTGCTCGAGCGGTGGTGGACCTGGTTCTCGGGCATCATCTTCCAGTGGAACTGGGGTGTGAGCCCCACCGGAGGGTCCGTCAACGACCAGGTGGCGTTCCGCATGTGGATCAGCGCCGAGCTCGTGCTCGGAGCCACGATCATCGCCACGCTGCTGGGCATCTGGATCGGCGTCTACACGGCATCCCGCCAGTACAAGCTCGGCGACCGCATCTGGCAGGGTATCTCCATCGTCACGATGAACGTCAACATCATCGTCGCCGGCCTCGCGGTGGTGATCCTCGCCATCAACTTCAACAACTGGGTCGGCACCCGCGTCTTCTACGTGACGGGATCGTCGACAGAAGGAGTGACCGGGTTCTTCCCGGTGATCATCGATGCGCTGCAGCATCTGGTCCTGCCCACGATCGCTCTGGTGATCATCGGCTACGCGCAGTATCACTTCCTGCAGCGCACGCTGCTGCTCGACAACATCAGCGCCGACTACGTGCGCACGGCGCGCGCCAAGGGCCTGACCAAGCAGCAGGCCGTCCGCCGCCACGCGCTGCGCACCTCGCTCATCCCCGTGGCGACGCAGGTCGCCTTCTCCATTCCGGCGATCTTCACCGGCGCCATCCTGACCGAGACGATCTTCGCCTGGCAGGGCATGGGCCGCTACTTCCTGACCACCATCAACGGAAACGACGTGCACGGCGTGGTCGCCGTGGCGGCCTTCGGCGCGGTCCTGACCGCCATCGGCGCTCTGCTCGCCGACATCGCCGTCGTGGTCCTCGACCCGCGAGTGAGGGTGAGCTGATATGAGCACCGAAATGATCGACCCCCAGGTGCAGCCGCCCGTCGGCCCCGACACGACCGCCGAGCGCATACCGGCCAAGCAGCTGAGCAAGTGGACGCTGTACACCCGCCGCTTCATGCGCAACAAGCCTGCCGTCGTCGGCATCGTGATCTTCATCCTGATGGTGATCTACTCCATCGTCGTGCCGCTCACCTCGCCGTACGCGATCGATGACCAGGACTTCCTGAATCTCAGCACCGGACCTTCCGCAGAGCATTGGTTCGGCACCAGCACCGGCGGCAATGACAACTGGACCCTCACTGCCGTCGGCCTGCAGCGCTCGCTGATGATCGCCGTGACCGTCTCGGTCGGCGTGACCGCACTGTCTGCGGTCGTGGGTACCGCGGCCGCGTACTTCCGCGGCCGCATAGAGCAGATCACCTTGATCATCATTCACTTCCTGATGGTGGTTCCGACCTTCCTGATCCTCGCCCTGATCTCCAACGACGCCGGCGGCGATTGGCGCGTGATCTCCCTGGCGATGATCTTCGTGAGCTGGTTCTTCCCCGCCCGCGTCATCTGGACTCTGGCGCTGTCGCTGCGCGAGCGCGAATACATCGACGCCGCGCGCTACATGGGCGTTCCGGGAATGCGCATCGTGCTGCGCCACCTCGTGCCGAACATCGGCTCGCTCCTCGTGATCAACTTCACCCTCGGCGTAGTGGGCGCGGTGATGACCGAGACCGGTCTGTCGTTCATCGGCTTCGGCGTGAAGCTGCCCGACGTGTCACTCGGCTCGCTGATCGGCACGGGCGCGGCCAGTGTGACCAGCGCCCCCTGGCTGTTCTACTTCCCCGCATTGGCGCTGACGCTGCTGACCGTCTCGATGGCGCTGGTCGCCGACGGACTGCGCGACGCGCTCGATCCCACCTCGGCGGCTGGAGGCCGCGCATGAGCACCCCCACCAACTCGAACACCGTCCTCTCCGTCCGCGACCTCAAGGTCAGCTTCGCCTCGGAGGCCGGCCGTGTCGACGCTGTCCGCGGCGTCTCCTTCGATCTCGAAGCCGGCAAGACGCTCGGCATCGTCGGCGAATCCGGCTCCGGCAAGTCCGTCACGTCGCTGGCGATCATGGGCCTGTTGGACGAAAACGCGAAGGTCACCGGCTCCGTCCAGTTCGAGGGCCAGGAGCTGCTCGGCAAGTCGGACAAGCAGATGTCGATGATCCGCGGAAACGGCATGGCCATGGTCTTCCAGGACCCGCTGACCTCGCTCACCCCCGTGTTCACCGTCGGCGACCAGCTCGTCGAGGCACTCACCGTGCACCGCGGACTCTCCAAGCAGGATGCCTGGGACCGCTCGCTCGAGCTGCTCACGGTCGTGGGAATCACCGACCCCGAGCGGCGGATGAAGTCCTTCCCGCACGAGTTCTCCGGCGGCATGCGTCAGCGCGTCGTCATCGCGATCGCCATGGCGAACAATCCCCGGCTGATCATCTGCGACGAGCCCACCACCGCACTGGATGTCACCATCCAGGCGCAGATCCTCGACCTGATCGAGAAGGCCCAGGACGAGACCGGCGCTGCCGTGATCATGATCACCCACGACATGGGTGTGGTCGCGCGCACAGCCGACGACGTCATGGTCATGTATGCCGGCAAGCCCGTCGAGCACGCGGCCGCGCACGAGCTGTTCCACAACACGCGGATGCCGTACTCGATCGGCCTGCTGGGTGCCATCCCCCGGGTCGACAAGGCCGAGAAGGAGCCGCTGATTCCGATCAAGGGCAACCCGCCTCTGCTGATCGATCTGCCGGATGCCTGCCCGTTCGCCTCGCGCTGCCCGATCGCCATCGATGCGTGCGTGAAGCGCGAACCGGACCTGGAGCCCGTGGTCACCGGCGGCGGCGAGTTCCATGCCGCCGCCTGCATCCGCGCCGACCAGATCGACGACGACGGCCTCATCGGCGGCATACCGGTGTACCCACCCACCGTGGTGCCGGAGAGCGAGCTCACACGCATCCCCCGCGAGGAGCGCCCGGTGACCCTCGAGGTGCGCAACATGGTCAAGACCTTCCCGCTGCTCAAGGGTGCGCTGTTCAAGCGCAAGGTGGGCGAGGTGCATGCTGTCAAGGGCATCAGCTTCGACGTCCGCGAGGGCGAGACGATGGCCATCGTGGGCGAGTCGGGGTCGGGCAAGACGACCACGCTGCTCGAGATCATGAACTTCGAGAAGCAGGAGGACGGCGACATCATCATCGCCGGCACCAGCGTGAACGGGCTCCACAACAGGAAGCTCGAGCGCGAGCTGCGTCACGACATCCAGATCGTGTTCCAGGACCCGATGGGTGCGCTGGATCCGCGCATGACGGTGACCGACATCATCGCTGAGCCGATGCAGGCGATCGGCATGCACCGGGACGAGATCCAGTCCCGCGTCCAGGAGCTGATGGACCTGGTGGGTCTGAACCCGGCGCACCGCGACCGCTTTCCCGGCGCCTTCTCGGGCGGTCAGCGCCAGCGCATCGGCATCGCCCGGGCACTGTCGACCAATCCGAAGATCGTCGTGCTGGACGAGCCGGTCTCGGCGCTGGACGTGTCGATCCAGGCCGGTGTGATCAACCTGCTCGATGAGCTGAAGGCGAAGCTGGGACTGTCGTACCTGTTCGTCGCTCACGACCTCTCGGTCATCCGTCACATCGCAGATCGCGTCGCCGTGATGTACCTCGGTGAGTTCGTCGAGTACGGCGACGTGGACGAGGTGTTCGAGAATCCCCGGCATCCGTACACGCAGGCGCTGCTGTCCGCGATTCCTGTTCCCGACCCGGACGTCGAGCGCACACGTCAGCGCGTGGTCTTCGACGCCGAGACGATGAGCACACGCCCCGCGACCGTCTGACCCGGCCGATATGTCGGTCCGGTAACCATCGGGTCACCGTCCGATAACAGTTAGGCGGCATTCACTCATGCCCCAGTGAATCCGCCGCGAGGCGAACTAATCTCCCCTTATGACACGCCGAAAGGCGAAAGGAGCACCATGAAGCAGCACAAGCTGATGGGAGCGCTGGCACTGACCGGCGCTTTCGCACTCGCACTGAGCGGGTGCGCAACCGACACCGGCACAACCGGTGACGGTGGCGACAAGGGCGGCGACAAGGCCCCCGAGACCCAGGCTGCGGACTACAACCCGCAGCCGCGCGAGAACCTGAAGCAGGGCGGCACGGTCAACTTCCCGATCAACGAGATCCCGGAGCAGCTCAACGCGTTCAACGGTGACGCCAGCGCCGACACAGCACGCATCGCAGCCTGGTACATGCCGCAGATCATCCTGATGGAGCCGGACGGCACGCTGTACAAGAACGACAACTACCTCGACGAGTGGAGCAACGAGGTGAAGGACGGCAAGACGGTCCTGACCTTCACGTTCACCGACAAGGCCACCTGGAACGACGGCACTCCGATGGACTGGACTGCCATCGACGCCACCTGGAAGGCCAACCGCTCGAACGACGAGGGCTTCGTCCCCAACGCGATCGACGGCTACAAGGAGATCGAGAAGGTCGAGCAGGGCGACACGCCCAAGACCGCGATCGTCACTTTCAAGGGCGAATTCGCCTGGCCGCAGATGCCGTTCAACGGCGGCGTCATCCACCCGAAGCTCGCCGATCCGGACACCTTCAACAAGGCCATGATCGACGACCCGCACGCCGAGTGGGGTGCAGGGCCGTACACGATCGACCAGTTCGACGCGAACACCGACTTCGTCTCGTTCAAGCCGAACGACAAGTGGTGGGGCGACAAGCCCCTGCTCGACAAGGTCACCTTCAAGGGCATGGACGCCCAGGCCTCGATCAACGCCTTCAAGAACGGCGAGATCGACCAGGTCGGCGTCGGCACCAAGGACCGCCTCGCTCAGGTCGCGGACATGAAGGACATCACGATCCACCGCGCCCAGCAGACCGCGAACACGCTGCTCGAGGTCGACGCCGAGAAGCCGCAGTTCAAGGACGTCGAGGTCCGCAAGGCCTTCTTCATGGCCATCAACATCGAGCAGCAGAAGAAGATCGCCTGGAACGGTCTGGACTACGACGAGGACCCCGCGGGCTCCTTCACCCTGTTCTCGTTCCAGCCGGGTTACAGCAACTCGCTCGAGAAGGCCGGTTGGAAGTACGACCCGGAGGCCGCGAACAAGCTCCTCGATGACGCCGGTTGGGAGAAGGGTTCCGATGGAATCCGCGCGAAGGACGGCGTGAAGCTGTCCGTCACGTACCCGATCTTCAGCGACGACCCGACGCAGGCTGCGCTTGCTCAGTCGATGCAGAAGTCCGAGAAGGAGATCGGCATCGAGCTGAAGATCGATGTGCGCCCCTCCAACAAGTTCGCTGAGGACTACAACGGCAAGAACTGGGATGTCGCGGGTCTCCGCTTCACCTCGTCCGACCCGTTCGGTGCAGCCTGGTTCTTCCAGCTGTACGGTCAGGACCAGGGCCTGAACCTCTCCGGTGTGCAGAACGCCGAGACCGACCAGAAGATCCATGACGAGGTCGAGTCGATCAGCGACCCCGTCAAGCAGACCGAGGCCGCGATGAAGCTCGAGGCTGAGATCTTCAAGGAGTGGGGCCTGATCCCGCTCTACAACGGTCCGTCGATCTCCGCGACCAAGAAGGGTCTGGCCAACCTGACCCCCGAGCCCTACGTGGGTCTCGACCTCTTCGGCGTCCAGCCGGTGGAGAACGTGGGCTGGGAGAAGTAAGCACTTCCTCAGACGGAGCGGGGCCGGTGGTTGATACACCCGCCCCCC
>JBARWR010000128.1:0-2014 GCA_049646915.1 Microbacterium sp.
CAGCTCGGGCGCGGACGCGGCGATGCGCGTCGTGTCGCGCACACCCTGCCCGGCCAGAGTCAGCGAGTCCTCGTCGGCGGATGCCAGACGCGCGGCCAGCAGGCTGGCCACCACCTGCGGCACGTGCGAGGTGATGGCGACCGAGCGATCGTGCTCCTCGGGGGTCATCTCCAGCGGCATGGCTCCCACGTCCAGCGCGAGCGCTTCGACGACGGCCAGGTCGGCGGCACGAGTCTCATCGTCGCGGCACACCACCCAGGGCCGTCCGATGAACAGGTCGGCACGGGCGGAGATCGCTCCGCCGCGCTCACGCCCGGCCAGCGGATGCGAGCCGATGTAGCGCGTCAGATCGACGCCGCGTCTGCGCAGCTGGTCGAACGGGGCGAGCTTCACGCTCGCGACGTCGGTGACGACCGCTCCCGGGTATGCGGCCAGCTCGGCCTGGATGACATCGGCGGTGACATCCGGCGGCACGGCCACCACGATCAGGCTGGGGCTGTCGTCCTCACGCGCCGCGCGCCCCGCGCCGTAGTCGATCGCCAGCCGCAGCTGGGAGGGAGACGCGTCGGCGAGCACGACGTCGACGTCCTTGGCTCGCAGGGCGTGGCCGATGCTCGATCCGAGCAGGCCCGCGCCGACGATGCGCACGGTGCCCGACACGCGTGCTGCGCGTGCATTCGTGGAATCGCTCACTCGGTCTCCTGCGGGTCGTCGTCTCCGGCGTCCGCAGGAGAATCCTGGCGCGACAGGGTCAGCAAGGCGCCGCGTTCGATTTTACTCAGCTCACGGGTCTGCCCGACCGGGAGCGTTCCCAGGTGCAGCGGGCCGAACTGGCGGCGCACGAGCTCCTCGACGGGATGCCCGACCGCAGCCATCATGCGGCGCACGACCCGGTTGCGTCCGGAATGCAGCGTCAGCTCCACCAGGCTCGCGCCGCGCGAGACATCCAGCAGCCGCGCCTTGTCGGCCTTGATCGGGCCGTCCTCCAGGTCGAAGCCGCGGGTCAGCTTCGCGATGGTCTGCGCCGTGACCTCCCCGGTGACCTTCGCGATGTACACCTTCGTGACCCCGAACGACGGGTGCGCGAGCACATGCGCGAGGTCGCCGTCGTTGGTGAGGATCAGCAGGCCGCTGGTCTCGGCATCCAACCGCCCCACGTTGTACAGCCGTTCGGGCCATTCCTTCGTGTACCGGCGCAGGTCCGGACGTCCGTTCTCGTCGCGCATCGTGCTGTAGATGCCGGTCGGCTTGTTGAGCATGACGTAGCGCTTGGACACGTCCAGCTGAACGGCCGTGCCGTCGACGTCGATCAGGTCGGTATCGGGGTCGATGCGGGTGCCGAGCTCGGTGACGGTCTGTCCATTCACCCGGATGCGACCCTCGACGATGTAGTTCTCGATCACGCGACGGGATGCCACGCCCGCGTTGGCGAGCGCCTTCTGCAGGCGGACGCCTTCGGCGCCCTGTGCTTCTGAGCCGGTCATCGGATCACTCCCTCATCGAAACCTTCGGCGCGGAAACCAGCCTCGGCACCGTCTCGCCGCGAAACCGTCACCGCAGATTCCCCTCATCGAAACCTTCGGCCCGGAAACCAGCCTCGGCACCGTCTCGCCGCGAAACCGTCACCGTAGATTCCCCTCATCGAAACCTTCGGCGCCGTCGTCGAGCAGCGGCGAGATCGGGGGCAGCTCGTCGATCGAGTTGATCCCCAGGTGCTGCAGCAGCTGTTCGGTCGTGCCGTAGTTGATGGCGCCTGTCTCGGAATCGGCGAAGAGCTCGGTGATCAGCCCGCGGGCGAGCAGCGTGCGCACTACCGAGTCGACGTTCACGGCACGGATGGATGCCACCTGGCCGCGGGTCACCGGCTGCTTGTACGCGATCACGGCGAGCGTCTCCAGCGCCGCCTGCGACAGGCGCGCGGGCGCCTGTCCGCCGATGAACTCGGCCACCAGGTCGTCGTGGTCCTCACGGACGTAGAGCCGCCAGCCGCCGCCGACCTCGCGCAGCTCGAAGC
>JBARWR010000129.1:0-4833 GCA_049646915.1 Microbacterium sp.
GTCGTCGGGCGCACGACCAGCACGACACCCAGCGCGAGAGCCGCCAGCGCGAGGGCCGCCACGACGGGTCTCGGGATGCGCTTCGCGAGGCGGACCACGGCGGGATCAGCGGACTCGTCGCGCGCTGACTCGGGGACGGATGCCGAGGGGTCTGATGCCACGGGGTCAGCCTATCCAGCACACCGGTCACGCTGAAGGCGGGTCGGCGTCAGGGGATGAGCCTGAGGCGCCCGTCAGCGGCGGCGCCACCTTCTGCGGCGACGACGCGGCTCAGCATCCGGGTTCTCCGCCGTCACCCCGTGAAACGCCGTTCGACGCTCTCGCCAGGCCGCGATCTCGGCATCCGCATCACGCGTCTTCGTCACCACCGGCGGCCCGCCGCTCAACTGCCGGCGTGCCTCGATCACCCGGCGGTTGAAGTCCTCGACGACCGTGCGCACATCCTCTTCACGGGCGAGCAGATCGAGCTCGTCATCCAGACCGCGATCCTCGGTGCGCAGCAGCAGAGCGGGCGGGCCCAGGCCCGACAGGTTCTCCGTCTCGATCTTGCGGCGGATCCACCAGTCCGGGTCGTGGTGCGTGCCGAGACCCTCGATCGGCTTGCCCGCACCGGGCAGATCGTCGAACTCGCCGCGACGGATGGCGAGCTGGATCGCCGTCTCCACGAACTGCGCCTCATTCTGCGCGTTGAGCACCATGGGCGGCTTCGCCTGCTCCACGGCATCCGGATCCTGCTTCGGTTCGGTCATCTGCACCTCCGACTGGTGGTGCATTCAGGCTACAACTCGGGTGATCGCCTCTGCCGTGCGGACGCTTGATATCCGTCTCAGAAAGTTCTATCCAGCGCTTCCATTCTTCGAACATATCTACTACACTCGAAGCATGGCCACCGACGCTCTCCCCACCCTCTCGCAGCACCTCACGCTGCTGGATGAGTGGCTGAAGACGCGTCGGCAGATCGCCCAGCTCGAGGCTCGCGCCACGGATCTGCTGAGCCAGCGGATCGCGGTGATGGATGACGAAGTGGCCGAGGCTCCGAGGTACCGGGACACCATCCTGCGGTCGATGGTCGCGGAGTATTCTGCGGCAGGGCACGTGTCCAAGGGGTCGATGGATTTCGCGTTCGCCGACGCGCACGCCCTCGCGGACTTCCCGGCCGTGTCCGAATCGTTCGCCGCCGGACAGGTGACAGGGGCGCACGTGCGAGAGATCACGCGCGCCGCATCGGTCGTCCACGAGGCCATCGCCGCGGGCACCGTCGACGCGGGCACTCTGGCGCTGTATGAGGCGGCCGCACTGGAGATCGCCGAGAACGACACTCCGGCCCGGACCCGAGCGGCCGCGCGGGAGATCGCCGCCGCGCTCGCCGGCGTCACCGTCACCGAACGGCACAAGGCGGCCGAGGCGGAGCGATGCGTAGGCTCACGACCGGTCGGCGACGGGCTCGCCCTGTTGCAGGCGGTGCTGCCCGAGCATGTCGTCGCAGCGATCATGGACCGGCTCACCCAGACGGCGAAGCACGTCATCGCTCACCCGGAGGACCGCATCCCCGTCTTCCCCGATGACGAGACGGGCCCCGTCGAGTACGGCGAGCTCGTGACCTTCACGACCGAAGACCCTCGCACCGGAGAGACCGTGGTCCGGGAGATGTGGTTCCCCGTCGGCCCCGACGACCTGGACGCGTATTGGGCGGCCGCCGACGCCGCTCGTGACCCGCGCACCGATCCGAACAGCCCCGACATCTTCCACGTTCCCGACGACCCGCGCAGCATGGATCAGATGCGCGCGGATCTGCTCACCGATCTGCTCCTCGCATCCGACCCCTCTGAGGTCTTCGGCGAAGGCCTCGACAACATCACCGGACACGTCCAGGTCACGATCAGCGCGACCACGCTCGCCGGTGAGGACGACCGGCCCGCCCAGCTGGACAACGAGGGTCCTCTGCATCCGGACGCCGCCCGTCGGCTCGCCGGTCATGCCACACTGTGGACCCGCCTGTTCGTCGATGCGACCGGAGTCGTCACCCACACCGACACGTACACTCCGACCGCTGCGATGTCCCGACACCTGCGCGCCCGCGACCAGCACTGCCGGTTCCCCGGGTGCCGCGTGCCCGCACGGCGGTGCGATCTTGACCACACGCTCGACTATGCACTCGGCGGACCGACATCACTGGACAACCTCGCCGACCTCTGCCACAGCCACCACCCTCTGAAGCATCCGTCGATTCCGGACGACTATCGCTGGACCGCGAGACAGCTCCCCGACCGCACCATCGAATGGATCAGTCCGCTCGGGCACGTCCACACCGATCCACCACCGCGTCGCGTCATGTTCATGCCCACACCGCAAGTCGCGGACCCGGCCACGCTGCCGGAACCTGTCATCCCCTTCTGAATGCCCTCCTGAGCGCCCCTCTGTACGGTGACGGTTCACCGTGGAGTCGGCACGTCCGCGCCACCCCATAGGCTCATGAGGTGCCATCCCCCGCATCCGCTCCTGCGTCGCTGAACCGCGCGATCCTGCATCTCGCCGTCCCTGCCCTGGGCGCGCTGGTAGCAGAGCCGCTGTTCCTGATCCTCGATGCGGCGATGATCGGCCACCTCGGCACCACCCCGCTCGCCGGACTCGGTATCGCCAGCGCCGTGCTGCAGACCATCGTCGGGCTGATGATCTTCCTCGCCTACTCGACCACCCCCGCCGTCGCACGACGGTTCGGCGCGGGCAAGCCGGGCGACGCCGTCTCGATCGGCATCGACGGCATGTGGTTCGCCCTCGGACTCGGCGCCGTGCTCGCCATCATCGGCGCCGTCTCCACGCCCTGGCTGGTCGCGATGTTCGGCCCCACGGATGCCGTCGCCACCGAGGCCCGCACCTATCTGATGATCTCGATGTGGGGCCTGCCCGCCATGCTCATCGTCTTCGCCGCCACCGGACTGCTGCGCGGGATGCAGGACACCGTCACTCCCCTCTGGATCGCCGGCCTCGGCTTCGGCGCCAACGCCCTGCTGAACTGGCTGTTCATCTACGGCCTCGGCTGGGGCATCGCCGGATCGGCCTTCGGCACCGTCACCGCCCAGTGGGGCATGGTCGCCGCGTACGTCGTCGTCATCCGTCGGCTCGCGCTGCGGCACGGGGCATCGATGAAGGCGCAGCGCGCCGGCATGCGCGGTACCGCCCGCTCAGGCGGCTGGCTGTTCCTGCGCACCGTCAGTCAACGCGTCGCCCTGCTCGTCACCGTGGGGGTCGCGACCGGGATCGGCACGCAGGAACTGGCGGGCTGGCAGATCGCGTTCACCATCTTCTCCACCGCAGCCTTCGCGCTCGACGCCCTCGCGATCGCCGCGCAGGCGCTGATCGGCAAGATTCTCGGTTCCGGCGACCTGGCAGATGTGCATCGGGTACTGCGCCGCACTGTCGCATGGGGAGCGTGGTTCGGCATTCTTGTCGGCGCGATCATCGCGGCGCTGTCGGGGTCGCTCGGAATCATCTTCACCGGGGACGCCGTGATCGCAGCCCTCGTGCAACCAGCACTGCTCGTGCTCGCCATCGCCCAGCCCATCGCCGGTGTCGTCTTCGTGCTCGACGGCGTGCTGATGGGTGCCAACGACGCCCGCTACCTTGCCGTCGCTGGGCTACTCAACCTCGTACCGTTCCTGCTGGCAATGTGGATCGTCTCGGCCGCCCGCATCGACGGAGCAGCAGGCTTGCTCTGGCTCGCGATCGCGTTCTTCGGGGTGTACCTGCTCGCGCGACTCGGTACGCTCGGCTGGCGCGTGCGAACCGATCAGTGGACCAAGATAGCGGCTTAGCTTCTGGGTGGCGGTGGCTGCGGCGAGTGGACTGAGGGCTCAGGCACGCGTCCACTCTTTCAGTGTGAACTGCTACCTCTACAGCCGACCTCACTTACCCTCGATCCACCGATGGGTCCTCGGCTGGTGGGGTCGGCGTGATCGGCGTGGGATGGTGTGCTGTGGGCAGGGGTGAGTTCCGGGCGTCTCATCCCGGTCGTCCACTCGGTCCTTGGTCGTGCCGTCGTCGCGGCGGTGGTCAGTTCGCGCTGGCTGGCGGTGGTGCGTGCGTGGCTTGGAAGAGCCGGTCGAGCGCGGTCTGCCAGGGCCATGCCTCGGGCAGGTGCAGTGTGATGCGGCGCGCGGATCGTGCCAGGCGTGCCGGGACTGCGATGAGGGTGCGGCGGATCGTCGCGGTCGTCGCTCTGGCGAGCCGGCCCGCGTGGTCGGCGATGAGTCCGGCGGCGCGGGTGAGGTTGAACGCGATCACCGCGAGCACGAGCCAGGCGCTGTTCGCGGTGAACACCCCAGACGGCAGATGAGCGAGTGGTCCGCCTTCTTACACAGACCATTTGACACGCTCGGCCACGACCGCCGCTAACGGTCGGGCAAGCTTCTAATCAAGCCATCGGAGTGGACAGGGTCGGCGCCGGCACCCGCCCGATCGGACAGATCCCAGGAAAGGCACCCTGCTCGAGAGCAGAAGGGCCAGACGATTCACGAGTCACGACCAAACGGAGCACCAGCACTAACCCTGCCAGCCGACCCCAGGTCAGCCACTACGAGACTTACAGGCGATTCAGAGGGCAACGTCACGACCAACTGGAAACAAGCCCTCGAGCAGCTCGCCCTCGCCTACCCCGACCGAATCAACCCCTACCTCTAACCACCCGATTCCGAACCGCTTACACAGAAAACTTGACGTTGATACTGAGAACAGCCGTCCGGGGCATGACCCTCAACTTGACTGACGACTTCCGCGAGGGGGTCTGTCTTGAATTTGATCTGTCTGCCCCGGTCGGTTCGGGGTGGCGGCCGGGCG
>JBARWR010000130.1:0-1842 GCA_049646915.1 Microbacterium sp.
GACGACGACGAGGACATCGAGTCCACGCGCATCAGCGTGCCGGGTCATCGCCTCGTGTTCACTTGGGACGACGGGCAGCGCGCGACCGTATCCGGCCGCACCGTGTTCGGACGCAACCCCGAGGAGCCCGGCGCGGTGACCAACGTCGCGGTGCGCGACGAGACCCGCTCGCTGTCGAAGACCCACTTCGAGGCCGGCGCCAACGCCCAGGGCGGCTGGGTGATGGACCGCCAGTCGACCAACGGGACGACCGTCGTGCGCGACGGCGTCCGGATCGCATGCCCGCCGGGGCAGCGCGTGCCGGTGCGTCTGGGCGATGCGCTCGAGATCGGCGATCGGATCATGACCATCGGAGGCTACGTGTGAGCGCCCCCATCGTCACGGCCAGTGCCGGCGCCACCGATGTCGGCGCCCGTCGCAAGCTCAACGAGGACGCCTACCTCGCGACCCCGCCGCTCTTCATCGTCGCCGACGGGATGGGCGGACACGACGCGGGCGAGGTCGCCAGCGCGACCGTCATCGAGCACTTCTCGCGTCTGATCGGTCGCGAGTCGCTGACGATCGAAGAGGTCAGAGACGCGCTGGCATCGGCCAGGGAGGCAGTGGGCGCGCTGGGACAGTACGGCGCCGCCGGTGCAGGCACGACCCTCAGCGGGGTCGCGGTCGCGACGGTCGACGGGCTGGGCTACTGGCTCGTGGTGAACATCGGCGACTCGCGCACCTACCAGCTCTCGGGCGGCGAGCTCGAGCAGATCACCGTGGATCACTCCTACATCCAGGAGCTGATCGAGGAGGGCGAGATCACGCCCGAGCAGGCGAAGTCCGACTCCCGCCGCAACATCATCACCCGCGCGATCGGTGCCGGCAGCGTTGGCGACGCCGACTACTGGCTGTTCCCCGCCGAGGGCGGGGATCGGATGCTGGTGTGCTCGGACGGCCTGACCACAGAGCTCTCCGAAGAGCGCATCGCCGAAGTGCTCAGAACCGAGCCGGACCCGCAGCGGGCCGCCGACGTCCTGACGGCGGATGCCGTGCGCGCCGGAGGGCGCGACAACGTGACCGTCGTGATCGTCGACGCGGTGACCGTGGCATCCGTCCGCGGCGTGCACGTACGAGCAGACGAAGCCGATGACCTTGCCGACACGCGTCCGCGTGCCGCAGTGGATGGAGGAATGCGATGAGTGACGTTGTCTACCGACCGGGTGAGTGGCAGGTCGTCGTCGAGGAATCCGGTATCGCCGCACTTCCGGCCGACGCCAGCGCCGACAAGGTGGTCGCGCTCTCGGCGATGCTGAGTCGAGGCGTGCCCGAGCTGACCGAGGTGATCGACGTGCTCTCCGGCGGTGCGATCACCGGGCTGGGCTCGTTCGCGGTCGCGCTGATCGGTCAGACCGGCACGCGCTTCGCCGTGCGCGGGGCTGTGACCGTGACAACCGGGTGGGACGTCAGCTTCTCCGGTGAGGACATCACCACATGGAGCGAGCGCTTCATCGCCGAGCCGCCGCGGTTCGAGATCGGCTTCGGTGAGTCGGGTGAGTCCGTCGCCTACCCGATCCGCTCCGGTGTGGTGCTCGCCTCCGGCGTGCGCGTCGGCGACGCGTTCGAGGAGCCGGTGGCAGAGATCGCCGCGGATGCGGACCAGGATGTCGCCGACGTCGTCGCTG
The DNA here is from genome assembly GCA_049646915.1 of Microbacterium sp. Taxonomy (GTDB): domain Bacteria; phylum Actinomycetota; class Actinomycetes; order Actinomycetales; family Microbacteriaceae; genus Microbacterium. The sequence goes on from JBARWR010000130.1 coordinate 1,665, forward strand.
TTCCCGCGGCAGCGGATGGCTCGGCAGATGTCGAGCCCGAGGTGGAAGACGCCCCCGAGCTCGAGGCTGACGCGGATCCCGACGTCGAGGTCGAGCCCGGGGCGGATTCCGAGCCCGCAGAGCCCGCCGTGGAGCCGACCGAGCTCGCCGAGTCCGAAGCGCTGACCGAGGGGGACTC
>JBARWR010000131.1:0-1590 GCA_049646915.1 Microbacterium sp.
CCTCTCCCCCGTCGGCCATCGGCCGCAGCACGACCTCCGCCGCCGGATCGACGTCGAGCCAGGCGTCGGCGAGCACCTGCGCAGCATCCGCCGCTGTGATCGTGCCCTTGAAACTGTCGGGTGCGAAGACGATCCGCATCAGAGTTCCTTCCCTTTCGTCCAGGCCGCAGAGAGCGCCGCTGAGGTCACGCCGAGGCGACATCCATTGCGACGGGAAGCGCGGGTCATCGCCCGGCCACGGGAGTGCTGTCGCGCACCAGCACCTCGAGATCCAGCGCGGGCTGGATCCAGTCGGCATCCACGGTGGCGCGGAACGCCTGGTACCCGAGCTCACTGAGGGGCACGCGAACGGTCGTGAGCTGCGGGGAGACGTCCCGGCTGACCGGCACGTCGTCGAACCCGCACACGGCGATGTCGGTGCCGACCGTGCGCCCGGCGTCGCGGATCGCGGTCATCGCGCCGATCGCGACCACATCGCTGAGCGCGAAGACCAGCGTGCCCTCTTCGACGCCCTCCTTCAGCGCATCCGCCATGACCGCCGCCCCCGATTCACGCTGGAAGGCGCCACGGTACACGCGGACGACCTCGCCGCCACCGGTCGCGAATCCGGCCGTGAACCCGGCGAGGCGATCATCGGAGGTGCGCACACCCTCTGCCGCACCGATCGCGATCGCACGCCGGTAGCCGAGGGCCGACATCGCGCGCCCCAACTCCTCGGCGCCCCCGCGGTTGTCGATGCGGATGCTGCGGTCACCGCCCGGCCCGAAAGTGACCGTGCGGCTGCCCAGTGCCTGGAAGGCCGCGAGCTCTCCGGCGACGCCGACGCCGTCGTCGTTCCCATCGCCCGCTACGTCATCGGCGACACCGGCCTCATTGTCGCCTTCGCTGGTGCGGGATGCCGCCAGGATCACTCCGCGCGGTCTCTGCCCGCGCAGCGCGTGCAGAATGCGCGCTTCGCGCCGCGGTTCGCGCTCGGTGATCGCGACGGTGACGACCAGCCCCTCCTCATCGGCGCCGCGTGCGACGCCCGAGGCGATCAGGCCGAAGTAGGGGTCGGCGATATCGGCGACCAGCAGCGCGATCACCTGTGAGGTTCCGCGGGCGATCGCCTGCGCGGAGATGTTCGGGGTGTATCCCAGCTCGGCGGCCGCGAGCTCCACCCGCGCACGGTACGAGTCGGCCACCTTGCGTTCGGAGCCGTTGAGCACACGCGATGCCGTCGCCAGCGACACCCCCGCGACCCGGGCGACGTCATGCAGCGTCGGTGCGCTTGCGCGCATGGCTTCAGCAGTCATGCGATGAGCCTATCGATGTCATAGCCTCGTCCAGGTCGCGATCGATGCCGCCCGAGGCGATGCGGGAGGGCATTCATCGTTACCGGGGCCTCAAGCGAGCCAGCCGCGCAGGGTCGCCGCTTCGGCGACGAGCAGCGCGGGGTCGTCGTCCGGGACGAACTCCAGCAGCGCATCACGCGGAGGTGCGGGAACAGCGGATGCCGCGGCGAACAACGCCCGCCACAGGGCGTCGCGTTCGTGCAGGCGCAGCCGCTCGGCACGCGGCCACCACGAGAACACGTGCACGGCGCTGGTG
>JBARWR010000132.1:0-6059 GCA_049646915.1 Microbacterium sp.
GGTCAAGCACGATCTCGATCGCGACGATCGCGTCGAGTCGGTGATCGATGTGGGTGTCTCGGCGACGGAGCACACGCCCTACCCGAACGTCGCGGTCGCGGCGGCGGAGCTCGTCGCCGCGAATGAGGCCGATCGGGCGCTGCTGGTGTGCGGCACGGGACTGGGCATGGCGATCTCGGCGAACAAGGTGCCCGGCATCCGCGCCGTGACCGCGCACGACAGCTACTCGGTCGAGCGCGCGATCCTGTCGAACAACGCGCAAGTGCTCGCTCTCGGCCAGCGCGTGGTCGGTCCCGAGCTCGCGCGTCGACTCGTGGCCGAGTGGGTGGGCTACAGCTTCGACCCGACGTCCCCGTCTGCCGAGAAGATCAAGGAGATCGATCGCTATGAGCACCGCGCATGACCGTTCGGGTCGCGCACCGACTGTTGACAGTAATCCTGGATCCTGTAGGATCTACCAGATAGGACATTTGATATGGAATCTAATGGAGGTTTCCAGGTGACTCGACGCAGGTTCCCCGACGAGACCGGAATCGTGATCGTGCTCGCTGTGCTCGTCACCGCCCTCGCGATCCTCTCCCCCGCGTTCCGCACCTTCGACAACGCGCTCGTCCTGCTGCTCAACGGAGCAGTCATCGCCTTCCTCGCCCTCGGGCAGACCTTCGTGCTGCTCACCGGTGGCATCGACCTGTCCACAGGCGCCAACGTCGCCATGTCCGGCGTGCTCGCGGCTCTCTATATGCAGACCGGCATGCCATGGTTCATCGCCGTTATTGCGACGGCGATGTCGGGGATGCTCCTGGGCGTCAGCAACGGCGTGCTCATCCACTACCTCCAGGTGCCGGCGTTCATCGCGACGTTCTCGACACTCGGAGTCGCGACCGCCATCCCGCTCATCCTCACGGGAGCCAACTCCGTGCCGATCGCCGACCCGGGCTTCTCCTGGATCGGACAGGGCAAGATCCTGGGCATCCCGATCGCGGTCATCATGCTCATCGTCGCCACCGTGATCGCCGCGCTGTTCCTGCGCTACACGCGGCCCGGCGTGCACATCTACGCCCTCGGCGGCAACCGGATCGCCGCCCGACTGGCCGGCGTCGACGTCGCGCGCACGACGATCCTTGTGTACACCCTCAGCGGCCTGTGCGGTGCGATCGGCGGCATCATCGCCACGTCCCGGCTCGGCGTGGGCTTTCCCGCCACGGGTCTGGGCAACGAGCTGTTCTTCTCGATCGCCGCAGCCGTCGTCGGCGGTGTGAGCCTCTTCGGCGGCATCGGCACCGTGCAGGGCGCGTTCATCGGGGCGGTGCTCATCGCCACCGTCAACAACGGCATGAACATCCTCAACGTCAGCAGCTACTGGCAGTCGCTCGTCATCGGGCTCATCATCCTCGGCGGCGTCGCCTTCGACATGCAGCGACGCAAGCGCCGCGAGCGCTCGACCAGACCAGACCCGCTCGAACGGGAGGCATCCGTGCACACGGCGGAGACGACGCCCGCCGGGATGCCGTGACCCGCCCACCGACCTCATCACCTCAATCCCTCAAGAGTCACGCAGAACAGGAGAACCGCATGAAAACCAGGAACCTGGTCGCGGCCCTGTCGGCAGGCGTTCTCGCGCTTGTCGTCAGTGGTTGCAGCAACCCTGCCACCGACGGTCCCAGCTCCAGCGGGTTGCCCGAGTCGTGCTCGGCGGACCGGCCCGCCGTCGGCGTCGCGCTGCCCGACACGACCAACCCCTACTACATCGCGATGCAGCAGGGGTTCGTGGATGCCGGGGCGGAGCTCGGCTTTGACGTGAAGGTCGCGATCGCCAACAGCAGCGACTCGACCCAGCTCTCGCAGATCGAGTCGTTCATCCAGCAGGGTGTGTGCGCCGTCGCACTCAACGCCGTCAACTCTGGACCGGCCGCCTCGAGCGTCGTCAAGCTCAACAACGCGGGTATTCCCGTGTTCACGGTCAATGTGGTCGTCGATGAGGACGCGCTCAAGACCCAAGGCAGCACGATCGTGCAGTACGTCGGTGCCGGCGCCTTCGAGAGCGGCGAGGTCATGGGACAGCAGGCGCTCAAGGATCTCGGGGCGGACACCCCGCTGACCATCGGATACGTCGGCAAACCTGACCAGGTGCAGACCAACCTCCGTGACGAAGGATTCACCGCAGGCATTTCGTCGAACCCGAACGCGGAGGTCGTCGCCACCGTCAACGGCAAGATCGACCCCGCCGTGGCCATGCAGGTGACCCAGGAGATGCTCCAGGGCAACCCGGAGATCAACGTCGTGTGGGCCAACACCGGCCCTGCCGCGGTCGGTGCGCTCCAGGGCATCAAGCAGCTCGGCCTCGCAGGCAAGGTCTCGCTCTACGCGCTGTGCGCCGACGGTGTCCCGATCGATGACACCTACCGGGCGTGCGTCGCGCAGGAGCCCGCCGCCTACGCCGGCATCGTCATGGAGAACATCTTGGCGTACATCAACGGTGATGACATCGAGTCGGAGATCCTGCTACCCATGGTCGCGGTGACCGAAGGTCTCCCCGGCGAGGGCCTCTTCGGCTGATTCGAACCGACTGATCAGGAGCTACCACGGTGACAGAGTTAAAGGAAGACACCGCGACAAGCGGGTCAACAGGAACAGACGAGAACGTGCGCACATCCTCCTACCGCGCGACGAACATCTCGATGAGCTTCGGCCCCGTCACGGTCCTCGACTCTGTCACCGTGGAGCTGCGCCCAGGCACCGTCACCGCCCTCGTCGGCCACAACGGTGCCGGCAAATCGACCCTGCTGCGCTGCCTCTCCGGCGCCGAGCGGCCGCGCTCAGGCGAGCTGTCCATCGGCGGTGAGGTCGTGCGCTTCGCGGGTCCGGCCGACGCCAAGGCGCGCGGTGTGGCGTGCGTGTACCAGGAGCTCAGCCTCGTGGACTGCCTCACGGTGGCCGAGAACGTCTTCCTCGGCAGCGAGGAGCTCAAGCTCGGGATGCTCGATCGCGCCCGGATGCGTGCCGAGACCGCCGCCCTCTGCGAGGAGTTCGGCATCCGCGCCCGACCCGACGACCTCGTCTCCGTGCTTCCCGTGGCGCAGCGCCAGCTCATCGAGGTCGCCGCGGCGATCCACAGCAACGCGCGCTTCCTGCTGCTCGACGAGCCGACGACGGCGCTCGAGCCCCACCAGATCGACGACCTGCTCAGCACGATCCGCAAGGTCGTCGCGAGCCGCAATCTCGCGGTGTTCTTCGTCGACCACAAGCTCGACGAAGTCTTCGCCGTCGCCGATCACGTGCTCTGCCTCGCCGACGGGCGGGTCATTCTCGATCGTCCGATAGAAGGCTTGGGCCGGGACGAGGTCGTGCGCGCGATCGTCGGCGATGAGGGATTGCAGGAGGCGCAGGAGAACCTCTCGGCATCGCAAGCTCCGACGCCGCGCGCCTCCGAGTCCACTCCATGCCTCCAGGTCCGCGAACTCCGCGCCCCCAGACTCGCCTCGGTCAGTCTCGAAGTGCATGCCGGTGAGATCCTCGGCCTCTACGGGCTCGTCGGCTCGGGCAGGTCTCGATTCCTGCGCACGCTGTACGGCGACGAACCGACCACCTCGGGGGAGATCCTCCTGGATGGCCGCCCGACCCGGATCGACACCGTCGCCCGGGCGATGCGCGCCGGGATCGCGTACCTGCCCGAGGAACGCAAGGTGAGCGGCTTCATCCCGCGCTTCAACTCGATCGACAACGTCATCCTCCCCGTGCTCAAGCGCTTCGCGAGCGCCGGAGTCATCCGCTGGAAATCCGCGCGGGCTGCCGGTAGTGACGCGCTTGGCAAGCTCGATGTGCGGGGTTCGCTGACACGTCCGATCGTCGAGCTCTCCGGCGGCAACCAGCAGAAGGTGCTCTTCGGCCGTGCCGCCCTGCAGCACCCGCGCGTACTGCTGCTCGACGAGCCGACCAAGGGCGTCGACATCGGCGCCAAGGCCGAACTGCACGAGATCGTCAAGGATCTCGCCCGCACCAAGGGCGTCGCGGTGATCGTCGTCTCGAGCGAGGAGGAGGAGCTGCTCGCGCTCGTCGACTCCGTGTGCGTCTTCGTCGGCGGTTCGTGCGACGGAACCCGATACGACCCCGCCACGATCGGTGCCAGCGGACTGCGACGCCTCGCGTGGGGCGACTCCCCCGGGGCCGAGTCCGCCGAGACCCTCGCCGACACCGGATCGGTCGGCGGAACGAACAACCCGAGGAGCGTACTGGATGCCTGAATTCGACGATGGGGACCTGAGGGCCGCCGCCGAGCGACTGGGCTTCGGGTTCACCGACGCCGAGTCCGCCGATGCACTCGCACTAGGCCGATGGATGCTCGACCAGGTCGACGACTTCGTGAAGCTGGCACCCCGCTTCGACCAGGTGCGCGCCCCGCTCAAGGGCACGCGAAGGATCATCGGGTCGCCCACCCCCGAGAACGATCCGCTCAACGCCATCGTGCGATGGGTCGATGTCGTCGCGGACGCCTCCGAGCGCACCTCCGACCTGCTCGCCGGCAAGCGGATCGCGCTCAAGGACCTCATCAGTGTCGCGGGCATGCCGCTCACCGGCGCGAGTCGCCACCTCGAGGGTTACATCGCCGATGAGGACGCACCGCTGGTGACCCGCATTCTTCAGGCCGGCGGCCGCATCGTCGCCTTCACCAACCTCGAGGGCATGGCCTTCGGCGGCGGCGGCGAGTCGAGCTGCTTCGGTCCCACCCGCAACCCGTTCGACCTGAACCGCTCCGCATCGGGCTCCTCGAGCGGATCGGCCGCCGCGCTCTTCTACGACGACGTCGACATCGCCTTCGGCACCGACCAGGGCGGGTCGATCCGTCAGCCCGCCGCATGGTGCGGGGTCCTAGGGCTCAAACCGACCCACGGTCTCGTGCCGTACACGGGCATCCTGTCTCACGATCCGACGATCGACCATGTCGGCCCCATGGCCCTCACCACCGTCGATGTCGCCGCCGCACTCGAGGCGGTGGCGGGGTGGACGCCCGATGACCCGCGTCAGGCGCCCCACCGGCACCACCACTCCGGTGGGTATCTCGACGCGGTCAACACCGCACCCGATTCACTCGCAGGGATGCGGATCGGCGTGGTGCAGGAGGCGCTGCTCGACGACGGCTCCCCCGAGCGGGCCGAGGTGCTCGCCGGATTCAAGCAGGCTCGCGCTCAGGCAGCCGCGCTCGGCGCCGAGGTCGTCGACCTGTCGATCGCCAGCCACGCCGTCGCCGGACCCATTATGTTCGCCATCATGCTCGAGGGCATCGCCGCAACCGTGCACGGGTACGGCGAGGGATTCCATTGGGCGGGTCGCCACTCCACAGGCCTGCGCCGCGGATTCGCCGAGGGCCTGCGCGAACGCGGCACCCTCATGCCGCCTGCCTACCGGATCGCGGCGACCGTCGGAGAGTACCTGAGAACGCGGGACTTCGGCACCGTCTACGCGACCGCGCAGAACGTCGCGGCGCGCCTGCGCTCCGACTACGACGCGGCCCTGAGCGAGGTGGACGTGCTGATGACGCCGACCACGCCGGGCACCGCCATGACGCTGTCCGGGGACGTCGGCATGCTCGAGCGCGAACTGCGCAGCTTCACGATGGGCAGCTCCCTGGGAGCGGACACGCCCGCGCACAACCTGACCGGCCACCCGGCGCTCTCGATGCCCGCGTCCACCGCGAACGGGCTCCCCGCCGGGGTCATGCTCATCGGACAGCACCGTTCCGATGGTGGACTGTTGGGGATCGCCCGGGTCTGGGAGCGCGAGCTGGGCTGGCTCCCCCTGAACGGACTGGATCATCCCGCACTGACGCTCAAACAGCGAAACCCCGGGAGCGCCACATGAGTGACCACTACACCGTCGGCATCACCGCCGACGGTCTGCGCCCGGATGGCAGCAGCATCTTCGGCGACGTGCGGCTCGAACGCCTCGAGGCAGCCGGACTCGATCTCGTGCACCTGCCGCCGATGAGCGGTTCGGCCGACCCCGCACACCTCGCAGGCCTGGATGCGGTGCTCGCGTTCGGTCACCTCGCATTCGACGGGCGC
>JBARWR010000133.1:0-3777 GCA_049646915.1 Microbacterium sp.
TGCTGCTCCGACGAGATCGACCGAGGTGCCTCGTCCGGTCAACCGCTGCCCGATCTGCGGGGCGGCGAGAGCCACGAAGGCGATCGGCCCTGCGGCGGCGGTCGCCGCGCCGCAGAGAAGTGCGACAGCGAGAACGCCGAGCAGCTTGGTCCGGGCCGGATGCGCGCCGAGGGCGACGGCCACATCCTCGCCGAGGGACATCGCGTTCAGCGACCTCGGCAGCGCCAATGCGATGACCAGTCCGACGACGATGAACGGCAGCACCACCCACAGGGTGTCGAACTGCCTGTTCTGCAGGGATCCGGCGCTCCAGAAGCGCACCTTGTCGAACACCGCGGGCTGGACGAGCGTCACGGCGAAGCTGATCCCGGTCAGTACGGCGCCCAGGGCGGTGCCGGTGAGGACGAGCTTCGTCGCCGTACCACCCGCCACCCCCGAGGTGCCGATGCCGTAGACGACGACGGATGCCACCAGCGCGCCCGCCAGCGCGAGCGCCACGTGCGTGAAGGTCAGCGTCGAGCCGAGGAACGCCGCTGCGAACACCACGGTCGTGTAAGCGCCCGCGTTGACACCGAGGATCCCCGGCTCCGCCAGGGGGTTGCGGGTGATCGCCTGGATCACGGATCCCGCTGTGCCCAGCGCCATGCCGACGACGATGGCGAGCAGGGTGCGCGGCACGCGGTACTCCCGCACGAGCAGATCCACCGACGTCCCGCCGTCGTGCCGCAGCGCCCCCACGACCTCTGCGGGCGAGATGCTCCCCGACCCGATGAACAGGCTCACCATGCTCAGCAGCGCCAGAAGCAGCAGCCCCGCCACGATCGCGGCGGTCCGGCGCCGGGCCATCCGCAGATCGGAGGAGGGCAGCGCCGATCCGTTCTGAAGGACGGTCAAGAGGGTTCCGTTCGACGCATTCGGGAGATTAGGCATGGCTATCCTAATAGATGCACCCCTCAGTCTGCTCAGCCGTCTCACCTCGGAACCCTCAGGGTGTCCTTGCTGGCGACCGGAGAGGAACACCTCTAGCGTGGGGTCATGGAGACCCTGCGCCACATCGTCCTGTTCGTCCACCTCATCGGCTTCGCCGTGCTCTTCGGCGCCTGGGCCGTGCAGGCCTTCGGCGGCAAGCGCGAGATCACACGCTTGATGCACATCGGCATCTCGATCGCCGCCGTCGCCGGTCTCGCCCTGGCCGCGCCGTGGGGGCTGCCCGAGGGCGTGCAGTTCGACTACGCCAAGATCGGCACGAAGCTCGTCGTCCTCATCATCATCGGCGCCCTCCTCGGTATCGGGCAGGGTCGGCAGAAGAAGAGCGGCGCGGTACCGCCGGTGCTGTTCTGGGGCATCGGCGTACTGACGCTCGTCAACGCCGGCATCGCCGTTCTCTGGCACTGATCAGCGGCCCGCCTGCCGCTAAGATCGATCCATCGCCCTGCCATACCCGCAGCGAGGCTGTTGCGCATCGCACGCGGCTCAGGATCATCGATCCGGGGTCGCAGGGGCGACCTGATTCGTCGTTGAAACGGAGATCCTCATGCGCAAAGTCCTTCGCACAGCAGTCATCCTGTCCGCATCCGCCCTCCTCCTCGCCGGCTGCAGCGCCGCGCAGGACGACGGCGGCACCGCCACCGGCAGTCTGAAGGGCACAGGATCCGGCGATTCGTGCACGATCGAGGGCACCGTCCCCCTGGGTGCGGCGCTCAGCCTGACAGGGGCGGCCGCCAGCTACGGCGAATCACAGCAGAACGGCCTGAAGCTCGCCCTCAAGGACCTCAAGGCCAAGGACGGCGTGAAGTACGACCTCAAGATCGAGGACGACGGCACCGACCCGAAGCAGGCCATCGGCGTCTTCGAGAAGTTCGTCGGCGACGGCACCAGCGCTGTCATCGGACCCACCCTGTCGAACACCGCCTTCCAGGCCCAGCCGATCGCTCAGGACGGCGGGATGCCGGTGCTGGCCATCTCGAACACGGCCGCCGGCATCACCGAGCAGGGCGACTTCATCTTCCGCGACTCCCTCACGGAGGGCCAGGTCATCCCGCAGACGATCGAAGCCGCCACCGAGAAGTTCGACCTGAAGAACGTCGTCGTGATGTACAGCAACGACGACGCGTTCACCGAGTCCGGCTACAAGGTGATGGCCGAGTCCCTCAAGGAGCAGGGCGTCGACGTCGTCGACACCCTGAAGTTCTCGGTCAAGGACACCGACTTCCGCAGCCTGCTGACGGCCGCGAAGGAGAGCAAGCCCGACGCGATTGTCGTCTCGGCACTCATCGAGGCAGCGATCCCGCTGGTCACGCAGGCCCGCGAGCTGGGCATCGACGCTCCGATCATCGGCGGCAACGGATTCAACAACCCCCAGCTGATGAAGGATGCCGGCTCGGCCGCCGAGGGCGTGATCGTGGGTGCCGCGTGGAACTCCGCGTCGGAGAGCCCCGAGAACACCGCGTTCATGAAGGCCTACGAGGACGAGTACGGCTCCGGCCCCGACCAGTTCGCCGCACAGGCATACACCGGTCTGCTGGTGCTCGACCACGCCGTCCGCGTGAACTGCTCCGGTGAGCGCACCGACGTGCAGGACGGGCTGACCCAGGTGAAGGACCTGAAGACGCCGCTCGGCTCGCTGACGATCAACAAGGATCGCGACGCGGAGCACTCCGCCGTCGTGCAGATCGTGAAGGACGGCAAGTTCGCGGTTCTGAACTGACGCTGTTCTGAACTGACGACTCCGACCACCCGCCGGGAGCCCCCATGCTGCAGCAGCTGCTGAACGGCCTGTTCCTCGGTTCGATCTACGCGCTGTTCGCCATCGGGTTCACCCTGGTGTTCGGCATCCTGGATCGACTGAATCTGGCCCACCCGTCCGTGTTCGCCGCCTCGGCGTTCGTGGGCATCTGGATGACAGAGGCCTTCGATCTGCCGTTGTGGCTCGTGCTGATCGCGGTGTTCGCCTTCGGGGCCATCATGGGTCTGCTCATCGAGCGCATCGCGTTCCGGCCGCTCCGCGAGCGGCCGGACGCGCACTTCGCGGGGCTGATCTCGTCCATAGCCATGGCGGGGATGATCGTCGCGCTGCTGCAGGCGGTGTTCGGCCCGAACACCCGACGCTTCCCCGTGGGGACCATCCCCGAGGACGCACTGGAGTTCGGCGACCTGACCGCGAGCTGGCTGCAGATCATCATCCTGGCCGTGTCGCTGGGCCTCATGATCGCCCTCAGTGTGCTGGTGCAGCGCTCGTCGCTGGGACGATCCATGCGGGCCGTGGCCGAGAACCCGACCGCCGCGCGCGTGCTCGGTGTGAATGTCGAGGGCGTCACCGCGACCACGTTCGCGATCTCCACCGCTCTCGGCGCTGTCGCCGGCGTGCTGTTCGCCCTGAACGTGAACAGCGCGCAGCTGGGCATGGGCAGCGCGATCGAGCTGAAGGGTCTCGCAGTGATCATCGTCGGCGGCATGGGGTCGCTGTCCGGTTCCCTGGTCGGCGGACTCATCCTCGGCATCGCTGAGGTGTTCGCCATCCAGTACATCGGCTCCAGCTGGCGCGACCTGATCGCGTTCGCGCTGCTGTTCGTCATCCTGCTGGTGCGGCCCGAGGGTCTGTTCGGCAAGCGCAAGGTGCGTGAGGTCTGATGCTGTTCACCGAATCGACTCTCGTCTTCATCGCCCTCAACGGCGTCTTCGCGTTCTCGTTCTACGCGGTGCTCGTCGCCGGCCAGCTCAGCCTGGCGCAGGCCGGGTTCGCCGGCATCGCCGGCTTCACCGCCGCCACCCTCACCC
>JBARWR010000134.1:0-2618 GCA_049646915.1 Microbacterium sp.
CCCTGGCACCGGTGAGGATCTCGATCGCCAGCACCCGGGTGAGCCCGTCGATGGCGCGGCGCAGCTTGCGTGCACCCGCCCAGCCCATCGACACGTGGTCCTCCTGCATGGCGGAGGACGGGATGGAGTCGACGGATGCGGGGGCGGCGAGCCGTTTGAGCTCGGAGACGATGCCCGCAGCGGCGTACTGCGCGATCATCAGACCGGAGTCGACGCCGACCTCGTGGGCGAGGAAGGGCGGCAATCCGCGGTTGCGGGCGGGATCGAGGGCGCGGTCGGTTCGACGCTCGGAGACGGATGCCACGTCGGCGACCGAGATCGCGAGGAAGTCCAGGACCACGGCGACGGGAGCGCCGTGGAAGTTGCCGTTGGACTCGATGCGGCCATCGGAGGTGATCACCGGGTTGTCGACGACGGATGCCAGCTCCCGCTCGGCGATCATCGTCGCGTGTGCCATCGTGTCGCGGGCTGCTCCGTGCACCTGCGGCGAGCAGCGCAGCGAATAGGCGTCCTGCACGCGTCCGTCCTCGGGCCCCTTGTGACTGGCCACCATCGGGGAGTCGCTCAGGAAGGCCCGCAGGTTGGCTGCGGATGCCGCCTGGCCCAGCTGCGGGCGCAGCGCCATCAGGTCGGCCGCGAAGACGGCGTCGGTGCCGAACTGCGATTCGATCGACATGGCGGCGGCGAGGTCGGCTGTGGTGAGGAGCTTCTCCAGGTCATGAAGTGCGAGCAGCAGCATCCCGAGCATCCCGTCAGTGCCGTTGATCAGGGCGAGGCCCTCCTTCTCGACCAGCTCGAGGGGCGCGATGCCGGCTGCGGCGAGGGCATCGGATGCCGGCATGAGCTCACCGGCGACGCGCACATCCCCCTCCCCCATCGACGCCAGCGCGACGTGCGCGAGCGGTGCGAGATCGCCCGAGCAGCCCAGCGAACCGTACTCGCGGACCACCGGAGTGATGCCGGCGTTGAGCATCGCCGTATAGGTGTCGACGACGACGGGACGCACTCCGGTATGGCCGGATGCCAGCGTCTGCAGACGCAACAGCTGCAGTGCCCGCACGACCTCGGTCTCCACCTCTTCGCCGGTGCCGGCGGCGTGGGAGCGGATCAGGCTGAGCTGCAGTTGGCGGCGCCGCTCCGGGGCGATGAAGGTCGTCGCCAGAGCTCCGAAGCCGGTGGACACGCCGTAGTGCGGGTTCGGATCGGCGGCCAGGCCGTCGATCACAGCGCGTGCGGCCGCGACGCGTTCACGGGCGGACTCGGCGACCTCCACCCGGGCGAGGTCGCGTGCCACTGCGACGACGTCTGCGGGAGAGAGGGGGTCGATGCCGAGGATCACGGAGGAGGAATGCTGCATGATCTGATTCCACACCGTAGGTGCGCCGATCGGGGGCCGTCGTGCCAGACTGTGTCTGTGATTCCAGACAACGGGAATGCCAGCCTCAGCCGGTCGGTGCCACAGGTGCCTGCGGCGGATCAGACGCTGCGGATCCTGCGGCACCTCGCCCGTCGCCCTGCCCCTATCGCGGCATCGGCATTGGCCCGCGACCTGGGACTGCCTCGCTCGACGACATACCATCTGCTGGCGACCCTCGAGGAGCACGGGTTCGTGGTGCATCTTGCTCAGGAGCGCCGGTGGGGGCTCGGCACCAGCGCGTTCGAGCTCGCCGGCGGGTACGCCAGGCAGGAGCCGCTGGCACGTCTGGGCCGCCCGCTGCTGGCGTCTCTGGCCGATCGCATCGGCGAGAGCGCGCACCTCGCCGTGATGAGCGGACGCGACGTGCTGTACATCGTGGAGGAGCGTGCCACACGACGCCCCGCCCTGATCACCGACGTCGGTGTCCGGCTGCCCGCGCACCTGACCGCAACCGGCCGAGCGATGCTGGCGGCACTCCCCCGCAGTCAGGTGCGTGCACTGTATCCGGATCGCGCGGCGTTCACAGATCGAACAGGGCGCGGTCCGTCTCGTCCGGCGGAGCTGCGTGCTCTGCTGCAGATGGTGCGCGCAGCGGGCGTCGCGACGGAGGACGGCGAGGTCACTCCAGGATTCCGATCTGTGGCCGCGGTCGTCCGAGACCATGCGGGCTGGCCTGCTGCGGCCATCGCCGTGACGTGGCAGGAGGACCGGGAACTGACGGATCCGACGGATGTCGTCATTGACGCGGCGCGAATGCTGCAGAGCCGCCTCGGTTACGACCGGGCCTGAGCGCCCGGTCGCAACCGGTCGATCAGGCGTTCGCGCCCTTTCGGGTCTTCAGGAAGGTCTCGGGCTCGCGCTTCGCGCGCTTCTCCGCTCTCTTCTCCTTGAGTGAGAGCTTCGGTTCCTTCTTGCTTCCGCGCGACTGCGGTGTCTTTCCGGACATATGACTCGCTTCCCCTTCTTTCGGCTGGCGGGCTGTAACCTCCGACCATAGCCCGACGGCCGGGGAAGTCAAGTCGTGCGAGCGTTAACGCAAAAGAGCCACCCATCAATGGGTGGCTCTTTCACAGAAGAAGTCCGGCGGTGTCCTACTCTCCCACAGGGTCCCCCCTGCAGTACCATCGGCGCTGTGAGGCTTAGCTTCCGGGTTCGGAATGTGACCGGGCGTTTCCCTCACGCTATGGCCGCCGAAACACTA
>JBARWR010000135.1:0-1999 GCA_049646915.1 Microbacterium sp.
ACCCCCTCCTGAACGTCGAGACCCCCTCTGATTCGCGCGAATCAGAGGGGGTCTCGACGTTGTCACGGGGTGTCGGCGACTACTTCTTGCCCTGTGCGGCCACGGCTGCGGCACCCGCTGCAGCAGCCTCGGGGTCGAGGTAGCGTCCGGGAGCCGTAGGACGGTTGTTCTCGTCCAGTTCGTAGACCAGCGGGATGCCGGTGGGGATGTTCAGTTCGGCGATGTCGTCGTCGCTGATGCCGTCCAGGTGCTTCACCAGGCCGCGCAGCGAGTTGCCGTGCGCGGTGACCAGCACCGTCTTGCCCGCATCCAGATCCGGGACGATCGCGCTCTCCCAGTAGGGCAGCAGGCGGTCGATGACGAGCTTGAGCGATTCGGTGCGAGGCACCTCCCCGTCGATGCCGGCGTAGCGCGGGTCGCCGACCTGGCTGAACTCGCTGGCGTCGTCGAGCAGGGGCGGCGGCACGTCGAACGAACGCCGCCACAGCTGGAACTGCTCGGGGCCGAACTCCTCGAGCGTCTGAGCCTTGTCCTTGCCCTGCAGGGCGCCGTAGTGGCGCTCGTTGAGGCGCCAGGAACGGGCCACGGGGATCCAGAGCCGGTCAGCGGCGTCCAGCGCGATGTTCGCAGTCTGGATCGCGCGACTCAGCAGCGAGGTGTGCAGCACGTCAGGCAGGATGCCGGTCTCGGCGAGCAACTCGCCGCCGCGACGCGCCTCGCCCTTGCCCTGCTCGGTCAGCCGGACGTCGACCCAGCCCGTGAAGAGGTTGAGCTGGTTCCATTCGCTCTGGCCGTGACGCAGAAGAATCAGTGTGCGGGTCATGGGATCAGCCTATCTTTTCTTCGTTTGCTGTCTGGGTTCGGTGACGTGGGCTCCGGGCGCAGTGATGTTCCCTTCGCTCGCAGAGCGGGTGCCCCTCCCGCTGCGCGGGTCCCTCCCCGATGCTCGCTCCGGGAACATCACTGCGCCCTCTCCTGCATGAGGAGCACCAGCGACGTGGAAGTGGAGGGGAGAGGGTAGGGGAAGAATGGACGCATGAGAGTTGGAGGACCTGTCGGGCAACCCACGAGGGGGACGACGGGGACGAATCGGCTGCGGCGCAATGACCGGTGGATCGCGGCATCCGATGCCTTCCGGCGGGCGGATGACCCGCTCGTCATCGACCTCGGATACGGCGCCAGCGGCGTCACGGCATTCGAGCTCGCGCAGCGGCTGCGACACGCCCGAGCGGATGCCGAGGTCATCGGTCTCGAGCTCGACCCGGCGCGTGTGGCGAATGCGCGCGAGCAGCTCGAGGAGGTGCGCGCGGACCGCACGCCCTTCGCATCCGACCTCCCGGTGTCGTTCCAGCGAGGTGGCTTCGAAGTGCCGCTGCCGGGCGGACGACGCCCGGCCGTGATCCGCGCGATGAACGTGCTGCGGCAGTACGACGAGAGCGAGGTCGCGGATGCCTGGAAGAGCGTCGCGTCGCGCCTGGCACCGGGTGGGATGCTCGTGGAGGGCACCTGCAGCGAGATCGGCCGCGTCGCGAGCTGGGTGGACGTGACATCCGACGGACTGCCCGTACGCTTCACGATCTCGCTGCGCCTGGTCGAGCTCGAGCATCCCGGTGTCGTCGCCGAGCGCCTGCCCAAAGCGCTCATCCACCGCAACATCCCCGGCGAGCGCATCCACGACCTGCTGCAGGCGCTCGACCGGGAATGGGAGCGCGCCGCCCCGATGTCGACGTTCGGTGCTGTGCAGCGCTGGCTCGCCACCGTCGCAGCACTCAAGGCGCAGGGCATCCCCGTCCAGGGCGACCGCCGCCGCTGGCGCCTCGGCGAGCTCACCGTCCCCTGGTCCACGGTGACCCCACTCCCTTGACCCTGCCAGCCCTCACTCACCGTCGAGAGCAAAGAGACGGGGAGAGGGTCAGCGGGCGTCGCGGGGGTCCTCGGCGACCGGACGGCGGGAGAGGCGCGTCAGGCGCGGGACGCCGGCGGTGGCGCCTGCATCTGC
>JBARWR010000136.1:0-3810 GCA_049646915.1 Microbacterium sp.
AGCACCTCGGCGTCGATCATGCCGCGCGTCGCATCGGTGAGCGGCGCGATGAGCACGACGTAGTCGGCGTCACCCACAACCTCGCAAATCCGGCCGGCCTCGTGCACGATGCCGAAATCAGGGTCACGGTCGCGTGCGGTGCGACCCACACCGGTGACCGTCAGGCCGGCCGCGGTGAGCAGCCGAGCGCACGCCCGACCGATCGACCCGGTGCCCACGATCAGTGCGCGCGCGCCCTCGACCTGCTCGGTCTCGCGGTGCTCCCAGGTTGTGGCCTGCTGACGCCGCAGCGAGCCCGGGAGATCTTTGGCCATGCCGAGGATGCTCGCGAGCACGAACTCGGCGATCGGCCGATCGAAAATGCCTCGCGAGTTCGTGACCACGACCTCGGAGTCGACCAAGGCAGGAAACAGCAGCTTGTCGACCCCGGCGGCGGCCACATGGATCCACCGCAGTGCGTCGGCATGCTCCCACACGTCCTTGACCGCGGTGGAGAAGAAGTCCCACAGCAGGAGCGCGTCGGCGCCCGGCATGGCGGCGGCGAGGCCGTCGGCGGTCGCGAAGCGCACCTGCTCGAACGCGGTGAGCTCACCCAACTCCACCGGGCGGGCGTCGCCGTGCAGCACCACGAGGGTCATGCGTCACTCCGAGCGGCATCCAGGGCGCGGGTGAGCCGCCGCACGCCCTCCTCGATACGCTCGGGCGTGGAGGAGGCGAAGCAAAGCCGCAGCGCATCGTCGAACCGCCCGCTCGGTGAGAGTGCGGTGCCCGGGATGAACGCCACGCCTTCTGCGAGCGCCGTTTCGAACAGCGCCGTGGTGGAGGTCGCGGCGTCCTCGCCCTGGAGGGTCACCCACGTGAAGAATCCGCCTTCGGGATCAGTCATCCGCACCCGATCGCCGAGGTGCCGCCGCAGACTCGCGAGCATCGCGTTCTTGCGCTCACGGTACTGCCCCGTGATGGTCGGGATGTGGTCGGCGAGGCGGCCACGGCGGATGAACTCGGCCACGAGGTGCTGCGCGGGCACATTCGTGCACGTATCCATCGCCTGCTTGGCGTTGATGATGAGCTGACGGAGCGTCGGATCGGTGTCCACCCAGCCCACCCGCAGTCCCGGCGCGAGGGTCTTGGAGAACGTGCGCACCGAGAACACGAGCGGATCGGCGGGGCTCAGGCTCTGGAACCCGGGGACGTCGTCCCCCGCGAACCGCAGCAGCCCGTAAGGGTCGTCGTCGATGATCACGGCGTTCCACCGGTGCGCCAGGTCGAGCAGTTGCTCTCGGCGGTGCACCGACAGCGTCGTGCCCGACGGGTTCTGGAAGTTCGGGATGGTGTAGATCGCCTTCGGGGTGCGACCGGCCCGCTCCACGAGCTCAGGCAGGGCCTCCACGATGAGTCCGTTGTCGTCGGTCGGGGCTTCGAGGAGCTCGGCGCCGTAGCTCGCGGCGGTCGCACTGCCGTTCGTATAGGTCGGGCTCTCGACGATCACAAGGTCGCCGGCATCCACGAAGATCTTGCACGCGAGGTCGAGCCCTTGCATGCCGCCGGTGGTGATGATGATGCGATCGTGTGCGGTCGGTTCCGGGCCCGTCGCCAGGTAGTCGACGAGCTGGTCGATCAGCTCCGGCTCGCCCTCGGTCGCGCCGTAGGTGAAGCTCGAGTGGTCGAGTCGAGCCGCGGCGATGTCGCGGAACTCCTCGAGCGGCACCGCCTCGTCAGCCGGGGATCCCATCGCGAAGCGCACGATGTCGTGCTGCTGCGCCGCCAGCAGCGACGTGCTCGAGTCGATCATCGACCCGGTCAGCTGTGCGGCACGGCTCGCGAACGGCAGCGTGACTGCGCTCACTGCATCCACCTGGTGAGGTCGTGCACCGCGCTCGAGAGGTGCGCACCGATCGCCTCGGCGAGCGCTGCACCGTCGCCGGCGGCAAGCAGGTCGGCGAGCGCCTGATGTTCCTCGACGAGTGCATCCGCGTGCGGGTAGGAGCCCTCGAGGTTGACGATGCAGATGCGCGACTCCGCCGCGAGCGTGTCGTAGATCCTCGACAGGCGGGAGTTGCCGTCCCCATTGATGAATTCGAGGTGGAATCCGAGGTCGAGGTCCGCGAGCGCCCGCCAATCCTTCGCGGCGACCAGCGGAGACATCTGCGCGATGATCCGGTTGAGGGTCGCCGCCGTCGCGGCACGCGCAGCCGAGGGTTGTTCGAGCAATGCACGAGCCGCGGCGAGTTCGATCGCCTCGCGCGCCGCATAGATCTCCGCGACGTCGGTACTGGTGAGCTCGAGCACGAACACGCCGCGGTTGCGGTGACTCACCAGGAGACCCTCCTGACTCAGTCGCTGCAGGGCCTCGCGCACGGGCCCGCGAGAGACCTGGAGCTTCTCCACGAGTGCCGCCTCGCGGATCTGCTCGCCAGGCCGAAACGAGCCGTCGATGATGCGCTCACGCAACTGATCGGCGATGAGCACCGACGTGGGCCGGTCCTCGATCGCGGTCAGACCGTCTTCGCCGGCCATGGTCTCCTCCTCAATGACGGCTCCCGCGCTCATCACCGGCGCGGAACTGCCAGGTACTTGAGCTCCAGGAACTCGTCGATGCCGACCCGGCCGCCCTCGCGACCGAGCCCTGATTGCTTGATTCCTCCGAACGGCGCGGCTGGGTTCGACACGAGGCCCGAATTGATGCCGACCATGCCCACCTCGAGCGCTTCGCCGAGACGGAAGGCTCGGTCGATGTCCTGCGTGAACACGTAGCCGACGAGGCCCCATTCGGTGTCGTTGGCGATGCGCAACGCATCCTCGTCGTCGTCGAATGGCACGACGGGCGCAACCGGGCCGAAGATTTCGGTGCTCATGAGGTCGGATGCCGGGCTGACATCCGCGAGCACGGTCGGGCTGTAGAAGTGGCCGGGGCCGTCGGGCCGGGTGCCGCCGACCACGACGCACGCGCCGCGCGCGACCGCGTCGTCGACGAGGGACTGCACCTTCTCGAGGCCGGCGGCGTCGACGAGCGGGCCGACGTCCGTGCCGTCGACGCTGCCGTCGCCGACGGTGAGCTTCGCCATTCGGGCGGCGAGCTTCTCAGTGAACTCGGCGGCCACCGAGCGGTGCACGAGGAACCGATTGGCGGCGGTGCACGCCTCACCCATGTTTCGTAGCTTCGCCTGCATGGCCCCGTCGACCGCGGTGTCGACATTCGCGTCGGCGCACACGATGAACGGCGCGTTGCCGCCGAGTTCCATTGAGGTGCGCATCACGTGCTCGGCCGCTTGCTGCAGCAGCAGCTTGCCCACCTCGGTCGAGCCGGTGAAGCTGAGCTTGCGGGCGATGCCGCTGCTCATCCAGGCGCCCACCACCTTCGAGGATGTTGAGGTGGTGACCACGTTGAGCACACCCGGCGGCAGACCCGCCTCCTCGAAGATGCCCGCAAGTGCGAGCGAGGTGAGCGGGGTCTGCGCGGCAGGCTTGAACACCATGGTGCAACCGGCCGCGACCGCGGGGCCGATCTTGCGGGTGCCCATCGCGAGCGGGAAGTTCCAGGGGGTGATGAGCACGCACGGGCCCACCGGCACCTTGGTGACCAGGATGCGGCTCTTGCCATCTCCCGTGGAGGTGAAGTCGCCGCCGATGCGCACCGCCTCCTCCGAGAACCACCGCAGGAATTCGGCGCCGTAGGCCACCTCGCCCCGGGCTTCCGCGAGCGGCTTGCCCATTTCGGCGGTCATGATCGCCGCGAGCTGTTCGCTGCGCTCGATCACGAGGTCGTAGGCGCGCCGCAGGATCTCGCTGCGCTCGCGCGGGGCCGTGGCC
>JBARWR010000137.1:0-1985 GCA_049646915.1 Microbacterium sp.
GGATGCCGCGGCCTGGGCCGTGCACGCCCGTCGCCTGGCGGCAGCCGGATCGCGTGTGCGCGTCATCGGCACGGATGCTGCGGGCACGGCATCCGCCGTCGAGGGTTCGCCGAGCCTGGCGATCTACGCGAACCCGGTCGTCTCGGCCGGCCGCGTGGAGCTGCTGACCTTCCTGCGCGAGCAGGCCGTGTCGGTCACCGCGCACCGCTTCGGCACGCCGCACCGCCACGAGATCCCGCTGCTGGATCCGGTGCGCTGAGGACCCGAGCGCGCTGGAGCGCGTTCACCCAGTACAGGAGATTCGGCCAGCACAGGACGATTCCGCGGGAATCGTCCTGTGCTCGGTCGATCTCCTGTGCCGGATCGAGGGTCGCGAATGCTGCGGGGCGCTGTCTGAAGCCCGGTGCCCCGGTCGGTCAGCGGTGCAGCGAGAAGGCGATCGCGCCGTCGGCGGTGCCGGACGTGTCGACCGTGAGACGGATGCCGTCGCCGCGGCGCACCAGATCGACGCGATGGGCGTCCGTGCCCTTGACCCGCGCCACCCGCGTGTCATCGACGTCGATCGTCAGCGCGGCCCCGGACTGAGTCGGCTCACTCACCGACATGCGCACCATGCCCGGCGTCGTACGCGCGATCACGCACGGTCGACTGCGATGCCGCCCGCGGCACCCGCACTCCAGAACGCGGCCGCCGTGACATGACCCGAGTGGCGTATCGCCTGCGCCACCGCATCGTTGCGCAGAACACGGACCCGCGGCGATGCGGATGCCGCAGCGGTCGCCGCCGCGTCAGCCCCGGGGTGCACGATGTACGCGTATCCGCCGCCCGCGTCCGCACCCGTGCCGTGCGACAGGCTCAGTGAGCCGTACGTCCTGCGGCGCACCACGTCGGTGCCGGTCGCGGCGTTCGTGCTGTTGCGACGCCAGGTGCCCTCGCGCATCGCCACTCCGGCCCGAAGGTCGGCCGAGCCGTCGAGGAAGACGTATCCGCCGACCCCATCCAGATGAGCCCACCGCGCGCTCGCGATGACGCTCTCACCGGTCACCTCCGTGCCGTCGACGACGAGGCGCTGCGCGTTCTCGCCCAGATTGCGGTGCTCCACCACCGTGCGCACCTCTCCCGCGCTCTTCGTCGCGATGTCCGAACCGAGTGCCACGTAAGCATCGGGCAGCGTGACCACACCTTGCGCGCCACGAGCCCGGTGCCCCCGGGGGCGACCAGGTGCATCGCCGCAAGAGCGGTGTCCTCGAACGTCACGCCGCGACTTCCTCAAGCTCCTGCAGCTGCCATCCCGCGCCGACGCAGCACTGCACGACGAGATCTTCACCATCCCCTACTGATCCGCGGCGGCCGCCGGCCCACCTCGGCTGCGGTGCGCGGTCATCGGGGTGCCCGCCATTCGGCATCCCGTCACAGATGCCCGCTCGGAGCGGTCATCTGTGCGGAGGTGCGATCCACATGCACATCGTGATGTTCGCCGATCAGCATGCCGAGGCGCTCGGCGGGGCGCAGGTCTCGGTGCGCCTGCAACGGCGCTACCTGGAGCGCGTCGGACACACCGTGTCGGTCGTGGCACCGCGTCGCAGGGGCGCAGATGCGTCTGTCGGACGCGATGACCCCGGTTACGTGGATCTGCCGGCGATCGCGCTGACCAGGGATCGCGAGTACTCGATCACCTGGCCGGGGCGCCGGACGGATCCCATCGTCGATCGCGCGATGAGCGGGCGTCCCTCTCCCGACATCGTGCACGTGCAGGCGGAGTTCTGGGGTGCGCTCCTCGGCTACCGCTACGCGGCACGGCACGGACTTCCGGTCGTGCACACGATGCACAGTCGCATCGACGCCGGCCTGGAGGCGACGACGAACCTCGCCGGTGCTCTGGTGCCGATGCTGAACGTGGTCCGGCGACTGGCGCTGCGCGGATACCCGGGCGGCGCGGCTGAGGGCGGCGATGTCTGGGCGTATCTGCGCGCGCTGGCCCGATC
>JBARWR010000138.1:0-3270 GCA_049646915.1 Microbacterium sp.
GCGTGCGGCCCTGCTTGCGGGTCAGCGGCGTGCGGAATCCGCGCTGCAGCGCGGCGAGCTGCTGCGAGATCGCGGATGGCGTGACCCGAAGCGCGTCGGCGACGGCGGTCACACTGCCGAGGGCACCGAGCTCGCGAAGGATCTGCAGCTGATGGAGTTCCACGTCTCGATCCTATGTGTAAGCATTCGCTACATGAACGATGCAGGAAGTGGCCATTGCTCTACATGGTTGAATGCGGTCAGATCGAAGCATGAAGGCACTTTTCAAGCCCGCCGCAGCTGCCGGGCTCGAGCTCGTCGATCGACCGGATCCGGTCGCCGACGCGGCTGACGTGATCATCCGGGTGCTGCGTACCGGCATCTGCGGAACCGACCTGCACATCCGCCGCTGGGACGATTGGGCCGCGTCGGCCGTGGTCGCCCCGCTCATCCCCGGCCACGAGTTCTACGGCGAGGTCGTGGAGATCGGCCCGCTCGTGCGCGACATCGCCGTCGGTGACCGGGTGTCCGGTGAGGGGCACATCGTCTGCGGAACCTGCCGCAACTGCCGCGCGGGCCGGCGCCAGATGTGCATCCGCACCATCGGACTCGGTGTGCAGCGCGACGGCGCCTTCGCCGAGTTCGTCGCGCTGCCCGCGACCAACGTCTGGGTTCACCACGACGACGTGACTCCCGAGCTCGGCGCGATCTTCGACCCGCTCGGCAACGCCGTGCACACGGCGCTGACGTATCCGCTCATCGGCGAGGATGTGCTGGTCACCGGATGCGGTCCCATCGGGCTGATGGCAATTGCGGTCGCACGGCACGCCGGCGCGCGATTCATCACCGCGACCGACGTCAGCGAGCCGCGCCTTGAGATGGCACAGACCATGGGAGCCGACCAGATCATCGACGTCTCGCAGCACGCCATCCGCGATGCGCAGGTCGCCCTGGGCATGCGCGAGGGATTCGACATCGGCCTCGAGATGAGCGGCGCGCCGAACGCACTCTCGGCAATGATCGACAATATGAACCACGGCGGGCGCATCGCGATGCTCGGTCTGCCGAGCGCGAGCTTCGGCATCGACTGGGGCAAGCTGGTCACGCACATGCTCACCATCAAAGGCATCTACGGTCGCGAGATGTTCGAGACCTGGAATGCCATGGGAGCCATGCTGCAGACCAGCGCCATCCTGCGCGACTCGATCAGCCGAGTCGTGGCCGACGTCCTCCCGGCGCGCGAGTGGGAGAAGGGCTTCGCCGCAGCGGAGTCCGCGGGCACCGGCAAGATCATCCTCGACTGGACTGAACTGTAGGAGCAGACATGTACACGACTTTCAAGACGCATGTGGCCGGCGAGCTCGCCGAGATCGAGGATGCCGGTCTCACCAAGCACGAGCGCGGCATCCGCGGTCCGCAGAGCGCGGAGATCACCGCGGACGGCGCCGAGGTGCTGAACTTCTGCGCCAACAACTACCTGGGTCTCGCCGACGACCCCCGCATCCTGGATGCCGCCAAGACGGCCCTGGACGACTGGGGCTACGGCATGGCCAGCGTGCGCTTCATCTGCGGAACGCAGGAGCAGCACCTCGAGCTCGAACGACGGCTGTCGGCATTCCTCGGAACCGAGGACGCGATTCTGTACTCCTCATGCTTCGACGCGAACGGCGGGGTCTTCGAGACCCTGTTCTCGGCCGAGGATGCGATCATCTCCGACGAGCTGAACCACGCGTCGATCATCGACGGCATCCGCCTGTCCAAAGCCCGCCGGCTGCGCTACCGCAACCGCGATATGGCCGATCTCGAACAGCAGCTGAAGGATGCCGCCGACTCCCGCTTCCGCGTGATCGTGACCGACGGCGTGTTCTCGATGGACGGCTACATCGCTCCGCTCGAGCAGATCTGCGATCTGGCGGAACGCTATGACGCGCTCGTGTTCGTGGACGATTCGCACGCGGTCGGCTTCATCGGCGAGAACGGCCGCGGCACCCCCGAGCTGTGCGGGGTGTCCGAGCGTGTGGACATCTACACCGGCACCTTCGGCAAAGCGCTGGGCGGCGCATCCGGAGGCTACGTCGCCTCGCACCGCGACATCGTCGCCCTGCTGCGCCAGCGTTCGCGCCCGTACCTGTTCTCGAACACGCTCGCCCCGTCCATCGTGGCGGGAACCCTCACCGCGCTCGACCTCGTGGAGGGCTCCGCCGACCTGCGCGCCCGGCTGCGTGAGAACGCCGCACTGTTCCGGAGGCGGATGACCGAGGAGGGGTTCGACCTGCTGCCCGGGGAGCATCCGATCGTGCCGGTCATGTTCGGCGACGCCGCGCAGACCGCCGAGATCGCGGCGGCCATGCAGAAGCACGGCGTGTACGTGACGGCTTTCAGCTTCCCGGTGGTGCCCCGCGGTCTCGCGCGCATTCGCGTGCAGCTGTCGGCCGCGCACACGCCCGAGCAGGTCGAGCGCTGCGTCGCCGCGTTCGTGGCCGCGCGCTCTCTCGTCGCCTGATCGCGGCCGACTGCTGTCAGACGCCCCAATACCGACGACGGATCCGCGCCCAGTCGTTGCCGCGCAGCTGCGGGTAGAGCAGCGACGCCGCGAGGCAGTACTTGCTCACCGAGTGCGGGCGGATGCCGGTGCGCAGCAGCATCCGATCCAGCGCTCCTGCGCCGTTCGGCGATTTGGTCTCCACGAGCACCTCCGCAGGCCCCGGGATCCGACGCGCTCCCGACACGCTTTCGAGGTCCTGATCGATGGTGATGCGATGGTGGCCGTCGGTCAGGGTCGTGCGTCGGTAGTCGGTCTCGAGCACAGGGCGCAGCTCGCCGGCATCCCTGTCGATGAGCGAGGTCACGTACGCGCGACCATCCCGATCCAGGACGCCGAGCCTGGACGGGTCGTGCGGACGGCGCTGCTTCACGGTCAGACCGCGCAGACCCTTGGACTTGACCTCCAGACGACTGTCACCGGAATCGCAGTACAGCCGGGTGCGCACCTTGAAACGATGCCGGCGTCGCTGCACATGCTGGCGGAAGAAGGCGAAATCCGGGGTGTCCAAATACACGGTGCGGTATCGGAACGTGCGAACCTCGCCGATCTGCAGCACGCTCAACCCGTCCGGCAGCAGCTGTGCGAGCAGTCCCCGCGGGATGAAGTACTTCCGGTCGACCCGGCTCATGAGCGCTGCCGAGGAGTCCATGTCGGCGAGCGAGATCGGCGCGAGATCCTGCACCACCCGATCGAGCGCGCTCATCGCGACACGTGCTCTCGAGCGGGCGTGGCGGACGGTGCGGATG
>JBARWR010000139.1:0-2017 GCA_049646915.1 Microbacterium sp.
GGCCACGGATCCGTACTCGTTCGGCTCTGTCAGCTACCTGCCGGCGGGGGCGGATCCGCAGCAGCGCGACACGCTCGCCGAGACCATCCAGGACCGGCTGTTCTTCGCCGGCGAGGCGACGGATGCCACGAACCCCGGCACCGTGCTCGGTGCCGTCGATTCCGGTCACAGTGCCGCACTGGCGCTGATCAATGCGGCAGCCGAGAAGGAGCGTGTCGCGGTCATCGGCGCCGGCGCCGCAGGCGTGGTGGCCGCGCGGATGCTGGCCGACGCCAATCACGACGTGACCATCTTCGAGGCGCGCGAGCGCACCGGCGGACGCATCCTGAGCCAGAGCGCCGACGAATGGCCGATTCCCGCCCAGCTCGGCGCCTGGCTCATCAGTCCCGAGCAGCTGACCGGACTGCGCAACCGGCTCACGAGCCTCGGCGAACAGCAGCTGGCCTTCGAGCCGGCGACCGGCTGGTCGAAGGACGGGGCGACGGACACCGTGGACGGCGACGCGATCGCGCAGGCCGTCGAGAAGGCCGAGGAATCACCCGCCGACATCGCGCTCTCCGACGCCTTGGAGCAGAACGGCGCCGACCTGGAGGATCCCGCGCTCGCCGCTGCCCTCGCGTGGCTCTCGGCCACGACGGGTGTCGACCCGGCGAAGGCCTCCAGCTGGTATCCGCCGGCCTTCTCCGCTGACGTGCTGACGGGGATGACCGAGGATCTCGGGGCGTTCTTCGACGAGCACCTCGAAGATCTCGAGGTCACGCTCGCCTCTCCCGTCGTGCGCGTCGCCTACGACGACAGCGGCGTGAGCCTGCGTCTGGGCACCGGTGAGGCGCTCTCATACGACCGCGTCGTGGTGACGGCTCCGCTCGGCGTGCTGCAGCAGCAGGGCATCGAGTTCGCCCCCGCGTTGCCCTTCTCCCACCGCGGGGCGATCGCGGCCCTGGCATCCGGGTTCCTGGAGACGGTCTGGATGCGCTTCGACGAGCCGTTCTGGGATGCCGAGCAGCCCATCTGGCACGTCGTCGGCGGTGACGGCCTGATCCGCACCTGGATCAACCTGCTGCCTGCAACCGGGGAGCCGGTGCTGGTCGGGTTGGTCGGCGGTGTCGAGGCCGAGCAGCTTTCGGCGCTCAGCGAGCGCGACGCGCGTGCCGCAGCACGCCAGTCACTGACCTTCTTCGCGCCGCCGGAGCAGGACGAGAGCTGATCTCACCCCACGGCGGCATCAGCACGCGTACGCGACTCAGCAGCACGAGAGCCGAAGCGACCACGGCGAAGATCGACAGCGCGAGCAGGCACGAGACAGCCATCTCCGGAAGTCCGGACACCTGCCGCGGATCGAGGAAGTAGTACGGGTACCAGCCGATGATCCGGCCGCGCCAGATCGTGAAGATCCCCCAGAGCGCCGGATACAGCAGCACGTACGGGACCACCCGCCAGGACGCGCTCGCACGGCCCGGGCCGATCAGCCAGGAGAGGATGCCGAAGGCCGGCAGCACGTAGTGCAGCACGACGTCGGACCACGGGACGGTGATCGGGATGCCGCGCAGACCCGCCTGCCAGACGATGATCGAGAAGGCCAGCCCTGCGGTGATCGTCCAGCTGAGCACCAGGGCGCGGGCGGAGGTCAGCCAGCCCGGGTCCTCGGCGTGACGCAGTGCCGTGATCCCTGCCACGATCGTCAGGGCCGCGAAGGCCACGTTGGACTGGATCGTCAGATACGCGAAGAAGTTCTGGCTGGCCAGGGTCTGCGAACCCATGCCCCACAGCATCCGGTGCGTGAGGGACACGATGCATACAGCCGCGATGAGCAGACGCATCCATCCGTAGATCCTTCTCGTCAGCACGCGGGCGTCGTCCTCCTGGCGCTGCGCGCTCGTTCGGGTGGAGCGGTCAGCCGTTCCACGAGTCTACGTAACGTCTCTGCCGCGTGTCCGGAGGCGGTCAGTAGAGTGACGCAGGTGAACCCTTCCCCGCCTGCGCGCACCGTCCTGCGCCGGGCGGCGCTGGTCGCGCT
>JBARWR010000140.1:0-1599 GCA_049646915.1 Microbacterium sp.
ACTGAGCACCGAGCAGATCGCCCGCGCGTTCCTGGTGCCGGTCGGAACGGTGCAGCAGCGCATCGTCCGTGCGAAGCGCACGCTCGCCGCCGCGCACGTGCCGTTCGACGTGCCGTCCGCGCAGGAGTACGACGAGCGGCTCAGCACCGTCTTCGGAGTGCTCTACCTGATCTTCAACGAGGCCCATGCAGCCAGCAGCGGGGCGGACTGGATGCGTCCTGACCTGGCCGAGGAGGCCATCCGCCTCGCCCGCGTGCTGGCCGCGCTGGTCCCCGCGGAACGCGATGCCCACAGCCTGCTCGCCCTGATGGAACTCACCGCGGCCCGGTTCCCCGCCCGCACCGATGCCCAGGGCGATCCCGTGCTGCTCGCCGATCAGGATCGCACCCGATGGGACCGCAGCCGCATCGCTCGTGGTCGTGCCTCCCTCGCCCGGGCTGACGCGCTTCCCGGTGGGCGCACGGCCTACGGCCTGCAGGCGGCCATCGCCGAACAGCATGCGATCGCCGCCTCCGTCGAGGACACCGACTGGGACGGGATCGTCGTGCTGTACGAGGCGCTCAGCCGCATCGCGCCCTCGCCCGTCGTCGAACTCAACAGGGCCGCCGCGGTCGCCATGGCCACCGGGCCGGCATCCGCTCTGCGCATCGTCGACGCGCTGGCGGACACCGGAGCGCTGCGGGGATATCACCTGCTGCCGGCCACGCGCGGCGAGCTTCTGCTGCGTCTCGGACGGCAGGAGGAGGCGCGGTCGGAGTTCCTGACCGCGGCACGCCTCGCGGGCAACGACAGGGAACGCGCTCTTCTCGAGGCGAAGGCCGCAGCTCAGCATCCGTAGCGTCCGCCGCCCCGACATGACGGAACCCCCGGCGCAAACCGGGGGTTCCGTCATTCAAGCCCGGAAGGTCAGTGCCCCTCGGCGCCGAAGCGCTCGATCGCCTCGTCGAGGATGCGCTGAGCCTCGGCGGCGTCGCCCCACTCGTCGACCTTGACCCACTTGCCCGGCTCGAGGTCCTTGTAGTGCTCGAAGAAGTGCGCGATCTCCTTCTTGGTGTACTCGGCCAGGTCGCCGATGTCCTGGATGTGCTCCCAGCGCGGGTCCTTCGACAGCACGGCCACGAGCTTGTCGTCGCCGCCGGCCTCATCGCTCATCTTCAGCACGGCCACAGGGCGCACGTTCACGACGACACCGGGGTAGATGGCGTGGTCGAGCAGCACGAGCACGTCCAGCGGGTCGCCGTCCTCGCCGAGCGTGTTGTCGAAGTAGCCGTAGTCGGCCGGGTAGCCGAAAGTCGTGTACAGCACGCGGTCCAGGTGGACGCGACCGGTCTCGTGGTCGACCTCGTACTTCACGCGGCTGCCGCGCGGGATCTCGATGACGGCGTCGTGTGCGCCCATGCGTGTGCTCCTCAGGAGATGTCTGGATGGAATGCCGGGACAAGCCTACTCGGGCGCGGTGAGTGACCTGATCGCGGAGTCGTGCCCGTACGGTGGAGACGTGCCATCCCTGGATCCCGCCATCGCTGAAGTCCGTCGTGCCGTGCGTGCGGCCCTCGCTCCGCGCCCAGGCACGCGCATCGTGGTCGCGCTCTCCGGCGG
>JBARWR010000141.1:0-2840 GCA_049646915.1 Microbacterium sp.
CGCTGCGTCAGGCCGGCGCGAGCGCCGTGCTGCCGTTCGTGCTGGCGCTGCGGGGGTGAACGCGCGGCAGCCGGCCCGACGTTTCCGAAAGGCACACCGTCACCGGATGGAGAAGTCAGTCCAGTTCATCGAGCATTCGACTGATCGCAGCTTCCAGACGCGGGATGTCGTGGCGGGCGGTCGCCGTCACGATCGCATGAGTCGTATCGAAGTAGCGGTGCGCGAGGTGGTCCCGCATGCGCGCGATGTCGGTCCAGGGAATATCGGGTTCACTTGCTGTGAGCGGCCGTTCGAGATCTTTGACAGCCTCCCCGATCTCGATGAGACGAGCGCGGACGGCGTCGAACACGATCTCATCGTCTGCATCTGAACGCTCGATGTGCCGCGCTATCGCAGCGCACGCGGCGGCAATGTCGCGAAGCCGCTGGATCGTCCGTCGACTCACAGAAGAATCGCTTCTCGCTCGAGGCCTTCGGCGACTGCCGATTTGAGTCCGTCGCTGGGGACGAGGTCAACCCGTCGGCCGAGCACAGCCTCGGCCTCGCGCCGCATCTGCAGGAGCGTGAACAGTCCTGTCTCAGGCGGGACATCCACGACGAGGTCGATGTCGCTGTGGGGGGTGTCGTCGCCCCGTGCGACACTGCCGAACACGCGGATCCGAGTCGCGCCGAGCGGGGCGAGCGCGCGGTGGAGTTCGTCCGACGCGGCGCGCAGCCGGTCGAGGGTGGACCGGCGACTCGGACGTGGCGATACCTCAAGATCGAGACCGGCTGCGGAGATCAAGCGATCCACGGCGCCGAACGAAGGCTCTCGCCGTCCGGTCTCATATTCGCTGATCACGCTCTGCGGGATGCCGGAGAGCTGCGCGAGAGCAGTCTGCGTCAGCCCGCTCTCCTCGCGGGCCAGTCGAAGAAGGTCAGCAGCGCGGGCCATGGTGACACTATATCGCGAATTCGCAATATAGCGAATTAGCGAGCACCTAGGGCGCTGCGGAGAGAACTTCGGCCAGCACCCGCTGCTGAGTTCTCCCGGGTTCTGGGCTGGACTGGTCCGACATGGTCACAAGTGCTTTCCAGAGGGCCCATCCTCGCGCGCGTTGCCATGTTGCATCATCGAGGCCGACCGACTCGCGAAACGCCGCACGCGCCCCGCCATCGAAGTAGGTCCACGCGATGACGAGATCACATGCGGGGTCGCCGATCCCGCATGTGCCGAGATCGATGACTGCCGAGAGTCTTCCTTCCTCTGTAAGGAGGTTGCCGGTGGCAACGTCTCCGTGAAACCAGACGGGCTCGGAGTCCCACGCAGACGTCGTCGCGGCGAGCCAGATCTCTCGGCACCGCTCCGCGTCGACGTCGTCTCCCAGACGTTCGAGGGCAATCTGCACTTGATCGCTGTACACGCTCGGGTGACAGCCGCGGTAGAAGGAATGTCGTCCCGCTGAGGCGCCCGCACCTGTCGGGAGGGATCTCAGTGCGCGCAGCACGGATCCCAGATCGACGGCCAGGGAGACCCGGTCGATCAGCGAATTCTCGTCGATCGTGTCACCGGGCAACCACCGACGTACGGACCAAGGAAGCGGGTAGTCCTGGCTTGGTTCTCCGACTGCCACCACACCGGGGACAGGAACCGGAAGCTTCCCGTCGAGGAACTCGAGCGCGCGCTTCTCTTTTTCGACGGCCGCGGCATAGGCCTCGCCACTGGGCAACCGCACCGACAGGTCATCTCCCAGGCGAAACGTCCGGTTGTCCCACCCCTGCTGCGGAACCGCGCGAATGCGCAGTGTGCTCCAGTGTGGAAACTGCGCCGATATGAGTTCGGCCACCAGGGGCTCGTCGATATCGATCATCTCGAGCGGCAACCTACATCACAGCGAGCGGTTCGTGACGAT
Organism: Microbacterium sp.; assembly: GCA_049646915.1. Classification (GTDB taxonomy): domain Bacteria; phylum Actinomycetota; class Actinomycetes; order Actinomycetales; family Microbacteriaceae; genus Microbacterium. Next base: position 1,892 of record JBARWR010000141.1, read on the forward strand.
CGACCGTCCGCGCACCTCGGCGACCGTGTCGCCGGTCTCGTCGGTCACGGTCATGTCGTACAGTCCGCTGCGCCCGCTGACGACGCGACGCACAGCGGTGGCCGTGAGCATTTGCCCGACTGTCGTCGACTTCAGGAAGGTGATGTCGGCGCCGCCGGCGACGGTGACCCGCTCATCCTCGTTGCAGGCGAGTGCGAACGCCGTGTCTGCGAGGGCGAACACGAGTCCGCCGTGCGTGATCGCGAAGCCGTTCAGCATGTCCTCGCGCACGGTCATCGATACGACAGCGTGCCCGGGCTCGTCGAGCTCGACGGTCACGCCGAGCATCGCCGAGGCGCGGTCGCGCTGCATCATCTCCCTCACGCGGCAGCCTGCTCCTTGGTCACCAGAGTGAGCACGTCATAGGTCGCAACGAGCTCATCTTCCTGGTTGCGGATGACGGCATCCCAGCGCACCTCGCCGTACTCGTCGGTCTCGCGCGGCGTGATCTGCTTGGCGGTGAGTTCCACCCGGATGCTGTCGCCGGGCGACACCGGGGTGATGAAGCGCAAGTTCTCCAGTCCGTAGTTCGCGAGCACCGGACCCGGCTCGGGGTCGACGAACAGGCCGGCCGCCCACGACACCAGCAGGTAGCCGTGTGCGACGCGTCCGGGGAAGAACGGATTCGCGGCCGCAGCATCCTCGTCCATGTGGGCGTAGAAGGTGTCGCCGGTGAAGTGCGCGAACGTCTCGATGTCCTCCAGCGTCACCTCGCGTGAACCGGAGACGATCTGGTCGCCGATGCGCAGCTCGGCCAGAGACTTGCGGAACGGATGCCGGTCGCCGGTGCGTGCGGCGGCACCGGTGTGCCATACGCCGGTCAGCGCCGTGAGCATCTCGGGCGAGCCCTGCACGGCGGTGCGCTGCATGTGGTGCAGCACCGCGCGGATGCCGCCGAGCTCCTCTCCGC
>JBARWR010000142.1:0-6518 GCA_049646915.1 Microbacterium sp.
GCTGATGATAGGGCTCGTGGCGGGAGACTCCTCGCCGTGGCGCACCGCGACGGTGATCGCCGCCGTGCACCTGCTGCAGGTGCTCGGTTCGCTGATCCTCGTCATCCCGATGCGGGCCTGGATCGCCGTGCGCGCGCTCTCGCCCACGGCAGTGCGCTTCGTGCTGGTCCAGCTGCTCTGCCAGGCGATCGGCCTGTTCGCCTCGCTGCTGCCGACTCGGTCCGGTCTTCCCCTCGCGGCGATAGCGGGAGCCGTCGCCGCGCTGGCGCTCACTGTCGTCATGGTGCGCATGCTGCGGGGGCGACGTCAGGGCGCCTTCCCGAAGGCTGACAGCGCTCTCGGCGCCAGTGTCGGTGGCCACTCATAGACTTGACCGGTGCCAATCGTTCCCGTCGCCTCCTCCGCAAAACTCAGTGTCCGCGGTGCCCGCGTGCACAATCTCAAGAACGTCGACATCGACATCCCCCGCGACTCCCTCGTCGTCTTCACCGGACTGTCGGGGTCGGGCAAGTCGAGCCTCGCGTTCGACACGATCTTCGCGGAGGGGCAGCGTCGCTACGTCGAGTCCCTGAGCGCATACGCGCGGCAGTTCCTCGGCCAGGTCGATCGGCCCGACGTCGACTTCATCGAGGGTCTGAGCCCTGCGGTGTCGATCGATCAGAAGTCGACCAACCGCAATCCGCGCTCGACGGTGGGCACGATCACCGAGATCCACGACTACATGCGTCTGCTGTGGGCGCGCATCGGCATCCCGCACTGCCCCGAGTGCGGTGAGCGCATCCAGCGTCAGACCGTCCAGCAGATCGCCGACCAGCTCATGGAGCTGCCCGAGCGCACCCGCTATCAGATCGTCGCGCCGGTCGTCACCCAGAAGAAGGGCGAGTTCGCCGACCTGTTCAAGGAGCTCGGCGCAAAGGGATACTCCCGAGCGATCGTCGACGGAGACCTGATTCAGCTGTCCGAGCCGCCGAAGCTGAAGAAGAGCTACAAGCACGACATCGCGGTCGTGGTCGACCGCCTGGTGGCATCCGACGACATCCTGGGCCGCGTCACCGACTCCGTCGAGACCGCACTGGGCCTGGCCGGCGGCATCATGCAGGTGAACTTCGTCGACGAGTCCGGTGACGACGCCTGGCAGTCGTTCTCCGAGAAGCTGTCCTGCCCCAACGGGCACCCGATCGCCCTCACTGAGATCGAGCCGCGCACCTTCTCGTTCAACGCGCCGTTCGGCGCGTGCCCTGCCTGCGCCGGCCTGGGCACCCGCATGTCCGTCGACTCCGATCTGCTGCTCGGCGACGAGGAGCTGTCGATCCGCGAGGGTGCGATCCTGCCGTGGACCACGCAGGGCAAGGGCCTGTTCCAGTACTATGAGCGACTGCTGGAGGGACTGGCCCGCGACCTGGACTTCTCGCTCGACACGCCGTGGAAGAAGCTGCATTCCGATGTGCGGGAAGCGGTGCTGCGCGGCGACAACTACAAGGTCAGCGTCAAGTGGAAGAACCGCTACGGGCGGGAGATGCGATACACCTCCGGCTTCGAAGGCGTCGTGCCGTACATCGAGCGGCAGTACCTGCAGGCGGAGTCGGACAACCAGCGCAGCCGCTGGGGCGAATACCTGCGTGAGGTGCCCTGCCCGGTCTGCGACGGCGCGCGGCTGAAACCCGAGGTGCTCGCGGTGAAGGTGCACGGCCACTCCATCGCCGAGGTCTCGACCCTGAGCCTGGCGGATGCCAGCACGTTCATGCACACCCTCGAGCTCACCGACCGCGAGGCGAAGATCGCCGCGCAGGTGCTGCGCGAGATCCGGCTGCGTCTGGAGTTCCTGCTGCAGGTGGGCCTGTCCTACCTGAACCTCGGTCGATCGGCGGGCTCGCTCTCCGGCGGCGAGGCGCAGCGCATCCGCCTGGCGACCCAGATCGGCTCGGGCCTGACCGGCGTGCTGTACGTGCTGGATGAGCCCTCGATCGGGCTGCACCAGCGCGACAACCGTCGTCTGATAGACACGCTCGTGCGACTGCGCGACCTCGGCAACACCCTGATCGTCGTCGAGCACGACGAGGAGACCATCGAGGCGGCCGACTGGGTCGTCGACATCGGCCCCGGTGCCGGAGTCAACGGCGGCGCGGTGGTGCACTCCGGTCCGTACTCGGCCCTGCTCAGCGAGACCGAATCGATGACCGGCGACTACCTGGCCGGCCGACGCGAGATCCCCATGCCGAAGAAGCGCCGCAGGATCGACAGGAAGCGGATGCTGAGCGTCGTCGGCGCGCGCGCCAACAACCTGCAGAACGTCACCGCCGACTTCCCGCTGGGCGTGCTCACCGCTGTCACCGGGGTGAGCGGATCCGGCAAGTCGTCGCTCGTGAACGACATCCTGTACCAGGTGCTCGCAGGAAAGCTCAACGGCGCGCGCAACGTCCCCGGCAAGCACACCAGGGTCACCGGGCTCGACAACCTCGACAAGGTCGTGCATGTCGACCAGGCGCCCATCGGGCGCACTCCGCGCTCGAACCCGGCCACGTACACGGGCGTCTTCGACCGCATCCGCACCCTGTTCAGCGAGACCCCCGAGGCGAAGGTGCGCGGCTACCTGCCCGGTCGGTTCAGCTTCAACGTCAAGGGCGGCCGCTGCGACGCCTGCTCGGGCGACGGCACGATCAAGATCGAGATGAACTTCCTGCCCGACGTGTACGTGGACTGCGAGGTCTGCCACGGCAAGCGGTACAACCGCGACACCCTGAGCGTGCACTACAAGGGCAAGAACATCGCTGAGGTGCTCGAGATGCCGATCGCCGAGGCGGCGGAGTTCTTCGAGCCGATCCAGGCGATCCACCGTTACATGAAGACCCTCGTCGACGTCGGCCTCGGCTATGTGCGGCTCGGCCAGGCCGCCACCACGCTCTCGGGCGGCGAGGCGCAGCGGGTCAAGCTCGCCACCGAGCTCCAGCGCCGCAGCAACGGCCGCAGCATCTACGTGCTCGACGAGCCGACCACGGGTCTGCACTTCGAAGACGTCCGCAAGCTCCTCGAGGTCCTGAACGGACTCGTGGACAAGGGCAACACGGTGATCGTCATCGAGCACAACCTCGACGTGATCAAGTCAGCGGACTGGGTGATCGACCTCGGACCCGAGGGCGGCTCGGGGGGCGGGCAGATCCTGGCGACGGGAACCCCGGAGCACATCGCCGCGGTCGAGGAGAGCCACACCGGTCGCTTCCTCGCTGAGGTGCTGGGCACGTCGACGGCCGGTCGGAACCGCAAGGCGGGCTGATGGCCGACGTCCTGCCGTACAAGCCGCGCGCGGGCGAGATCCCCACCGACCCGGGTGTGTACCGCTTCCGGGATGCCGAAGGGCGCGTGCTCTACGTGGGCAAGGCGAAGAACCTGCGCCAGCGGCTGTCGAACTACTTCGCACCGCTGCGCACGCTGCACGAGCGCACCCGGCGGATGGTCACCACCGCGGCATCCGTGGAGTGGACGGTGGTCGCGACCGACGTCGACTCCCTGCAGCTGGAGTACATGTGGATCAAGGAGTTCGATCCGCCGTTCAACGTGCGCTACAAGGACGACAAGTCCTACCCGTTCATGGCGATAACCCTCGCCGACGAAGCGCCCCGGGTGATCGTCACGCGCAATCGGAAGATCCCCGGTGCACGCTACTTCGGGCCGTACCCCAAGGTGTGGGCCGTGCACGACACCATCGACCTGATGATCAAGGCGTTCCCGATCCGCACCTGCAGCGACGCCAGCTACCGGCGCGCCATGCAGACCGGGAGGCCGTGCTTCCCCGGTCAGATCGGCAAGTGCGGCGGGCCGTGCTCCATGACGGTCACGATCGCGGAGCACCGCGCGATGGTCGACGATTTCGTGGCCTTCATGGCGGGCGGCGACGAGCGGTTCACCCGCGACCTCACGAAGCGGATGCAGGCGGCATCCGCTGCCATGGACTACGAGGCCGCGGCGAAGTACCGCGACAAGCTCGCATCGATCGAGGCCGTGCTCGGCAAGAGCGCGCTGGTGCTGCCCGCCGACGAGGATGCTGATCTGTTCGGTGTCGCCGAGGACGAGCTCTCCGCGGCCGTGCATCATTTCGTGATCCGCGGCGGTCGCGTGCGCGGCGTGCGCTCGCTGGCGATCGACAAGGAACTCGACATCTCGGGCGGCGATCTCATCGACCAGGTGCTGCAGCGCGTCTACGGCGACTCCAGCGACATTCCGCGACGCGTGCTCGTCCCTGTGCTTCCGGACGATGCGGCAGAGCTCGAGCACTGGTTGCGCGACCGACGTGGACGCAGGGTCGAGATCGCCGTGGCGCAGCGCGGCCAGCGCGTCGAGCTGATGCGCACGGCGACCCTGAACGCCCAGCAGGCGCTGCTGCGACACAAGACCCGCCGCACCAGCGACTACGTGGCGCGCACACAGGCGCTCACCGATCTGCAGGAGGCGCTGGGCATGTCCGAGGCGCCGTTGCGCATCGAGTGCTTCGACATCTCGCATCTGGGCGGGACGAACGTCGTCGCCTCGATGGTCGTCTTCGAGGACGGCCTGCCGCGCAAGGATCAGTATCGCTCGTTCAACATCGCCGAGACCACCGACGACACCGACTCGATGTACCAGGTGCTCATGCGGCGCCTCGCCCGCGTCGATGCCGCGCCCGAGGACGACGAGGAGGAGGCAGCCGGCGGTCGACGCAGACCGCGCTTCGCGTACAGACCGCAGCTGCTGGTCGTGGACGGCGGTCAGCCGCAGGTACAGGCGGCAGCGCGCGCGCTGCGCGACAGCGGACGCACCGACATCGCTCTGTGCGGCATCGCGAAGAGGCTGGAGGAGATCTGGCTGCCCGACGATGACTTCCCGGTGATCCTGCCGCGCACCAGTGAAGCGCTCTACCTCGTGCAGCGACTGCGAGACGAAGCGCACCGCTTCGCGATCACGCATCAGCGCCGCCGCAGACGGCGCGACATCGGCAGCGTGCTGGGGGAGATCCCCGGCCTCGGCGAATCCCGGATCAAGGCGCTCCTGAGGCATTTCGGCTCGGTCACGGCACTGCGTGCGGCGACGGTCGAGCAGATCTGCGAGGTCTCCGGCATCGGCCCGACGCTGGCTGCGAGCATCCATGCGCACCTCGTGGGCGAGCGGGCCACCTCGACTGGATAGGCTGGAGACCGAGGAAGGGAGCCGACGATGGCGGCGGCAGACGAAGGCGAGTTCCTGATCGTGACGGGAATGTCGGGCGCGGGGCGCACGACGGCCGCGAACGCACTCGAGGATCTCGGCTGGTACGTCGTCGACAACCTGCCTCCGCAGATCCTCCGTCCTCTCCTCGAGCTCACCGACATGGGCGCGGGCAGCATGCCCAAGATCGCGGCCGTCGTCGACGTGCGCGGTCGCAGCCTGTTCGATGACTTCCCCGACGTCGCCCGTGCGCTGCGTGCCCGCGGGGGAGTGAAGGTCCTCTTCCTGGACGCATCGGACGACGTACTTGTGCGCCGATTCGAAGCCGTTCGCCGCCCGCATCCGCTGCAGGGCGACGGGACGCTGCTGGACGGCATCCGCACCGAGCGGGCGCGCCTCGCGCCCATCCGTCAGGCGGCCGACCTGCTCATCGACACGTCCGGGCTGAACATCCACCAGCTCGCCATGCAGGTATCGGACATGTTCAGCGAAGAGGGCGCCGCGCGCCACCGCCTCACCCTGCTGAGCTTCGGGTTCAAATACGGGTTGCCGACCGACGTCGACCACGTCGCCGACATGCGCTTCCTCCCCAACCCGTACTGGAATGAAGAGCTGCGCGAGCACACCGGGCAGCAGGAGGACGTGCGCGAGTACGTGCTCTCTCGCCCCGGGGCGAAGGAGTTCCTCGACGCCTATGTGCAGATGCTGCGGCCGGTGCTCGAGGGCTATCAGCGCGAGAACAAGAGCCACTCCACCGTCGCGATCGGCTGCACCGGCGGCAAGCACCGCTCGGTCGCGATGGCGGAGGAGATCGCCCGGCGTCTCGCGGACGCACCGGGCGTCGCAGTGAACGTGCGACACCGAGACCTCGGCCGCGAATGAGCGTCGGCTGCGGCGGTGCAGACGCCCGCGGCCTTGTAGGCTGGTTCCTTGCGCCGCGGTCCGGCGCGAGGATCGTGAAGGAGTCCCGTGGCACTAACCACCGACGTCAAGTCTGAGCTCGTCGGCATCCGCAACGCACCCCCGACGGTGCGTGTCGCCGAGGTGACGACCATTCTTCGTTTCGCGGGTGGGCTGCACTCCATCGCCGGCCGTGTGGCCGTCGAGGCAGAGGTGGATGCCGAGGCCCTCGCGCGCCGTGTCAGCCGTGACCTCGCGGAGATCTACGGCGTCCGCCCGGAGATCGCCCAGGTGAAGTCCAGCACGGCGCAGAGCGGCGGCATCAACGACGGCGTCCGCTGGGCGGTGCGTGTGATCGGCGCGGGGGAGACCCTCGCCCGTCAGACAGGTTTGCTCGATGCCCGACGCCGTCCCGTGCGGGGCCTGCCCAACCGGCTCACCAC
>JBARWR010000143.1:0-12167 GCA_049646915.1 Microbacterium sp.
CCTTCGACGTCGTCGTCGCGAACTTCGTGCTCAACCACCTGGACGACCCGCGATCCGGAGCGGCCGAGCTGCGCCGGGTGTCCCGCGGCACGGTGATCGCCACCACCTGGACGCACTCGCCGTCGTCGCTGTGGGCCGACGTGACGACGCGCGCCTCGCTCGCTCCGGCATCCGGCGGACGCCTGGCGGCCGACAAGGACTTCGAGCGCACGGCATCCGGATTCGAGCGGATGCTGCGCGACGCCGGCTGGACACCGGAGATGTCGGAGCTGACCTGGACGTGGCACCCCGCCGCAGCGACGCTGTGGCGCGCTGTCGAAGGCGGAGTGGCGGGTGCCGGTGCGTTCTACCGACGACTCGCGGATGCCGATCGCCGTCGCTTTCGCGAGGCGTTCGACTCCCTCGTGGCAGAGCGCGGCGACGGTGCCACGGTGCCGCAGACGCAGACGGCGGCGATCTCCGTGCACCGCCTCGGATGACGGGCTCGGGGCGCAGCATCCGGCCCCGATAGAATCAGGGGGATATGGCTACCGTGCACCCCCTCACCACCACTGCCACCGGGTCTGACATCCGCGTGCGCTTCTGCCCATCGCCGACCGGCCTGCCGCACGTCGGCATGGTGCGCACGGCCCTGTTCAACTGGGCCTACGCGCGGCACAACGGCGGCAAGCTCATCTTCCGCATCGAGGACACCGATGCCGCCCGTGACAGCGAGGAGAGCTTCCGACAGCTCGTCGACGCGCTCACCTGGATGAAGATCGACTGGGATGAGGGCGTCGAGGTCGGCGGTCCGCACGCGCCTTATCGCCAGTCCGAGCGCTCGGACATCTACCTCGACGTGATCGAGAAGCTCAAAGCCGCCGGAGCAGTGTACGAGAGCTTCTCCACCGCCGAGGAGATCGACGCGCGCAACGAGGCCAGCGGCCGCGCCAAGCAGCTCGGCTACGACAACCACGACCGCGACCTCACGGACGAGCAGAAGGCCGCATTCCGCGCCGAGGGCCGTCAGCCGGCGCTGCGGCTGCGCGTGCCCGATGAGGATCTCACCTTCGAGGATCTGATTCGCGGTGAGATCACCTTCCCGGCCGGGTCCTTCCCCGACTACGTGCTGGTGCGCCCGAACGGCAAGCCGCTGTACACGTTCGTGAACCCCGTCGACGATGCGCTCATGGGAATCACGCACGTGCTGCGCGGCGAGGACATCATGCCTTCCACCGCCCGCCAGCTGGTGCTGTACGACGCACTGATCAAGGCCGGAGTGACGACGTTCGTGCCGCGTTTCGCGCACATGCCGCTGGTGCTGGGGGAGACCGGCAACAAGAAGCTGTCCAAGCGCGATCCGCAGGCCGACCTGTTCCTGCACCGCGAGCGCGGCTTCATTCACGAGGGGCTGTTGAACTACCTGGCACTGCTGGGATGGTCGATCGGTCCCGACCGAGACGTCTTCTCGCTGCAGGAGTTCATCGAGGCGTTCGACATCGTGGACGTCAACCCGAACCCGGCCCGCTTCGACCAGAAGAAGGCCGAGTCGATCAACGGCGATCACATCCGTCAGTTGGAGGGCCGCGACTTCGCCGAGCGGATGCTGCCCTATCTCGCGGCCGGTGGTGTGTTCGGCGACGCCGAGCCCACGCACGAGCAGATCGTGCTCGCATTCCGCGCCGCACCGCTCGTGCAGGAGCGGATGCAGATGCTGGGCGAAGCCCCCGACTTGCTCGGCTTCCTGTTCACGGAGGAGATCGAGTACCGGGACGACGCCATGAAGGGTCTGCCGGCCAACGCCGCCGAGGTGCTCACGGCGTGCATCGCCGCGCTCGAGCCGGTGGAGGACTTCGCCGCGGATGCCGTCAAGAACGCTCTCGCGGCGAAGCTGGTCGACGAGCTGGGACTCAAGCCGCGCATCGCGTACGGTCCGCCGCGCGTCGCGCTCAGCGGTCGCCGCATCTCTCCGCCGCTGTTCGAGTCGATGGAGCTGCTCGGCAAGGACGAGACGCTGCGTCGCCTGCGCGCTCTGGCCGACGTCCTCGGTCGTTGAGCGAGCTTCGCGAGCGGTGCACTGAGCGAGCGGAGCGAGACGAAGTGTCGACACGGTCGTGACCAGCACCCCGGCGAATGCCGCGCTGCCCGCAGCCGAGGCGGATGTCGTCCTCGGCGAGCTCGGCGTGCTGCTGCTGGAGTGCGGCACCTCGGTGACCGACGTGCGCGGATCGCTTGAGCAGGTGAGCCAGCGCACGGTGGCGGGGACGTCGCTGGAGTTCGCGATCCTCCCCGAGATGGTCATGGTCAGCCGCCCGGGTTCGGCATCCGCGACGACGACGGTGATCGGCAAGGGCGAAGCGCGCACGTTCCGGCAGTCGGCACGGGCCAGCAGGCTGGTGCACGACCTCGAATCGGGGTCGACCGCGCTGGCCGATGCCCCCGACCGGATGGCATCCATACGGTCGACACCGCGCCGCCATCCCGGCCTGCAGAACATGATCGGCTGCGGACTGCTCTCGCTCTCGCTGGCGTGGCTGTTCCGCTGCCCATGGTGGGCGATCGTGCTCGCGCTTGTGGTCGGACTCCTCGTCGGCGGGCTGACCATGCTGATGATGCGCGTGCGCGCGGCGGCCGCGGTCGCTCCGTTCGTGTCGGCGTTCGTCTCCACGGTGCTGGTCGGCGCCGTTGCGGGGTGGCTCGATCTGGGGCCCGTGCCGCTGTTCGCGGTGTGCGCCCCGATCGCCATCCTGGTTCCCGGCGCGCTGATCACCAACGCGCTGCTGGAGTTGACCTCGACCGACATCGTGACCGGTGCGTCGCGGCTGATGTACGGGCTGATCATGCTGGCGTTCATGGCAGCGGGCGTCTACTCCGGCGCCGCGCTTACCGGGCTGCGCATCGATTCGGCATCGGCTGCGCTGGTCGGTGAGGCCGTACGGCTCACCACGGATCGCGGGGGATGGGAGGCGCTGCCGCCTCTGTGGGCCGCTTGGATCGCCGTGGTCGTACTGGCGATCGGCATCGGACTCGCGTTCGGCTCCGGATTCCGCCTCACCGTGGTGTGCGTGGTCGTGATGACCGGGACCTACGCCGTGCTGGCGCTGTTCAGCCCGCAGGTCGGAAGCGTCGTGGCGACGGGAGTCGCCGCAGCCGTGCTGTTCATCGCCGCCCGTGTGCTGGAACGCCTCACTCTCGCAATCCCGGCGACGGTGTCGTTTCAGCCGGCGTTTCTGCTGCTGGTTCCCGGGACCATCGGCCTGGTCGCCCTTGCGAGCTTCGACGCCCAGGCGCTGGTGTCGGCGCCGATGATGTTCCTGAGCCTGTGCATCGGCACGAAGGTCGGTGCACTGCTCGCGGACCTGGCCCGCATCACCCGTTCGACGGTGTTCCTGCGCTGGACGAAGCCGGCGCGCATGGGTGAGCTCTGACCGCTCGGTAGCCGACCGCCTGTCCGGCACGCAACCCCCTCTGCGCGGCGAAGCGCCCTGCGTAAGGTGGCAGGCGAGCGAAGGAGGGTGTCATGGTCGATGGTGAAGTGCGGTCAGTGCCGACGCTGGAACTGGGGCGGTATCTGGGTCTGTGGTTCGAGGTCGGGCGGTTGCCGCTGCGATTCGAGGACGCGGGCGCGAAGGATGTCACCGCGGAGTACTCGCTGAACGATGACGGAACCGTGCGCGTCGACAACCGGTGTCTCGATGAGAAGGGCGAGCCGACGCAAGCTCTCGGACAGGGTGTTCCGGATCAGGAGCACCCCGGTCGGCTGCAGGTGACGTTCCTGCCGGAGGCGCTGCGATGGATCCCGTTCACGAAGGCGGACTACTGGGTGCTGCGGATCGATGAGCGCTATGAGAACGCTCTGGTGGGCACGCCCGATCACAAGCATCTCTGGCTGCTGTCACGCGATCATCAGGTGTCGGACGAGTTGGAGAGCTCCTATCTCGACACCGCACGCGAGCAGGGTTTCGATCTCGAGGACTGGATCCGTCCGCAGCAATCGGGGCGGGTCGTCCACGTCTGACACCGCCGCGGATGCTGAGGTGCGCCACGCCCGGGGAGGCTGCGTCGATTCGCCATCCGTGCGTCGTTCCGGTACGCTTGAACCTCGGTGCGGTACTCCGGTTTCGCCCTTGGGGTATGGTGTAATTGGCAACACGGCGGTTTCTGGTACCGTTGTTCTTGGTTCGAGTCCAGGTACCCCAGCAAGATAGAAACCCCGGTCACACGGGGTTTTCTTGTTTCATGAGTGCCTCAATTCCGGCGGCTCCGGAAAGCGCACGTCTGTGCCCCAGCCGATCTGCCAACCGGGCTTCTCCAGATCTGAATCGGAGAAGGCCACCGGCAGCTCATCCTGTTCGTTCACGACATCGAGCAGCCCCGAGTACCAGCCCGCATATCGGGGGTCGTCGGCCGGCCCGAGTCCGGGGAGCGCGCCCAGGATCAGGTCGGCGAAGACCTCGGGGGACGTCGTCGCGGCGACCTCGGTGCCGACGAACTCCAGGCCGCCTGCGGTCGAGTAGCCGACGCTCCGTCGCGCGGAGGCGTCCGTGAAGAAGGGCGTATCGGAGATCTCGACGCGCCAGTGCAGGCCCGAGGGGCTCATGTAGGGGAGCGCTCTGACTGCCTGGTAGCCCCGCTCGTGCAGCACGCGCACGCCCTCGAGCAGATGTAGGGCCATCCGGTGCGTGATCGCGGACTGCACGAGCTGGTGAAGATGCTCGTCGAAAGCGACCACCTGAACGTCCTCGACCCTGGTCTCGGTGCTGAGCAGCGTGCGCACCGCGATCTTGACCGCGTCGCGCAGCGGCCAGCCGTACACTCCGGCGCTCACCAGAGGAAAAGCCACGCTGCGCGCGCCCAGTGCGTCTGCGACCTCCAGCGAACGTCGGTAACAGGAGGCGAGGAGGTCGGGGTCGCGTTCGCCGACCGCATGGTTCGGACCGACGGTGTGGATCACCCAGTTCGCCGGAAGCCGCCCTGCGGTCGTGTATCCGGCGTCGCCGGTCGCCAGTCCGTCCGGGAAGCGTGCGATGCAGTCGGCCAGCACTTCTGGGCCGCCTGCGCGATGTATCGCTCCGTCGACGCCGCCTCCGCCGCGCATGCGGCGATTGGCCGCATTCACGATCGCGTCGACCCGCTGCTGCGTGATGTCTCCCAGGACGGCGGTGATGGTGACCATGCGATCAATGTAATGCGAGAGCTGACACCCGGGCAGGTCTAGCGCGGCACGGATGCCCACACGATCGCCACGCAGATGATCAAGGCGACCAGGGCGACGACGGCCATCGCGAGCATGCACGCCGCCAGCCACCTCAGGCGCAGGGGACCCGGCCCGGCCTGGAACCGGATGATGAACACCGCGGCGAGCAGGCACAGCAGCAGTACGACGGCGATCAGGGCGACGACCGCCGCGGCGCCGCCGGATACGGTGATGCCGATCAGCGGGATCAGGCATACCGCGGTGAAGATGCTCGAACAGACGAGCCAGATGGCACCGGATGACGTGCGCAGCGCGGGTTGATCGAGGACCTTCGTCGGGTCCGTGCCGGGACCGGTCATTCCGGAATCGGGTGTGCGGTGCGGCATGAGGAACCTCCTTTGCCCCTCCAGCATCCGACGTCGCGATTCGTCTGACCATGGGCTGGATTCTGTCGCGATTCCGCGCTAGCAGGCTTGGTGAGCGCGACCGCGCGCCCAGCGACTGCGGCGGGTAGATTCGGACAGTGGCCTCGTTCGTTTCTTTCGCATCCGCCACGGCGATGCGCATCGTCGGCGCCGCCGCCGTGATCCTCGGCGGCCTGATCGCGGCCGTCACCGGACCTCTGGAGCTGAGCAAGGGCAGCTGGGCCGCGGCCTACCTCGTGCTCGTCGCCGGTGCCGCACAGGTCGTGATGGGCTCGGCTCGACAGCACTGGATGCGTAGCGGCTCGGATGCGCAGGGCTGGGCGCAGTTCGCGTCGTGGAACGTCGGCAACCTCGCCGTCCTCATCGGGACCTCGGCAGGATCCACGGTCGCCGTCTTCGCCGGGGCCGCGCTGCTGGTCGTCGCGCTCGTGCTCGCATTTCTCGCCACGTTCCGGCTCCAGGGGAGGGCAGATCGGATGCTGCTGCTGGGATTTCGCATCCTGCTCGTCCTGCTGGCCGTCAGCATCCCGATCGGAGTCACGCTCTCGGCCATCCGCAACGCCTGACGGCGCATCCGGCCGCTGCGTGCGCCGAGTGGCTACGCTGACAGAAGCAGCGACATCACCCGAAGGAGGCCCGCATGACCAACCTGGAGAAGAATCCTCCGGAGCGCGTGCTGGGGCCCGGGGAGCTGTGCCGGGATGTCGAGGTGCTCGCCCCGCGCGAGGTGCCGCTCGGCGGCCCGCGGGCCATGACCGTGCACCGCACGCTGCCGCAGAAGCAGCGTTCGCTGGTCGGCGCCTGGTGCTTCCTGGATCATTACGGGCCCGATGACGTGGCCGGCTCCGGGGGAATGGTCGTACCACGGCATCCGCACACCGGTCTCGCCACCGTCTCCTGGTTGTTCACCGGACGTATCGACCATCTCGACTCGGGCGGGGTCGACGCCGCCGTGCTCCCCGGCGAGCTGAACCTCATGATCGCCGGACGGGGGATCACCCACCAGGAGATCAGCACGCCCGAGACGACCGTGCTCCACGGGGTGCAGCTCTGGTACGCGATGCCCGATGCCACCCGCTTCACCGAGCATGGATTCGCGCACTACGCCCCGGAACCCGTGCCGCTGCCCGGCGCCAGCATCCGCGTGTTCATCGGCTCGCTGCTGGGGTCGACCTCTCCGGTCGAGACCCGGACGCCCGATCTGCTCGGCGCGGAGCTCATCCTGGAACCCGGTGCCGCGGTCACGCTGGAGGTCCGTGCCGACTTCGAGCATGCGGCACTGGCCGAGACCGGAGCGATCGTCCTGAACGGCACGCCCGTGCAGCACCGTGAACTGGGCTACACGCCCGACGGCGCCGACTCGCTGCACATCGAGGCCGGTGCCGAGGGCGCCAGGGTCATCCTGCTGGGCGGCGTGCCGCTGGGCGAGCAGATCGTTATGTGGTGGAACTTCATCGGCCGCAGCCACGACGAGATCGTCGAGTTCCGCCGTCGGTACCAGGCCGAGCTCGGCTTCGAGCCGGCGGACCCGCGGGATGCCGGGAAGCCGACTCTGTTCGGGCCGTTCGCCGAAGGGCAGCTCACCCCGCTTCCCGCCCCGCCGATGCCGACGGTCACCCTGCGCCCGCGGCAGTAGCGGAGGGATCCGTCAGGGCAGCAGCTGCCCGTCTTCGCCGCGCGGGCGTACCGGGTGCTCGCTGAGGATCGAGATCCGGTTGAATGTGTTGATGGTCGCACCGACCCATTCGGCTGCGCTGAAGGCGGCGTCGCCCAGCACTGCACGCGCGCCGGCCAGATCCGCCTTGGAGTCCTCGCTCAAGGGCATCCGCGTGGTGGCCTCTGCCACGGCCAGCACGGCGGTCTCGCGCTCGGTGAACAATGACGTCTCGCGCCAGGAAGGCAGCAGATCGAGCTTCTGCTGAGGGACGCCGGCGACTCGCGCTTCGCGGGAGTGCATGTCGAGGCAGAACGTGCAGGCGTTCAGCTGCGATACGCGCACCTTCATGAGCTCCCCCTCCTGCACCGAGAGGCCGCTGCTGTCCGCATGCTTGGCGACCGCCGCCGAGTAGGCGGCTGCCGCCTTCCAGACCTCGGGTGCGGACTTGTCCAGATACGGGCGCATGACTCTCCTCGGATGTGCGATGCGGGCGGGTGCACACCCGCCATCAGCTCCAACCTAGGCGCCATCGCCGGCATTCCCCAGCTCAACGCCCGGGTGCCGACTGCACAGCGCCGGCATGGCCGAAAAAGGGGGACAATGGAGGCACGCAGGACGAACGCCGATCAGAGGAGCGCAGCAGATGACCAGCGGCAGCAGCGACACCGGATCCATCACGCGACAGCCGAACGCCGAGACCGCCGTGCTCGCGGGCGGATGCTTCTGGGGCATGGAGGATCTCGTCCGTCGTCAGCCGGGGGTGCTGGCCACGCGCGTCGGCTACACGGGCGGCGAGAACGACCACGCGACCTATCGCAACCATCCCGGCCACGCCGAGGCCCTCGAGGTCGTCTACGACCCTGCGAAGACCACCTACCGCGACATCCTCGCCTTCTTCTTCCAGATCCACGACCCGTCCACTCTGAACCGTCAGGGCAATGACATCGGCACCAGCTATCGGTCGGCGATCTTCCCTCTCGACGCCGAGCAGGAGCAGGTCGCTCGCGACACGATCGCAGACGTCGACGCCTCCGGGCTCTGGCCCGGCGCCGTGGTCACCACGATCGAGCAGCCCGGCCCGTTCTGGGAGGCCGAGCCCGAGCACCAGGACTACCTGGAGCGGTACCCCGACGGATACACGTGCCACTTCCCGCGCGCCGGCTGGGTGCTTCCTCGCCGCGGCGCCACCGCGACCGCCTGAGTCGTCTGCGCTGATCGCGAGGGAGTCAGAGCCTCGGCAGCATTCCGGCACCCTCGCGGCGTTCGAAGACCAGCTGAGTCTCGGTGGCGCGCACCACATCGTGCACCGTGATGTGCTCCAGCACGATGTCGCGCAACGCGGCGGCATCCGTCACCGCCACATGCACGAGGAAGTCGTCGGCGCCGGCGATGTGGAACACCTGCAGCACCCCGGGCGTGGTGACCAGCGCGTCGAACAGTGCGTCGACGGCGCTCTTGTTGTGGTTGGCGAGCCGCACCCGGATCATCGCCTGCACGGCGGCTCCCAGTGCTGCCGGATCGATGACCACGTGCAGGCCGGTGATCACGCCGCGCGAGCGCAGAGCGCGTAGGCGGAAGGCGCACGTCGATGCCGGGATGCCCAGGCCCGCCGCGAGCTTCTTGACCGGTGCTTCCGGCTGTGCGGTCAAAGCGGCGAGGATGCGCAGGTCGAGTTCGTCCGCTGCTGCAGTGTGCGCTGGTGCCAATTCTCGCTCCCGATGAGTTGATGTCATTGCTCTCAGAACAACATATGCGTTCCCGCGTCCGGTATGCGAGCAACAGCGGTGGCAGGCGTTCGCTGCACGGAGCATCCTGGAGTCATGTCTGATCTGCCGCTGCATCCCGACACTGTCGCCGTCCACGCCGGACGCTCCGATTTCGCCGCGATGGGGGTGCACGCCGCCCCGATCGATCTGTCCTCGACGAACCCGCTGCCCGACATCCTGCACGGCGGCGACTCATACGAGGCGATGGCGAACGGCGGTCACCCCCTGCCCGACGGCGGCAACGTGTACGCGCGACTGTGGAACCCGACGGTCGCCCGCTTCGAAGAGGCGCTGGCCGAGCTCGAGCACGCCGATGCCGCCGTCGCCTTCAGCTCCGGGATGGCCGCGACGACGGCGGCGATCCTCTCGCACACCACCGGAGCGGGCAAGGGTCACATCGTGGCCGTCCGGCCGCTGTACGGCGGCACCGACCACCTGCTGGAGTCCGGGCTGCTCGGTGCGGAGGTCACATTCTGCGACGAGGACGAGGTGGGCGACAGCATCCGCCCGGACACCGGTCTGATCGTGCTCGAGACCCCCGCGAACCCGACTCTCGACCTCGTCGACATCGCAGCCGTCGTCGCGCAGTCCCAGGGGGTGCCGGTCATGGTGGACAACACCTTCGCGACCCCGCTGCTGCAGAACCCCCTCGATCTGGGCGCCGCGATGTCGCTGCACAGTGCGACCAAGTACATCGGCGGACATGGAGATGTGATCGCCGGGGTCATCGCCTGCTCCGAGCAGACGGCGCAGGCGCTGCGGCGCGTCCGCGCCATCACCGGCGCACTGCTGCATCCGCTGGGCGCCTACCTGCTGCATCGGGGGCTCGCGACCCTCCCGGTCCGCCTGCATGCTCAGCAGGACAATGCCCGCGCGATGATCACGAAGCTGCAGGACAACCCGGCCGTGGCCGAGGTGTTCTATCCCGAACTCGATGACGTCCGCGGCATCGTCGGCCGGCAGATGAGCGGAGGCGGTGCGATGATCGCGATCCGCCTGGTCGGGGGATACGCGGCTGCGGAGGCGCTCACCGGTGCCGTGCGCCTGTTCACCCACGCCGTCTCGCTCGGCGGCGTCGACTCGCTCATCCAGCATCCCGCGGCTCTCACCCACCGTCCGGTCGCCGCCGAGGCGCGCCCCGGTGCGGATATCGTGCGGCTGTCCATCGGCCTGGAGAACGTCGACGATCTGCTCGCGGATCTCGAGCAGGCGCTCGCCAAGACGCCGTCGCCGGTGACTGTCGCCTGAGGGCGCGGTCGGGGGCGGGACTGCCTGCAGGCGTCGGAGCGACGTGACACGATGGAGCAATGAGTTCTGCGAACGTGACCGCCAACCTCAGCCGCGAAGAGACTGCTGAGCGGGCGGCGCGCATCACTGTGCACAGCATCCGCGTCGAACTGGATCTCACCGGCGCTCCCGAGCGGGCCCGGTCGGGATTCCCGAGCATCACCACCCTGACATTCGATGCAGCCACGCAGGAGACCTGGATCGACTTCATCGGCGAGACCGTGTCGCGTGTGGTCGTGAACGACGAGGAGCGCGAGGTCCGCTACGACGGGGCGCGCATCCTCGTCGACGGACTGTCCGCGCAGAACGAAGTGCGCGTCGAGGCCGTCGCCGCGTACAGCCGCTCCGGCGAGGGCATGCACCGCTTCCACGATCCGGTCGACGGCGAGACCTACCTGTACACGCAGTACGAGCCGGCGGATTCGCGCCGTGTCATGGCGTGCTTCGAGCAGCCCGATATGAAGGCCGCCTACACCTTCGACATCACCGTTCCCGCCGGCTGGCATGTGCTGTCCAACCAGTCGCCCGCGCGCGTGCACGAGGGCATCGGCATGCAGCAGGTGGAGTTCGCGCCGACGCTGCCGATCTCCAGCTACATCACCGCGGTCGCCGCCGGCGCCTATGCGCGCATCGACGGGGAGTGGACACGGGGTGACCAGCGCATCGACCTGGGCGTACTGTGCCGGGCATCGCTGGCAGAGCACCTGGAGGCCGACGAGATCCTCGAGGTCACCAGACAGGGCCTGGACTTCTTCAGCGACGCCTTCGCGTACCCGTACCCGTGGGGCAAGTACGACCAGATCTTCGTTCCCGAGTACAACCTCGGCGCCATGGAGAACCCGGGGCTGGTCACCTTCACCGAGGCGTACATCAACCGAGGGGCCGCCACCGACGCGCAGCGCGGCGGTCGGGCGAACACGATCCTGCATGAGATGGCCCACATGTGGTTCGGCGATCTGGTCACCATGCGCTGGTGGGACGACCTGTGGCTGAAGGAATCGTTCGCGGACTACATGGGCACGCACGCGTCTGCCGCTGCGACCCGGTTCACCGATGCCTGGGCGCGCTTCGCGAACAGCCGCAAGACCTGGGCATACCGGCAGGATCAGCTGCCCACGACTCACCCGATCGTCGCGGACATCCCTGACCTCGAGGCCGCCAAGCTGAACTTCGACGGAATCACCTATGCCAAGGGTGCTGCTGTTCTGAAGCAGCTCGTCGCGTTCGTCGGTGAGGAATCGTTCTTCGAGGGCGCCCGCCGGTACTTCGCCGCGCACGCGTTCGGAAACACCACGCTCGGCGATCTGCTCGACAAGCTCGAGGAGGTGTCGGGGCAGGATCTGCGCACCTGGTCGCGAGCCTGGCTGGAGACCAGCGGCGTTGCGACGCTGTGGCTGGAGACGGATGCCGAAGGCAACCGCGTCGTCGTGCAGGACGGTGGGGCTGCCGGACCGCGCCCGCATCGACTGCGCGTGGGTCTGTACGACCTGCGCGACGGCAGTCTCGCACTGCGTGAGCGCATCGAGCTGAGCATCCACGACGAGCGCACGCCGGTCGAGATTCCCCAGGCGGACCTCGTGCTGCTGAACGACGACGATCTCACCTACGCCAAGGCGCGTCTGGACGAGTGCTCCCTGGCCAGCGTGGGGGAGTCGCTGTCCACGCTCGAGGACGACCTCGTGCGCGGACTGGTGTGGTCATCACTGTGGAATGCCACGCGCGACGGCGAATTCGGCGCGGAGCGCTACCTCGACATCGTGCGGCGGCACGCGCCGGCCGAATCGAACGTCGCGCTGCTGACCGCCGTGCTCGCGAACGCGGCGTTCGCCGTGCGCCACTACGTCGCCGATGAAGCG
>JBARWR010000144.1:0-2886 GCA_049646915.1 Microbacterium sp.
TGCTCGCCCTCCGTGGTGGCGGCGGCGATCTCGGCCTTGGCCGCGGCGGTGAGCCGGGCGCCCTCGGCTTGAGTCTGCTCGAGCAGCGCCTGCTGCGCGTCGACGTCGTTCTGAGCCTCTTCCACCCGCCCCATGATCTCCAGCTCGGTGTCCTCGAGCATCGAGATGCGCCGGCTCAGGCTGTCGATCTCGTTCTCCAGCGCCTGGGCCTGCTTGGGGTCGGTCGCGGTGGCCAGTCGCTCGCCGTCGCGATCGCGGCGCTGAGTGGCAAGCGCCACGTCGGATTCGATGCGGGCCTGCTCGGCCTTGGCGTCGTCGAGAACACCGGTCAGCGCGGTCAGCTCGCCGAGCTGCTGCTTGCGCACCGCCGCGAGCTCATTGATGCGGGCGCCCTGCGGCGGCTGCGTCCGCGCGCGTTCGCTCTGCAGGAGGCGGCGGTCGAGGTCTGCGATCTCGAGCAGGGTGCGCTGGTTCTCGGGAGTGGCTTTCACGCTCCCAAACCTATCTGCTGGCGGTGACACCGTCGACGTAGAACCAGACCCGGTCCTCGCGGAGGAAGCGGCTGCGCTCCCGCATCGAGCCCCGCGCCCCATCCTCACGGTAGAACGCCTCGAACTCGACGATGCCGTCCACGTCGAACGGTCCGCCCCGCACAGTGTCCAGGATGTCCAGCCGCAGCCACCGCACATCGTCATCGAGATCGAGTGCTTCGGGGCGGGTGGACGGATGCCAGGTGCGCTGCAGGTGCCGGGCATCCCCGGTCGCGAACGCTGTGAAGCGGGAGCGCATCAGCCGCATAGCCGTCGGTGCGATCCCGGAGAAGATCACCGGCCCGCAGCACGAGCCGAAGACATCGCCGCTCGTGCAGGGGCAGCGCTGATCGTCGGCGGGGGTCATGTGCGCAGGCATCCTCCCATCGTGGCAGGTGGGCGCACCGGCATCCGCTCGGAGCCCGTGTGCTGACCAGCTCGCGCGTAGGCTGGCGGGACACCGCTCAAGGAGGATCATGTCGCAGCCAGCACCGTTCACCGCTCACAACGGGTTCGTTCTGCCCGCCATCGGGCTCGGGACCTATCGCCTGAACGGCGAAGCCGGAGCCGAGGCGGTCGCGGCCGGACTCCGGCTCGGATACCGGCTCGTGGACTCGGCGTTCAACTACGAGAACGAGGGTGCAGTGGGGGCGGGTGTCGCCGCATCCGGCGTGGACCGATCGCAGATCATCGTCACCACCAAGCTCCCCGGACGCCACCACGCGTCTGCGAAGGCGCGCACCAGCATCGAGGAGAGCCGATTCCGCTTCGGCATCGACGCCACCGATCTGCACCTGATCCACTGGCCGAACCCGAGCCACGACCGCTACACCGAGGCCTGGCGCGCTTTGATCGAGGCGCAGGAGCGCGGCACAGTGCGTCAGATCGGCGTCTCCAACTTCCTGCCCGAGCACCTCGACCGCATAGAAGCCGACGGCGGCGTGCGTCCGGTCGTCAACCAGATCGAGGTGCACCCGTACTTCCCTCAGGAGGATGCCGTCGCCCTGCACGCCGAGCGCGGCATCCTCACCGTCGCGTGGAGCCCGCTGGGTCGGGGGCGCGAGGTGCTCGCGGAGCCGGTGATCGTCGAGATCGCCGCCGCTCACGGCATCACCCCCGCGCAGACGGTGCTCGCGTGGCACACCGCCCGTGGCGTCGTCTCGATTCCGAAGGCGTCGTCGGCCGAGCATCAGCAGTCCAATCTCGACGCGGCGTCCGTCGTCCTCGACGATGCCGAGGTCGCGGCGATCACCGCACTGGGCCGCCCGGACGGCCGGCTGTTCGAGGGAGATCCGGCGACCCACGAGGAGATGTGAGCGTCGTCGCGTCCCTGGATGCGCGGTGGGGACGCGCCTACTTCGCCGCACAGGCCCTCGCCGGGATCAGCTGGTGGGTATCCGTCGCCGTCTCACCCGCCATGCGGATGCTGACGCTCGGCGAACTGCCCGTGGGACTGACCGCGGTCTTCGACATCCCGCTCTTCGTCGCCGCTTCGGCACTGGCTGCCTGCGGCATCCGCCTCGCCGCCTACATCGCGACAGGCTGGACGGTGCTCGTCGCGGCGGCCATGGCTGTCTACGCAACCGCGACAAGCATGGCGGGATGGGGCGCGCTGCTGATGATCGGGGCGGGTGCGTGCTCAGTGGGCGCCCTGCTGCTCGTCCGGATGGGCAGGCTGCCCTCCGAATGGTTGATCATCGGAGTGTTCGCGCCCCGGGAAGCCGCCCCGGCCCGCGCCCGAACTCACCTTCTGCGCACCGGGGGCCAGATCGTCGTGTTCTGGGGCGCATGTCTGGTGGTGATCCCGATCGTCATCGTCTTCGTCGAAGGCCGATGGGGACTGCGACTTCATGTACCGCTGGCAGTGCCGGTCGTCGGCGCGATCGCACTGCTGGCGGCGACCGGCCTCGGCCTGTGGTCTGCGGTCACGATGGCGGGCCGAGGCGATGGCACTCCACTGCCGTCCTCGACGGCGAGAGCGCTCGTCGTCTCCGGTCCATACCGATATGTGCGCAATCCGATGGCCGTGGCCGGCATCGCACAAGGAGCCGCGATAGGGATGCTGTGCGGCTCATGGCTCGTGGTGGTCTACGCGCTGTGCGGCTCGCTGGTGTGGAACCATCTCATCCGCCCGTGGGAGGAGAAGGATCTTCTTGCGCGATTCGGCGCGCCGTACCAGGCGTACTGCGAGCGCGTGTCCTGCTGGCTCCCGCGACGTCCGCGCCGCCCGGCATCCGGTTCCACACGGGAGCCGCTCGTATACTGACCGGGATGTCTGAGCACACCGAATCCGCACCGAACTCCGCGCCTGCGGCCTCTGCGCCCGCGAACTCCGCGCCCGCGACTCGTGCTGCGA
>JBARWR010000145.1:0-7952 GCA_049646915.1 Microbacterium sp.
GTGCACCGGAACCCGGCACACCGGAACCCAGCACGCCGGAGACGACGCAACCCGACGAAGCCGCCCCGGATTCGACCCCGACCCCCGCGCCGGCCGTGCCCGACGAGAGCGCCCCGATCTTCACGCAGACCCCGGCGCAGATGTCCTCGAAGGGACTGTCGTTCACCGGCCTGAAGGGCATCAGTCTGGTGACCGTGCCGACGATCGACGGCGGCAGCATCCGTGCGCTCAAGATCAGCGCCGACACGATCACCATCACCGGCTTCGCACTCTCCGTGCGTCCGGCCGGTGGCCCCGGCCTCGTCACGGATGCGGACACCATGACGCTGCGGGGGCATGTCTCCGTCTACCTGGGATCGCTCACGGCCACCGCGCAGAACGGGAGATCGCTCACCCTCGGCGCGGACACTCCGCCGTCACTGGATGACGTGGAGCCCGGGCTGCTGCACGTGGACATGGGCCTGGTCGGCACCATCGCCGACTCGATCGCCTACACGAACACGGATCAGCGCATCGTCGCCGCGAAGTGAGATGACCGGCCGGCGTCAGCGTGCGACGCGCCCGCCGCGGAAGTGCGCAGGATCATCCTCGGCTGTGGCGAGGGCGATCTTGCGCACGTGGGCGTCATCGACCACATCCATCATCTCGGCGAGGTCGTAGAAGCCGACCTCGGTGAGCTCGCCGTCGGCGGGATGCGGCTCGCCCGACACCCAGCTGCAGCGGAACACGACGTCGATGAAGTCGACCTGGTCGCCGTTGACGTAGGTGATGCGCGGCAGCTGCTGCACCAGGGCCAGCCGATCGACCGACACCACGACCCCCGCCTCCTCGAGGCATTCGCGCGCGGCGGCATCCGCCGGCTCCTCGCCCGGCTCGACGATCCCCGCGATCGTCTGCCAGGCGCCGTTGTCGGCGCGCTTGCCGAGCAGCACCTTCTGGTCGCGGAAGACGACGGCGGTGGTGCCGACGAGGGGGAGCGGGTCGTGCCCGATGCGCTCGCGCAGGGCGAGGACGAAGTCCGGAGTGGCCATGATGATCAGTGTAGAAAATACCGTGAACCGATTCCGGCGGACAGGGCAATACCCAGTGTGAGCACAGACAGCGAGATCATCGAGCGGTCGATCGACGAGCCGGAGGCGTTCTCCGGCATCTTCGAACGGTACGTGCGTCCCGTCGGCGGATACATCCGTCGGAGAGTCGGCGCGGATGCGGTCGAAGACGCACTCAGCGAGACGTTTCTGGTCGCCTTCCGGCGTCGCGGATCGTTCGACCTCGGCGTCGGGTCGGCGCTGCCGTGGCTGCTGGGGATCGCCACGCGCGTGGTGAGGAGCCATCGCGCTGACGAAGCCAAGCAGTGGCGGTCATTTCAGGCGGCGTCGGGAGCAGCCACGGTCGGTGAGAGCGGACATGGCGCGGTGGAGGAGCGGATGGACGCGGACGCCGCATTGCGTGCGCTGGCGCCGCGTATCGCCGCGTTGTCCGCGCGCGACCGCGACACCCTTCTGCTGTACGCGTGGGGCGACCTGACCTACGACCAGATCGCCCTCGCGCTCGGCATCCCGGTCGGGACCGTGAGGTCCCGACTGAACCGTGTCCGCCGCAAGCTCGCACCTCCGGGTTCGCATTCCGCGGCCCGATTGACCTGGATGGCGAAGGAGGAGCGCGATGTCGCTTATGGAACGCGTGCGTGAACTGGGCGCCGAGGATGCGTACATCGAAGCCGGCACCGTGGCGGGAGCCCGCGGGGTATTGATGCGGGAGATCGCGCGCATCGCTCGACCGGATGCGGTACAGCGACCACGCCGTCGGAGTTTGACTGGTGTGGGGGTCTGGGGGCTCGTGGCAGGCGCCGCCGTTACGGCGATCGTGGTCGGGTCTGTGCTGGCTCCGACCGCACCGGATGCTGCGGCAGCAGACGTACTCGAGTTGGCCGCTGATGTGACCATCACGGCTGTGGACACCGGACTCGCTCCCGGTCAGTACCTGCGGATCCAGGAGCAGGGGGAGCATCTGCAGTTCTGGAGGTCGGCGTGGTCGGATGATCACGATGAGGCCACAGTCCCGTTCAACGTCGGCCGTGATGGCGCGGACGCGGCAGTCCTGGTCCGCGGAACGCACGAGCTGTTCATCCCCGCAGACCGGTCCGGTGACTGGTTTTACCGCGGCGGCTCGGCGGAAGTCGTGAAGTCCTTCGGGGATCGCGGGGTCGATGCCGCGCGGGACTGGGCATCGTACGATGCCGAAGGGACGCGGGGGAACGATGTGTTCGAGCGGCTGCCTGCGGGGGAGTTCCTCGCTGAAGGAGCAGATACTCCCCCCATGCCGTACCTCGCGGACAACTACCGGCCCTATTATGCGGAGATGCCCCGTGAACCGGCAGCGCTGCTCGACTGGCTGCTGGCGAGGTCTGGGATGTCCGGTCCCGAGGCGGATCGGTGGCTGGTGGCGAGTCTGTCGGATCCTTCCGCGATAAACCTGATGCCGGCGGATCTGCGCGCGACCTTCTTCCGCGCCATTGCACTTCTGCCCGGCTTCGAGGTCGACTCGCGAGACGGCGATCTCGTCGGACTGCGCTACGGCGCATCCGCTGATCGGACGACGACGATCGTGATCGACACGAGCAAGGGCTTCGTCGAGTCGATCGCCGAGGGCTTCGGAGCCGGTGGCCTCACCGATGGTGTGCCAGAGATGGTGACTCGCGTGACCATCACAGTCGTCGACTCCGCGCCATGAGCGGCCGGCCCGCGGCATCCGGCTCAGCTGTCGGGTGCCGCGGGTAGGCTCGAAGCATGGCATCCGACTCCTTCGTGCACCTGCATGTCCACAGCGAATACTCCATGCTGGACGGTGCTGCGAAGATCTCCGCGATGACCCAGGCGGCGGCCGACTACGGCATGCCGGCCATCGCCGTGACCGACCACGGCAACACGTTCGCCGCCTTCGAGTTCTACAACGCCGCGCGTGCCGCGGGTGTCAAGCCGATCATCGGACTCGAGGCCTACGTCACCCCGGGAACGCACCGCAGCGACAAGTCCCGCGTGGCGTGGGGATCGCCGGATCAGAAGAGCGACGACGTCTCCGGCTCCGGCGCCTACACGCACATGACGATGTGGAGCCAGACCAAGGAGGGGATGCACAACCTCTTCCGTCTCAGCTCGCTCTCCAGCATCGAGGGCTATTACTTCAAGCCGCGCATGGACCGCGAACTGCTGCAGACGTACGGCAAGGGGCTGATCGCCACGACGGGTTGCCCGTCCGGTGAGATCCAGACGCGTCTGCGCCTGGGCCAGTACGATGCCGCGCGCGCCGCCGCAGCCGAGTTCCAGGACATCTTCGGCAAGGAGAACTACTTCGCCGAGATCATGGATCACGGCCTGTCCATCGAGCGCCGGGTCATCACCGACCTCATCCGGCTGTCGAAGGATCTCGACATCCCGCTCGTCGCCACCAACGACTCGCACTACACGCACCAGCACGAGGCCGACGCGCACGAAGCCCTGCTGTGCGTGCAGTCCGGTTCGACCATGGACGATCCGAACCGGTTCAAATTCGACGGCGACGGCTACTACATCAAGACCGCGCAGGAGATGCGCCAGGTGTTCCGCGACCACCCTGAGGCATGCGACAACACGCTGCTGATCGCGGAGCGCTGCGAGGTCGAGTTCGACACCTCGGCGAATTACATGCCGCGCTTCCCCGTGCCCGACGGCGAGACCGAGGACAGCTGGCTCATCAAGGAGGTCGAGAAGGGTCTGCACTACCGCTACCCGAACGGCATCCCCGACAAGGTGCGCAAGCAGGCGGAGTACGAGCAGGGGATCATCCTGCAGATGGGTTTCCCCGGCTACTTCCTCGTGGTCGCCGACTTCATCAACTGGGCGAAGGATCACGGCATCCGTGTCGGTCCCGGCCGCGGCTCCGGTGCCGGTTCCATGGTCGCGTACGCCATGAGGATCACCGATCTCGACCCGCTGGAGCACGGGCTCATCTTCGAGCGGTTCCTGAACCCGGACCGCGTCTCGATGCCCGACTTCGACGTCGACTTCGATGACCGGCGTCGTGGCGAGGTCATCGACTACGTCACGGAGAAGTACGGTTCCGAGCGCGTGGCGCAGATCGTCACCTACGGCACCATCAAGTCGAAGCAGGCGCTGAAGGACGCCGGCCGTGTGCTGGGCTTCCCGTTCAGCATGGGAGACCGGCTCACCAAGGCGATGCCGCCGGCCGTGATGGGCAAGGACATGCCGTTGAGCGGCATGTACGACAGCGCGCACCCCCGCTACAAGGAGGCCAGCGAGTTCCGTGCGCTGATCGACACCGACCCTGAGGCGAAGACGGTCTTCGACCGTGCGCTGGGCCTCGAGGGTCTGAAGCGCCAGTGGGGCGTGCACGCCGCCGGCGTGATCATGTCCTCGCATCCGCTGCTCGACATCGTGCCCATCATGAAGCGCGAACAGGACGGTCAGATCGTCACGCAGTTCGACTATCCGTCCTGCGAGGCGCTCGGTCTGATCAAGATGGACTTCCTGGGGCTGCGCAACCTCACGATCATCTCCGACGCACTGGACAACATCCGCACCAACCGCGGCGAGGAGCTCGACCTCGAGCACCTCGCGCTGGATGACCGTCCGGCATACGATCTGCTCACGCGCGGTGACACCCTGGGCGTGTTCCAGCTCGACGGCGGACCGATGCGGTCTCTGCTGCGCCTGATGAAGCCGGACAACTTCGAGGACATCTCCGCCGTCATCGCCCTGTACCGACCGGGCCCGATGGGTGCGAACTCGCACACCAACTATGCGCTGCGCAAGAACGGTCTGCAGGAGATCACCGCCATCCACCCCGAGCTCGAGGAGCCGCTGCGCGACATCCTCGACGGTTCGTACGGCCTGATCATCTACCAGGAGCAGGTGATGGCGATCGCGCAGAAGGTGGCGGGCTTCAGCCTCGGCCAGGCCGACATCCTGCGCCGCGCGATGGGAAAGAAGAAGAAGTCCGAGCTGGACAAGCAGTACGAGGGCTTCCACCAGGGAATGGTCGACCGCGGTTACGGCGAGGGCGCGGTCAAGGCGCTCTGGGACATCCTGCTGCCGTTCTCGGACTACGCCTTCAACAAGGCGCACTCCGCCGCCTACGGCCTCGTCTCCTACTGGACCGCGTACCTGAAGGCGCACTATCCGGCCGAGTACATGGCGGCGCTGCTCACCAGCGTCGGCGACTCCAAGGACAAGATGGCCATCTACCTCAACGAGTGCCGTCGCATGGGCATCAAGGTGCTGCCACCCGACGTGTCCGAGTCGATCAACTTCTTCGCCGCCGTCGGGGAGGACATCCGTTTCGGACTCGGCGCGGTGCGCAACGTCGGCAGCAACGTCGTGGAGGGGATCATCGCGTCGCGCACCGAGGGTGCGTTCACGTCGTTCCACGACTTCCTGAACCGGGTGCCACTGCATGTCGCCAACAAGCGCACCGTGGAATCGCTCATCAAGGCGGGAGCCTTCGACTCGATGGGCGATACGCGCCGTGCGCTGATGGAGATCCACGAGGACGCTGCGGAAGCCGCCGTGGACCGCAAGCGCAACGAGGCGCAGGGAGCCATCGGCTTCGACTTCGACAGCCTGTACGACGGGACGGAGGAGGCGCCGCCGGCGAAGGTCCCTGACCGGCCCGAGTGGGTCAAGAAGGACAAGCTCGCCTTCGAGCGAGAGATGCTCGGCCTGTACGTCTCCGATCACCCGCTCGCCGGGCTCGAGGTGCCGTTGGCCAAGCACGCCTCGATCTCCATCAACGACCTGCTCACCTCGGAGGACCTGCAGGACGGCGACCAGGTGACCGTCGCAGGACTGGTCACCAGCGTGCAGCACCGCGTCGCGAAGGCGAGCGGCAACCCGTACGGCATGATCACCGTCGAGGACTTCAACGGCGAGGTGACCGTCATGTTCATGGGCAAGACGTACACCGAGTTCCAGCACACGCTGCAGCAGGATTCGATCCTCGCCGTGCGAGGTCGGGTGTCGCGTCGCGATGACGGGATGAACCTGCACGCGCAGTCGGCTTTCGCCCCCGACATCGGCTCCTTCGACGCGGCGGGTCCGCTTGCGCTGCTGGTCGCGGAGCAGCGGGCGACGGAACGCGTCATGCTCGAACTCGCCGAGGTCCTGCGCCGCCATTCAGGGGAGACCGAAGTGCTCCTGCGCGTGCATCGCGGGGGATCGGCGAAGGTCTTCGAGGTGCCGATGCCGGTCAAGGTCTCCGCCGATCTGTTCGGCGATCTCAAGTCCCTCCTCGGACCCACGTGTCTGGGCTAGACGGTTCACGCGGCGACACCTCCCACCGTTCGTTCCGGTCGAATCGGTAGGATCGGGACTCGCGTGCACGCGCGACAGCGCAGAAGCGACAGCGACGAAAGGACTGCTCGATGAGCACCGAACAGGCGAGCACCGGATCGGGCGACGTGCCCGAGCGGAGCATCATCGGCTTCGTGCCCGAGCTGGGCGTCGACGGCGAGGCCGCCGGCGACCGAGCCGCGCAGATCGACGAACCCCTGGAATCGGCGAGGGTCGATGACATCGCAGGCGATGCTGTCGCAGACGACGCCGAGATCATCGATCCCGATATCGAGGACGATCCCGACATCGAGGATGAGGCGGTCTTCTACGAGGACCAGGTCGAACCGGAATACGGCATTCTCGGCTTCACGCTCCGTGAACTGGTGATCGTGGGGGCGTGGGCTGTGGCGTTCATCGTCTCGTTCTTCCCCGTCTTCAATGGGGGAGCTTCGGTGTGGACGAGCGGAATCGACTGGATCCTCACGATCGGCGTCCCGACCGCGGCCGTCTTCCTCGTCGTGCTGCGCAGGCTGTCTCCCGACGGGATCAGACGTGTGGGCTCGCTGGGCATCGACCAGTTCGCCTCGGTCGCCGCCGCCGTGGCGGGGGTGGCTTGGGCACAGGTGCTGTGGCACCAGGTGACGGCGAGCATCGACACCGGGGCGCTTCTCGTCGGCTGGGTGCCGATCGTCGCCCAGGTCGCATCCCTCGTGCTGATCGCGGCCACTGTCTTCGCACCGCTCCTCCCTCGTCTTCGCGAGGACTTCGAGGGGCGCATGGAGACGCTCGCGCACCGCAACGCCGATCCCGTGCGACCGGTGATCCCTCGTCCCCGCCCGCGTCCGGCAGCAGCTGCCGACGCTCCTGCGGAGGAATCGCACGACGCCGACGAGGTCGAGCCCGCCCTCGATTCTGACGGCGACGCCTCCGCCGACACGGATGCGGACGCGAATGCGGACGCGAACGAGGCGGCGGATGCGGACGCGACGCGAGTGATCGAGGTCGGCTCGGTCATCGAGCCCTCGCGAGCCGAGACGCGCCAGGCCGGTACGTCTTACACAGACCCGATCGGCGCGCTCCACGAGATCTTCGAATCGAGCGGGACGGTCGTGGCCGGAGACACGGAGGACCGCACCGGGCGCAGCGACCGCACCGAGGATGGGGACGATGTCGCGGGAGACACGACCCACTCCCGAGGAGAAGCCGAAGCGCTGCTGCGCCGTAATCGCAGCGAGCACGCGCGTGCGGTGGACTCGGACGCACAGCCGTTCTGGATCCTCGCGAGCACGGAGCGCGACGTCCTCGACGAGCGTGGGCAGCCGCTCTACCGCATCGGCCCGAGTGCGTGGACGCTCGTCATCGAGGACCGTGACGGCGCCTACGTCGTGCGCCATGACGACGGCCGCATCGGCTATCTCCACGACCTCACCGACATCACGAAGGGCTGAACGCGTGCGCACCATCGATCTCCGAGGCCGCAGTCTCACACCGGCCGACCTGCTCGCCGTCGTCCCTCGTGCGACCACGGCACGCGCCGAAGCTCTCGCCGCGGCGGCCAAGATCGTCGACGACGTCCGTACGCTCGGCGTCGCAGCCCTGCGCGAGCAGGCCGAGCGCTTCGAC
>JBARWR010000146.1:0-4842 GCA_049646915.1 Microbacterium sp.
CCTCCACGGCGGCACCGACCCGCGCGCCAGCCTCGGCGTAGGCCCCCGACGGGTCGACCTGCAGTGGCAGGAACGTCTCGGTCCACTCCCAGGTCGCGCCTCCCGGCATCGGCAGGTGTTCGTACTGCGTCGTGGCCAATCCCGCCTGGATCTCGAAGTACGATCCGCCCAGCCAGTTGCACCAGTGCCGCCCGCCGGCCGTGTCTCCCCAGACGAACAGCTTGCGCCCCTTCAGCAGGGCCGTCGAGACATGCCCGAGACCCGAACCGTCCGCTTCCAGCGCGGCGATCCAGGGCTGCGTGCCCGCGGGGAGGTCGTGGAACCAGTCGGCGGCGGCCGGGGCAGATGCCGGGAACGAGACATCCTCGGCGATCAGGTCCACTCGGACCAGCCGCCCGTCGTACCCGGTCCGATAGGCGTGCCTCGCGCCAGTGAACACCCGCGATTCCGGCGTCTGGGCCACGGCGATGTTCGTCCACCAGTACATGCCGGTCTCGGACGGACGCGGATTGCGCACGCGCACCCGCACGTGCAGCGCGGGAGCATGCGCGTCGAGGGTGGCATCGATCTGCACGATCAGCCCGCGGATGCGCTCGTGCTCCCACATCCGCAGCACCGGCTCGCCGTCGGGGCCCGTGACGGATGCCGCGTACAGCGGCTCGCAGGTGAGCGGCCAGTGCCCGCGCATGCCGACGTTCCACTCCACGCCGCCCGAGAACCAGGCGCCTCGCAGCGCGAGATTCGCTGGTTGGAAGATCGCGTTGCGGTACACGAGGTCGCGGCCGGTGGTCTTGTCGAGCAGCGAGACCAGCCGTCCGCCGACATCGAGGGCGAATTCCGCCCGCATGAGCTCGTTCTCGAGGACTGCTGCCCGCATCGGCGCTGTGCTGCGCTCGCGCGAGTACTGGTCCTGCAGCAGATACGGGTGGATGCTGCTGACCTGCCCGTACCCGATGTTCGCGGCGATGTCGGCGGGCAGCCCTTCCGTCGACGCTCGGTATGGCGCCTGCGGCATCGCGGCGACGGCGGGCAGGGGGTTGGCCGCACCGACGGATGCCGAGGGCAGCGAGACCGAGGTGAGGGTGAGCGTGGCGACCATGTCGGTCACCCTATCGACGCCCGTCGGGGAGAGGAAGCGGCTCAGCCGCGCAGGTCGCGGAGACGGAGCACGAGGGCGGATGCCGCGGCCAGCACCAGCGCGACCCCCCAGGTGAGCACGAGGCCGCCGATGTCGACGCCCTCGGCGAGCGGGGACTGCCGGTATACCCATGCGTACGGCGACAGGGCGTTCAGCCACTCCAGGTCGTCGGACTGGTTCGCGAGCGCCTGCAGGATGTACCCGAGCACGGCGATGCCCGCGCCGACTCCGGTCGCCCAGATCTTCCGCCCGGTCGCTGCTCCGGCAAGGAGTGCGGCTCCTGCGGTGAGGAAGGCGAGCCCGATGAGTCCGGCGCTCGCGCCGATGAGTCGGCCCGGTTCGAGCTCGAGCTCGGCGGGACCGTTCAGCGCCCAGACCGTGAGCCCGGCGAACAAGCCCAGCCAGATCAGTCGCACGAGCACCGACAGGGCGGTCTCCAGGGCGTACTGACTGCGTCCGATGCCGTGCGCGAGGTCGAGCTCGGCGCGTCCGCTCTCTTCGGCGGCGGCCAGCGACGACCCCCAGAGCACTGCGGCGATCGTCAGCAGCAGAAAGCCCATCAGCCCGTAGAACGTCGCCTCGGTGTAGCCGGCGCCGCTGGCGATCTGGCTGTAGCCGAGCGTGTCGACCAGCTCCTTCGGCAGCGAGTCGATGAGCTGCTGCATCCCGTCGCTCGTCCCGAAGCTCGGGTACAGCGGAAGGTACAGGAAGAGCACGGCGGCGATGCCGACCGTCCAGCCCAGAAGGCTGCGCCAGGTTTCACGGATACTGCGCCGGAACACCGGCAGGATGCGGACCATGATCACTCTCCCGTCCGTCGCGACCGTCGCGTCGACCGGTCTGATGGTGTCGAATCGGATGCCGAGGAATCGCCGTACAGGCGCAGCACGGACTCCTCGAGGTCGGGCTCCTCGACGGTGAGATCACGCACCTCGTACCGCGCGAGTGCCTTCACGAACGGATCGATGGCGCCAGCGATCGTCGCCGACAATTCGACGGAGTCGTCGGTCGCCGATCCGACCTCCAGGCTTTCGATGCTGGGGATCCCCTCGAACCCCGACCGCACGTCCGCAGCGCCGGCATCCGCTCCGGTGATGCGCGCCCGCACCCGGCGAACCGACCCGAGGCGCAGCGAGGCGACATCGCCGGACGCCACGATCCGGCCGGCGGCGAGCACGGCCACCTCATCGGCGGTCTGCTGGATCTCGCTGAGCACGTGCGAGCTGAGCAGGACGGTCTGTCCCGCATCCCGCGCCTCGCGCACCATCGCGAGGAACTCGCGCTGCATGAGCGGATCCAGGCCGCTGGTCGGCTCGTCGAGGATGAGCAGCTCGGGGCGGTGCATGAAAGCCTGGATGAGTCCGACCTTCTGCTTGTTGCCCTTCGACAGCATCCGCACAGGGCGGTTCAGGTCCACCCCGAGTCGGTCGGCGAAGTCGCGTGCCGTGGCGAGGATGGCCCCGGCTCCATCGGGCTCCCCGGAGACCTCGGCGTAGAACGCGAGCAGACGGTGCCCGCTGACGCGCCCTTCGAGGTGGAGCTCGCCCGGTACGTACCCGATCCGCCGGCGCAGCGCCGGACCGCCCCGGCGGGGTTCGTCCCCGAGCACCCGAACGGTTCCCGACGTCGGGCGGATGACGTCGACCAGGGTCCGCAGTGTCGTGGTCTTGCCCGCGCCGTTGGGTCCGATCAGGCCGAACACCGTTCCGGGCCGCACCTGCAGGTCGAGTTCATGCAGTGCGATGCTCTGCCCGTACCTCTTGTGCAGCGCATGGACTTCGATCGTGTCGGTCATCGTTCCTCCTCGGACTCGTCGGTCTCGGCATCCGTCGTGGTCTCGGTATTCGCGGCGGCATCCGTTGCCATCGCCGCACGCGTCCCCGCCAGGAACGCATCGGTCGCGTAGATTCCGTGGGTGAGCAGCTCCATGGTCGGCAGCGTCGAGCGCAGCAGGCCTGCGGGGCTCAGCTGATCCTCACCGAGGGTGCGGGCGACCTGACCGCGCATCAGGACGGGGCCGAGTCCCATCAGCGCGATCAGCAGAGCGGTCATCTCGGGGTCGCTCATCTCGACGAGCAGCCCGGCCTCGCGCTGATCGTCGAGCATCTGCCGAGTGCGGGCGATGATCTCGTCGAACAGGCGATCGGCTGCCGGCGAGCGGTCCCCGAGCATGCGCGCCAGGTAGTCGATGTAGGGGCCGTAGCGATCGAGGTCCTGCAGGGCGGCCTGGATCCGGTCGGCTGTCGGCGCCTGGATCAGGTCGTGCTCGTCGTCGACGAACAGCGACACCACGTACTCGTCGCAGGCGGTGCGCAGCGCGTTCTTATCGCCGAAGTGGTGCACGATCAGCGCCGCGCTGACACCCGCCTCCTGGGCGATCGCACGCATGCTCACTGCGTCGAAGCCGTCGCGGGCGAAGGCGCCTATGGCTGCATCGCGGATGCGGGCACGGCCGGTGAGATCCTCGGGAGCTGAACGCATGTTCAGTAGACTAAACGGTTGTTCAGCGACTGTCAAGGCCCTGAGGGGCGGCGTGAAATACAGTGAGGCCATGCCCGAGTTCGACTACAGCCGCCTGCGCCGGTCTCCCGATGTCGAGGCGCCGAACCTGCAGGCCTGGGATGCCACCGACGAGCTGCTCGTGCAGGCCGCACTTGACGCATCCGTGCCGGGCGAACAGATCGCCGTCATCGGCGACGGATACGGCGCGATGACGCTGGCGCTGACAGATGCCGGGCTGCGTGGCATCCGCGTGCATCAGGACCTCGTGACCGGTCGGCAGGCGCTCGCCACCAATTCTGTGAGCCTGAGCCTGACCGAATGGAGCACCTACGAGCTCACCGAAGACCTGCTTGATCGCGCCCGCCTGGTGCTGGTGCAGCTGCCGAAGGCGCTTGCCGAGCTCGAGGAGATCGCGGATGCCGTGGCCCGCTGGGCCGACCCCGACGTGACCCTGATCGCGGGCGGACGCGTCAAGCACATGACCCTCGCGCAGAACGAGGTGCTTTCGCGGTCCTTCGCCACCGTGCAGCCGCAGCGCGCGGAGCGCAAGTCGCGTCTGATCATGGCATCCGATCCCCGCCCGGCGCCCGAGACTGTGCCGTTCCCGATCACCGAGACCCACGACGGCCTCACGCTCGCCGCGTACGGCGGGGCCTTCGCCGGGGCGAGACTCGACATCGGCACGCGTGCGCTGCTGGATGCCATGAGCACCCTCGAGGTGCCGGTCGTGAACCCGCACGTGATCGACCTGGGGTGCGGCACGGGTGCGCTTGCGGCGGCGTTCGCACGGCAGCATCCGGATGCCGTGATCATCGCGACCGATCAGTCGGCGTCGGCCGTGCGATCCGCGCGCGCGACGATGACAGCGAACGGGCTCGACGGCCGCGTGCAGGTCACCCTCGACGACGCCGGGTCCGAGCTGCCGGACGCGAGCGCCGATCTGATCCTGCTGAATCCGCCGTTCCACCCCGGTGCGAGCGTGCACGAGGGGGCCGGGCAGCGCCTGATCCAGGCCGCCGCGCGGCTGCTGAAGTCGGGCGGCGAAGTGTGGACGGTGTTCAACTCGCACCTCGATCACCGCCGCGCGCTGAGTCGCGATATCGGAGCCACCGAGCAGGTCGCGCGCACCCCGAAATTCACCGTGACGCGCAGCATCCGGCGCGGGTGAGAACCCGTTCGAATCGCTCAAGTTGCTGCATTTC
>JBARWR010000147.1:0-6840 GCA_049646915.1 Microbacterium sp.
GGCCCGGCACCGCCACGCCGACGCCGACGATGCGGCATCCGCTCAGTTCGTTCTCGCCCCAGGCCGCCAGGGTGCGCGCGACGATCTCGACGACCGCGGCGACGTCGGGGTTCTCGATCTCGATCCGCGCGCGCACGCGCACCGTACCACCGAGGGCGACCGCGCCGATCTCGACCGCATCGATCTCGGGGTTCACGCCGATGGCGACCACGTCGGCGCTCGGTGCCACGATCGGCGAAGGCCGTCCGACGCGACGGGTGGGATCGGGCCCGTGCTCCTGCACCAGTCCGGCATCCACCAGGCGCGAGACGAGGTCCGACACCGTCGAGCGGTTCAGGCCCGTCTCCGTGGTGATCACCGAGCGCGAGCGCGGCCCGCCATGGTGCACCAGGCGCAGCACCTCGCCGAGGTTCGTGCGCCGAACACCCTCCACGGTCGTCGCGCGTTCGCTCATCGTCCCAGGCTACCGATATCAGCGGCCCCACCCGATGGACACCACACCCTCACTTGATCGAGACCTTGACGAGCCGGTCATCGGCCGCGGTGACCTCGTGCACGTCACCGGTGATCGAGATCGTGGCGGCGACCGTGGCCGCCCCGGGCAGAACCCGGTCGGCGCGTGCCTTCGCGTTCGAGATCGCGCCTCCGGTGCTCTGATCCAGACCCGGAGTCGCGGCCGATGCCTCGGCGTGCGATGCCGCCCAGACCTGCACATCGCCGGGCTCGACGATGCGCCTCATCCGTCGGTCGCTGAACGCGAACCGTGCGACCGGCACATCGAAGCGCACCTGCTGCGCGGCACCCGCAGCGAGCTCCACCCGGGCGTAGCCGAGCAGCTGTGCGACCGGCCTGGTGACGCTCGCCACCGGATCGCGGCCGTACAGCTGCACGACCTCGGCGGCGTTGCGGTCTCCGGTGTTGCGCACCAGGACGGATGCCGTGAAGCGGCCGTCTGTGGTGGCATCCGCCGACACCTCGAGATCCTCGTACGCGAACGTCGAGTACGACAGACCGAATCCGAACGGACGCAACGGCGTCGGATCCGCGGAGGTGACATCCGAGGGACCGCCGAGCACCGGGTGCAGGTAACTGTACGGCTGCGATCCGGAGGAGCGCGGCAGGCTCACCGGCATCCGTCCCGACGGCGAGACCGCACCGGTGATGACCTCGGCGATGGCCGTGCCGCCCGCCTCACCGGGGAAGAACGCCTGCAGCACGGCCGCAGGGCTCGTCTCCGAGTCCAGCGCCCAGTCGATCGCGTAGGGCCTGCCGGTGACGAGCACCATGACGACCGGTGTTCCCGTGGCGACCAGCTGCTCGACCAGCTCGCGCTGCACGCCGGGCAGATCGAGCGACTCGACATCGTTGCCCTCGCCGACGGTGCCGCGGCCGAACAGCCCGGCCTGGTCTCCGACCACGACGACCGCGACATCGGCATCCGTCGCCGCGGCGACCGCCGCATCGAAACCGGAGCGATCGGTGCCCTCCACTTCGCAGCCGAGGACATGCGCGATCTGCGCGTCCGGCAGTGCCGCCGCCAGAGCCTCGCGCACGGTCGGGATCTCGAACCCGAGCTCGTGGTCGGGGTGGTGCGCCAGCACGTGGTTGGCGAACGAATAGCATCCCTGCAGTGCCGCGGTGCGATCGGCGTTCGGGCCGATCAGCGCGATGCGCGCGGGCGTGCCGGTCTCGGGAGCCGCCAGCGGCAGCACTCCGTCGTTCGAGAGCAGCACGAGCGATTCGGCGGCCAGGCGCCGCGCCACCTCGCGATGCCGCGGCGTGTCCAGATCCACCTGCGCAGGCGGCTCGTCCTCGAACGCGCCGTCGTCGAGCAGTCCGAGCTGCTCCTTCTGCGTGAGCACGCGGATCACGGCACGATCGAGATATCTCTCGTCGAACCGACCGGAGCGCACGCGCTCGATCAGGGGCGCCAGGTACGCGTCGCCGGAGGGCAGCTCCACGTCGATGCCGGCCTTCAGCGCCAGCTCTGCGGCGTCGCCGCGGTCGGCGGCGACCTGGTGCATGACCTCGAGGAAGGCGACGGCGAAGTAATCCGCGACGACGACCCCGTCGAAACCGAGGTCCTCGCGCAGGATGCCGGTCAGCAGGTCGGAATCGGATGCCACCGGGACCCCGTCGATCTCGCTGTAGCTGTTCATCACACTGCGCACGCCGCCGTCGCGGATCGCCATCTCGAACGGCGGCAGGAACACGTCGGCGACCTCACGCGGCCCCGCCGAGACGGGGGCGTGGTTGCGGCCGGCGCGGGAGTCGGAGTAGCCGAGGAAGTGCTTGAGCGTGGCGTGCACGCCGGCGGACTGCAGGCCCTGCACGTAGGCGGTGCCCACGGTGCCGACCAGGTACGGATCCTCGCCGATGCACTCGTCGACACGGCCCCACCGGGCGTCCCGCACGACGTCGAGCACCGGAGCGAGCCCCTGGTGGATGCCGAGCTGACGCATCGACTCGCCGATCAGCGCGCCCATCTCCGCGACCAGCTCGGGGTCGAACGACGCCCCCCACGCGAGCGGTGTGGGGAAGGTCGCGGCCTTCCACGCGGCGAGACCGGTGAGACACTCCTCATGCACGAGAGCGGGGATGCCCAGGCGCGTCTCGCGCTTGATCCTGCGCTGCTCGCCCCACAGCCACGCGGCACGCTCGGCCGGATCGACCGGACGAGTGCCGTACACCCGTGTGAAGTGTCCGATGCCGTGCCGGGTGATCTCGGCGAGCGCCTCGGACGACCGCGTGGAGCCCATCTCGTTCTGCATCGGGGCGACGACATCGCCGCCCTGGTCCAGCCAGTAGCCGACCAGCTGCGCGGCCTTCTCCTCCAGCGTCATCTGCGCCAGCAGTGCGCCGACGCGATCGGAGGCGATCGGGAATGCGGGGATGTCGCTGGTCGTGTCGACAGTGAGAGTCATCCCTTCACCGCCCCTGTCAGGCCGCCGACGATGCGACGCTCGAACAGGCTGAAGAAGATCAGCGCCGGGAGCATCGACAGCGAGGTGTACGCCAGCACGCGGGCGGTGTCGACCGAGTACTGCGAGGCGAAGTTCTGCACGCCCAGCGGCAGGGTGAACAGTGCCTGGTCGTTCAGGATGAACAGCGGCAGCATGTAGCCGTTCCAGGCGCCGACGAAGGCGAGGATGCCGACGGTGATCACCCCGGGAAGGCTGAGCGGCAGCACCATGCGCCAGAAGAAGCCCAGCCGGGAGGCTCCGTCGATCGACGCCGCCTCCTCGAGCTCCTTCGGGATCGCGCGCAGGAACGGCACGAGGATGATGATCGTCATCGGCAGCGCGAAGGCGATCTGCGGCAGGATGATGCCGGCGAGACTGTTCACCAGCCCGAGATTGCGGATGAGGATGTACAGCGGGGTGATGGCGACGGTCACCGGGAACATCAGTCCCGCGGCGAACAGCGAGTACATCACGCCGCGTCCGCCGAAGTCGTAGCGTGCGATCACGTAGCTGGCCATCAGACCCAGGAGGACGGCTCCGGCTGTGGTGCCCACCGCCGAGATCGTGGAGTTCAGCATCGCGACCCAGAATTCCGAGCTCACCAGCACGTCGCCGTAGTTGGCGAGCTGCCAGGGAGCCGGGAAGCCGGATGGATCGATGGTGATCTGCGAGTTGGTGCGGAAGCCGCCGATGATGATGTAGAGCACCGGCGTGATGCAGATGGTGATCAGCACCACTGCGGCCAGGTAGACCCCGGGGCTGCCCCATTTGACTCCCGATTCGCGCACACGGCGCAGCCTTCCGGGGTTGATCGCCTGGATGGCGACCCGCGTGTTCAGGCTCTCAGCGCTCACTTGCGCCTCCTTCCGCTGTCGCCGGTCAAGGCACCCTCGGTGTCACGGCGCAGCACGAAGCGCTGGTAGAAGAGCGCGACGATCAGCGTGATGATGAACAGCATCACGGCCACGGCGTTGCCGAACCCGTAGCTGCCGGCCAGATGGCCGTTCTGGTACATGTACGTCGCCATCGTCGAGGTGCCCGCCGTGGCGGCGATGTACTGACCCCAGATGATGTTGACCAGGTCGAAGAGCTGGAGCGATCCGATGATCGACAGGAACGCCCAGATGCGGATCGTGGGCCCCAGCAGGGGGACGGTGATCGTCCACTGGATCTTCCAGAAGCCGGCGCCGTCGATGGCGGCGGCCTCGTAGAGCTCGTCGGGGATGGACTGCATCCCCGCCAGCATGAGGATGACGGCGAAGCCGAGGTATTTCCAGGTGATGATGATCATCAGCGACGTCATCGCGATGGCCGGGTCGGCGATCCAGGACTGCTGGAAGTCGCCGAGGCCCCACTTCTCGAGCAGCGAGTTCAGCGCGCCGGCATCCTGCAGCATCAGGCTCCACCCGATGCCGACGATGACCTCGGAGATCACGTACGGGACGAAGATCAGGATGCGGATGACTGAGCGTCCGCGGATCTTCTGGTTCATCAGCAGCGCGAACAGGATCGCGATGGGCCCCTGCAGGAGCAGTGACAGCACCACGATGATGCCGTTGTGCATGACGGCCTGGCGGAAGGTCTCGTCCTCCCAGATCATCACGTAGTTGTCGAGCCCGACGAACTCGGTGGGCCAGCCGAAGCCGTTCCATTTGAAGAAGCCGTAGAACGCCGCCATCGCCACCGGCAGGATGACGAAGCCGACGAACATGATCAGTGCGGGTCCCGAGAGGAGCGCGATCTCGCCGCGCTTGCGCCAGTCGGCCCGCGGCGAACTCCGCTCCGGGGCGGGCTGCGCGCCCGCCCCGGAGACGGAGTCCCTCTCAGGCACCGACGTGCTCTTCAGCGCCTGGGTGTCGTGCATGCTCCGGTCAGCCCCTTGCCTGGGCCTTGGTGACCGTGTCGACGAGCTTCTCAGGAGTGCCCTGGCCGGCGAGCATCTCGACGACGCTGGTGTTCAGCGCGTTTCCGACGTTCTGACCGAGAGCGGTGTCCAGCCACAGTGCCACGTACGGAGCCTTCTGGTACGCCTCCATGAGCGGCTTCAGCGACGGGTCGGTGACCGCGCCGGTGGCCTCCTGCGAAGCGGGGATGGTCTGGAAGGCGACCGCGTACTTCTCCTGCCATTCCTTCGACGAGACGAAGTTCAGGAACTCCTCGCACGCCTTCGGCGAGTCCTTCGAGCAGGCGTAGCCGTCCACGCCGCCCATCATGGCACCGGGCTCACCGGCTCCGCCGTCCACCTCCGGGAAGGGGAACCAGCCCAGGTCGGGCAGCGGCTTTTCGTCGGGGGTCAGGCTCGCGATCACGCCCACGTCCCACGCGCCCATCAGCTCCATGGCTGCCTTGTGATTGGCGATCAGGCCGGCGGACGAGTTCGCGCCCTCCTGCGGGTCCGTGGTGAGGAAGCCCTTGTGGAAGGGCTGGGTGCCGGCGAACTCCTCGAAGTTCTTCGCGGCCTCCAGCCAGCACGGGTCGGAGAAGTCGGCCTGGGTGGCGAGGTTCTCGATCAGGCCCTGGTCGCAGGCGCGCACCGCGAAGAAGTAGTACCAGTGCGCGGCGGGCCACGCGGCCTTCGCGCCGAGCGCGATCGGCTGGATGCCGGCGTCCTTGAGCTTGGTGACCGCGCTGTTCAGCTCGTCCATCGTGGTGGGCTCGGCGGTGATGCCCGCCTGCTCGAACAGGTCCTTGCTGTAGAAGAACCCGCCGGGGAGCACGGCGCTGGGCATGCCGTAGATCTTGCCGTCAACGGTGAAGGCGCTGAAGGGCGCGTCTCCGAGGGCCTTCTTGACATCCGGATCGATGAGGTCGGTGAGGTCCTTCACCTTGTCGGCGCTGACGATGTCGGCGAGCTTGCCACCACCGCGCGCCATGAAGATGTCGGGCATGTCACCCGAGTTCACGGCGGTCTGCAGCTTGCCGTCCATATCCTCGTTCTGGATGGACGTGACCTTGATCTTCACATCGGGGTTCTCCTTGGTGAACGCCGCGGCCGCGTCGTCCCAATACGCCTTGCCATCGCCCGTGGTCGAGTTGTGCCACATCGTGAGAGTGGTCTCGCCACCTTCGGCGGGGGTGTCCGTGCTGCTGGAACAGCCGGCCAGTCCCAGCATCCCCAGTGTCGCCACGGCCACGCCGGTGACGAGCCAAGCCTTTCGGATCTTCATGCTGTGTCTCCTCTTCGAGTGTTGCAGCGGGTTCGGCGACATTTGTTGCCGACTGCCCCCAATGTGCTTTCGGCCTACTCTGGCAGGTCGTGATCTTCGTGTCAATCGATATCGATAACGTTTTCGCACACTAGATTGGGACAATGATGCGTCGAACC
Organism: Microbacterium sp.; assembly: GCA_049646915.1. Lineage (GTDB taxonomy): Bacteria > Actinomycetota > Actinomycetes > Actinomycetales > Microbacteriaceae > Microbacterium. Next base: position 6,289 of record JBARWR010000147.1, read on the forward strand.
ACGATTCACGATGTCGCTCACGCGGCCGGTGTCTCCGTCGCCACGGTCTCCAAGGCGATCAACGGGCGCGACGGCGTCTCGGCCGCGACGATGAGTCACGTCATGAGCGTCGTCGACGAACTCGGATACGAGAGCTCGCTGGTCGCGACCTCCATGCGCCGGCGTCGAACCGACGTGATCGGAGTGCTCGTCGCGGAGTTCGAGCCGTTCGCCCTCCAGCTGCTCCAAGGTGTCTCGTCGGCGCTGCAGGGCACCCAGTACGACGTGCTCGCGTACGCCGGAAGCGTGTCGGCCGGCGAGCACCGCGGGTGGGAGCGACGGTCGCTCTCGCGCCTCGGCGGGACCCTGATCGACGGGGCGATCGTCGTGACCCCGACATCGATGCCCGCCAACGCCTCCGTGCCGATCGTGGCCATCGACCCGAGCGAGGGCCCGGACCGGCCGTCCACCGTGAGCGTGATCAACGTCGACGGCGCCCGCGCCGCCACCGAGCACCTGATCTCACTGGGCCACCGCCGCATCGCGCACCTGCGCGGGCGCACCGACCTCATC
>JBARWR010000148.1:0-7964 GCA_049646915.1 Microbacterium sp.
GTGACTTCGTGTGCAAGCTGCCCACGCGCGAAGCCCGGGAGCTGGTCACCGCCCGCTGACCTGCCCACCGGGGCTGTTCGCGACCCGGGGGCCGGCCCGTTCGCCCGGTGCCCGGCCCGTTCGCCCGGTGCAGGAGAATCACCGGCCACAGGACGATCCGCGCGAAAACGTCCTGTACCGGATGGATCTCCTGTCCTGGATGAGGGCGCCGCGGCCGGTTGCGTCACCTGCGGCATCCGCGCTCTGATCCAGTAGCGTTACGTGACGAACCGGCGATCTCGCCGCCGTTCACGAACGATCCCCGGGGGGACCGCATGTCCGTTGGCCTGCTCGCCGTCGTCGATGACATCCTCAGCGCGGCCATGAAGGCATCCGCGAAGGCGGCCGGCGTCGTGATCGACGATGCCGCGGTCACGCCGCAGTATGTGCAGGGGCTCACCCCGGCGCGCGAGCTGCCGGTGGTCGGGAAGATCGCGCTGGGTTCGCTGGTGAACAAGTTCCTCATCATCATCCCGATCGCGCTGGTGCTCACTGCGTTCGCGCCGTGGGTGCTGCCCTACCTGCTGATCGTCGGCGGGACCTACCTGTGCTTCGAAGGCGCCGAGAAGGTGCTGGAGTGGTTCGGATTCGGCCACGGGCACGCCGACGAGGGCGCGCGCGACGAGAGCCGGCTCGTGTGGGGTGCGATCCGCACCGATCTGATCCTGTCCACCGAGATCATGCTCATCTCCCTCGCGAATCTCGAGGCGGGCCTGGGTATCTGGCAGACGCTCGGCGTGCTCGCGGTCATCGCCCTTCTCATGACCGGCGCCGTCTACGGAGTGGTGGCGCTGCTGGTGAAGATCGACGACGTCGGGCTGAAGATGGCGAAGAATCCGGTGCGCCGGGTGCGTCACACCGGCACCAGGATCGTGCGGTCGATGCCCGCCGTCTTCCGCGTGATCAGCGTGATCGGCACCGTCGCGATGCTGTGGGTCGGCGGTCACCTCGTGATCGCCAACGTCGGCGAGATCGGCTGGCTGTGGGCGGCGGATCTGCTGCACGACGTGCACGATCTGCTGGTACCGCTCGGCGTCGTCGTCGCCTGGGTGGGGGAGACCGCCATCTCGGCGGTGGCCGGACTCGTTCTCGGACTGGTCGTCGTCGGCATGGTGCTCGGAGCCGGACGGATGCTGGGCAAGCGCGTGCGACTGGAGGAGGGGCGCGCCAAGGCTGCCGTGCCGCACTGAAGCGGCAGGATCGCGAGAAGCCGCAGGATCGCGGGCAGGAGAGCCGATGGGCGTTGCTGTCGACAATGTCGGCATCGCCGTCCGTGGCGTCGAAGCGGCTCTCGCCATCGCGGCCAGCGCGGCCCGCGTAAGGCGCCCGCGCCGGTCGCCTGGAGTCGTCAGCTCTGATTGCGCGGATGCCGGCGTGCCACCCGCTCGTTGCCGCGCCGGTAGTTCCCGGTCAGGCGCGCCATGAGCAGCTGCGGATCCTCGCTGCCGACGCGCTCCAGGAATTCGGCGGCCTTCGCTCCTCGCAGCGTCGCCGCGCGGATGCCGTGATGCAGGATCACGACGTCGTCTCCGTGGAGCTCGTGTGCGAAGCCATGGGGTGCGGGCATGGCATCCATTCTTCCTGTATCGATTGCTTGATACACGTGCCGGCAGCTCGCGAGCGGCCTGAGACAGCCGTGAGGCGGGCTCCCGTGGAAAGTCGATTCAACCCGGGGTTTAAGGTTTAGCCCGAATATGTGTTCGAATGTCGGAGCCCTTCACTTGAATGGAGGGTATGGACAGCATCGTCGATCGGATCGAGCACCTGCAGGCGGAATTCGCCGCGGTGATCGATGCGGCGTTCTCTCGCGAGGAGATCGCGGCGCTGTCGGATGCTGAGGTGATGCGCCTTCTGGAGGTCACCGGGCGGATGCAGCGGCGGACCGAGTCCGTGCAGGTCGAGGCGACCGTGCAGGTGCGCGAGCGTTCAGAAGGGCTACGAGGCGAGCGGATGACCACCGCATACGGCTGCGACCGGCCCGCGGACCTGCTGCAGATGGTGCTGCGCGTGGACAAGCGGGCTGGCGGCCGGCTGGTGAAGACCGCGGGGCTCACTGCGCGGGTCCGCGGAATCACCGATGCGGTGTTCCTTCCTGCGCGGTACGAGCAGCTGCGGCTCGCATTGAACGACGGGGTGATCGGCCTCGACGGCTTCCTGGCAGCGACGTCACCCATCGGGAGCAGCAGCTGTCGGCTGTCGAGGGAGGCGCTCGTCGAAGCTGATCGTCAGCTCGCGGCATTCGCCCGCGGCGAACGTGGCCTCGACGGCCCACCTGCGCCAGCGCCGACTCCGGCTGAACTCGCTGTGTTTTCCCAGCTCCTCGCCGCATACCTTGACCCGGATGGTGCTGAGCCCACCGATGACCTGGCATCCCGGGAGCGAGGGTTCTCGCTCGGCAGGAAGCGCAACGGCCGCATCCCTCTGCGTGGCGAGCTGCTTCCCGAGGTGGCCGCGCAGCTCAGCCGACTGATGGACAGTCTGCTGAACCCGCGCGTCGACCCTGTCGCGGTGCCCGCAGGCGTGCACTTCTCAGACTCCGCCGCGTACTCTGGCGTCGACGACGAAGGCATGGTGCCGATCGATGATCGCACCCGCTCGCAGAAGATGCACGACGCCTTTGCGATTATCCTCGCCGCGGCTGCGCGCGGTGGCGAACTCCCCGACCTCGGTGGGGCGGCGCCGACGCTGGTGGTCACGGTCGACGCGGCCGACTATGTCAGGGGTACAGGCTGGGCATCCGTCGACGGCGTCGACGCACCGGTGTCCATGCGCATCGCCGCACAGGTCGGCTGTGCGGGCGGCGTCCAGAGGGTGATGTTCGACGATCGCGGACGCATCGTTGCGCTGGGTACGTCGGGCCGCATCTTCAACGCCCTGCAGCGACGGGCGATCATCGCCCGTGACGGCGGCTGCATCATCCCCGGGTGCACGATTCCGGCGACCTGGTGCGAGATCCACCATGTCCGCGAGTACGCGCAGGGCGGACCTACCCACACCGACAACGGCGTCGCACTGTGCTGGCACCACCATCGCACCCTGCACCTGTCTCAGTGGCAGATCCGCATGCGGAACGGAGTTCCCGAGATCCGGGGACCGAGCTGGTGGGATCGTGAACGCCGCTGGCGTCCGAGCGCAGCCGGTGAAGCGCGACGCCGCCGAGAACGGGTCAGATCCAGCCGGGCAGCCAGTTATGGATGAGCCAGAACTCGTAGGGCACGCTCATGCCGGTCCATACCGGATAGAAGAACGCCGAGATCAGTACGACCACGCACAGATACACGACGACGGTGCGCTGACCAGCCAGGCGCCGATGGCGTGGGGCGGGCGCGCGTCCGGCGAGCTCACGCAGGGCGATGGCCAGTCCGATCACGAGGAAGGGCACCATCGTGATCGTGTAGAACTGGAAGATCGTGCGGTTGCCGACCAGCAGCCACGGCACGTACGCCGCGATGAGTCCGACCAGCGGGAACGTGAGCTCGGTGCCGAGAGGTTTCCGCTCGATCAGCCCGCGCACGAATCGGTACAGCAGGTACAGCGCCGCGGCGACGCTCGCGTACCAGATCATCGGATTCGGCACCGACGAGATCACCGCGATGCAGTGGTCCGTACCGCAGCCGGCCGGCTCGTCGCCCACCCAGATCGCGGTCGGGCGCAGCAGCAGCGGCCACTGCCAGGCGGGGCTCGCGTAGGGATGCGGGGTGGCCAGGCCGACGTGGAACGCGAGGATCGATTCATGGTACTTCCACAGGGCGATCAGCGGGTTGGCATCCGATTGCCGGTCGTATCCGCCGGCAGTGACCAGCCAGCCCGTCCACGACACGAGATAGGTCAGGAGTGCCGGGCCTACGAGCAGCAGGAACGATGCCGGACCCTGCCGGAACACGGAATCCGTCGGCCACAGCGCGATGCCCGCGCGCCGCCGCGCCAGCGCGTCGGTGACCACCACGTACAGGCCGAAGACGGCGAGCGCGTACAAGCCCGACCATTTCACTGCGGAGGCCGCGCCCAACGTCACCCCCGCGGCGATCAGCCACGGGCGGTTCCACAGCACCGGTCCGGTCATGCGCGGCGGCGCGTCTTCGTCGTCATCCCGGCCGATCGCATCCAACAGCGGCATGGTGCGCTGCCGATCCCGCAGTACCAACAGCGCGCCGAGCAGGATGAAGAAGGTGAGGATGCCGTCGAGCAGCGCGATGCGACTCATCACGATGCCGAGACCGTCGACGGCGAGCAGGCCGGAGGCGATGGCCGACACGGTGCGCGAGCGCGTCAGCTGCAGCGCGAGAAGGTAGACGACCAGCACGGTCAGGGAGCCGACCAGCGCCGTCGTCACGCGCCAGCCGAAACTCGAGCCCGGCCCCATCGCCGCCATGCCCAGGGCGATGATCCACTTGCCCAGCGGCGGATGCACGACGAACGAGCCCGTGGTCTGCATCGCGGAGTCGTCGCCGGTCAGCAGCTGCGCATCGGCGCTGTCGCCCCACTTCGCCTCGTAGCCGAGGTTCCACAGCGACCACGAATCCTTCACATAGTAGGTCTCGTCGAACATGATCTGATGCGGATGCGCCAGGTTGATCAGGCGCAACGCGGCGGCCAGGAGCATGATCAGCGTCGGTGCGAGCCACGCCAGCAGCCGGGCGGTGGCGGGGTCCGCCATCGTCCGCTCCTGCAGGCGCTCCCAGAGGGTCGGCCTGTCATCCAGCGGAGGCAGCAGCGAGGTGGACGATGTCACCTGCTCAGCCTAGGCAATCCGCCCGTGCGCCCCGCCTAAGCTGGACGGGTGATCATCCTCGCGGCGACTCCGATCGGCAATCTCGGCGACGCGTCGCGGCGGCTGATCGAGGTGCTCGAGAACGCGGAGATCGTTGCCGCGGAGGACACCCGCACCACTCAACGCCTGCTGCAGGCGCTGAAGATCGCCAACCGGCCTCGGCTGATCGCCCTGCACGATCACAACGAGAAGCACAAGGCCGCAGAGCTCGCCGAGCTCGCGGCCGAGCAGGACATCGTCGTGGTCAGCGACGCCGGGATGCCGGCCGTCAGCGACCCCGGTTACGGGTTGGTGTCCGCCGCCGTGGAGCGCGGCGTGACAGTGACGGCGATCCCCGGTCCGAGCGCCGTGCTCATGGCGCTGGCCATCTCGGGGATGCCGACCGACCGGTTCACGTTCGAGGGCTTCCTGCCGCGCAAGCCGGGGGAGCGCCGGCAGACGCTGCGGATGCTGGCCGCAGAGCCGCGCACGATGGTGTTCTTCGAGTCGCCGTCGCGCCTGGCCTCATCGCTCGCCGACATGGGCGGCGCCTTCGGTGACGAACGGCGCATCGCCGTGTGCCGCGAACTCACCAAGCTCTATGAGGAGGTGCGCCGCGGTACGGCATCCGAGCTCGTCGCCTGGGCCGAGCAGGGTGTGAAGGGCGAGATCGTCGTCGTCGTGTCCGGCGCGGCACCTGCCGCGGTGTCTGCGGAGGATGCCCTCACTCAGGTGCAGACGCTCGTCGCATCCGGAACCCGCCTGAAAGACGCTTGTGCCGAGGTCGCCGCCGCGACCGGCCTGTCCTCCCGCGACCTCTACCAGGCCGCCCTCGCCGCCCGCTGACGTGACGAACCACGTCGGGCGGGCTTACGACGCGCGGGCTGCGGAGTACATCGAACTCATCGGTGAGGTGGATCAACTCGCCGCGCGGGATCGCGAGGGGATCAGCGCATGGGCGGATGCTGTGCACGGGCGCATCCTGGATGCCGGGTGCGGGCCGGGCCTGTGGACTCGCTTCCTGCATGACCGCGGCCATGAGGTGCTCGGCATCGACCTGTCCGAGCGGTTCATCGCGCACGCGCAGGCGCAGCATCCGGAACTGGAGTTCGTGCACGGCTCGTTCGCCGAGATCCCCGCGCCGGATGCCTCGCTCGGCGGCGTCCTCGCCTGGTACTCGCTGATCCACACATCGCCCGAGCAGCTGCCCCCGATTCTCGCCGAGTTCGCCCGCGTACTCGTCCCTGGCGGCAGCATCCTGATCGGCTTCTTCGACGGCACCCCGCGCGAGCCTTTCGCGCACGCCGTCGCCCCGGCGTACTTCTGGACCCCGGATGCTCTGGCTGCCCTGCTCGAAGACGCGGGCTTCACCGTCATGTCGTCCGAGTCCCGCCCCCGCGTCGCAGGCGAGGTCAGCTCCCGCCCGCACGCCTCCGTGACAGCGGCAAGAGTCCGACCGAGTGTCAGTCGCATCGCTCGAGGGTGATGCGCACGATGCGATAGATCGCGACAACGGCCAGTAGCCCGCAGAACGCGAGGAGTATGACGACGCCCGGCCCGATCATCGGCTCGGTCACGCAGAAGCTCTCCGCCCCTGATCCCGGATCAGCATCCAGGCAGTAGCCGCTCTGCGAGCGAAGGGAACGTCCACACGCCCACCCCACCACCCAGAGGTCACGCGGCAACCCGGCATCCGCTTCCCGCCTAGAATCGAGAGCATGCCCGCAGGCGAATCGTTCTACATCACCACGCCGATCTACTATCCCAGCGACGTGCCGCACATCGGCCACGGCTACACGACTGTCGCCGTGGACACTCTCGCGCGCTGGCACCGCCAGTCCGGTGATGACACCTGGATGCTGACGGGCACCGACGAGCACGGTCAGAAGATGCTCCGCGCCGCCGCGGCGAACAACGTCACCCCGCAGGCGTGGGTGGACAAGCTGGTGAGCGAGGCCTGGTACCCGCTGCTGGAGACCCTCGACGTCGCCAACGACGACTTCATCCGCACCACGCAGGAGCGGCACGAGGAGCGCGTGAAGAAGTTCGTGCAGGCGATCTATGACCGCGGCTACATCTATGCCGGCGAGTACGAGGCGCTGTACTGCGTGGGCTGCGAGGAGTTCAAGCCCGAGTCGGAGATTCTTGACGGCACCGGCCCCTTCGAGGGTCTGAAGGTGTGTGCGATCCACTCCAAGCCGCTGGAGCTGCTGCAGGAGAAGAACTACTTCTTCAAGCTCAGCGAGTTCCAGGACCGGCTGCTCGAGCTGTACAGGACGCAGCCCGACTTCGTGCGCCCGGATTCCGCGCGCAACGAGGTCGTCTCCTTCGTCAGCCAGGGTCTGAAGGACCTGTCGATCTCGCGGTCGGCGTTCGACTGGGGCATCCCGCTGCCGTGGGACGAGTCGCACGTCATCTACGTGTGGGTCGACGCGCTGCTGAACTATGCCACCGCCGTGGGCTACGGCGACGAACAGGAGAACTTCGACCGTCGCTGGCCCGCGTATCACGTGGTCGGCAAGGACATCCTGCGCTTCCACGCGGTGATCTGGCCGGCGATGCTGATGGCCGCCGGACTCGAGGTGCCCAAGGGCGTCTTCGCGCACGGCTGGCTGCTGGTCGGGGGCGAGAAGATGTCCAAGTCCAAGCTCACCGGCATCGCCCCGACCGAGATCACCGATGTGTTCGGGTCGGACGCCTACCGGTTCTACTTCCTGTCGGCCATCGCGTTCGGCCAGGACGGCTCGTTCTCGTGGGAGGACCTCTCGGCCCGGTACCAGGCCGAGCTCGCGAACGGCTTCGGCAACCTCGCCTCGCGCACGGTCGCGATGATCGAGAAGTACTTCGACGGCGTCATCCCGGCGCCCGCCGAGTACACCGAGCAGGATCTCGCGATCCAGAAGACGGTGGCGGATGCCGTGACTCAGGCGGATGCCGCGATGGACGTGTTCCGCATCGACGAGGCCATCCACTCGATCTGGACGATCGTCGACGAGCTGAACGGCTACATCACCGACAACGAGCCGTGGGCGCTGGCCAAGCAGTCGGACAGCGTCGGGGACGAGGACAGGCGGGCCCGCCTCGGCACGGTGCTGTACACCTGTGCCGAGGGGCTGCGTGCGCTCGCCGTGCTGCTCTCGCCGGTCATGCCGCAGTCCACCGGCAAGCTCTGGAA
>JBARWR010000149.1:0-3571 GCA_049646915.1 Microbacterium sp.
GTGAATCCCCACCCCGAACGTCTTGCGCTCCAACTCGACGCCCGGGTAGTCGGACAGCAGCGGCTCGAGCTCATCGAACAGCGATTCGCGAAGCTCGCGCTCGTGCGCCTGCTCGTCGGCATCCGTCTCGCCCTCGCCGGGGAACCAGTACTGCGCGCCGTGGGACCCTGCCAGCAGCACGGGTGAATCGTCGGCGTGCTCGGCGATCTCGCGCAGGTGCACCAGGCTCCGACCGGAGACGTAGGCCACGAACGTGTCGGGCAGCGCCGCAAGCCGCGCGACGGCATCCGTCACCTCGGGCAGTGCGCGTGCGCTCATGGGATCCGGCACCAGAGGCGATGCGGTCCCGTCGAAGTCGAGTGCGATCAGCAGCACCGGGGTGCGGGCGATCGAGGTGACGGCGTCGTCTCGGGCATCCGATGTCCAGTCGCGGGTCATGCCTGCTCCTCCTCGGGGTGACGGCGTCGCTGGGCCGCTTGCTCCAGTGCCCTCAGGAACGACTGCGACCAGTCGTTGACGTCGTGCTCCAGCACGCGCTTGCGCAGCGACCGCATCCGACGGCTCTGCTCGTGGCGCGGCATCTCGATGGCGGTGACGATGGCATCCTTCATGCCCTCGATGTCGTGCGGGTTGATGCGCACGGCCTGACGGAGTTCATCGGCGGCGCCGGTGAACTCGCTGAGCACGAGCACCCCCCGATTGTCGGCGCGGGTCGCGACGTACTCCTTGGCCACGAGGTTCATCCCGTCGCGCAGCGCGGTGACGAGCATGACGTCGGCGGCGAGATACATCGCCACCATCTCCTCCCGTGGGAAGCCCTGATGCAGATAGCGGATGGCCGTGTGACCGAGCGTGTCGTGGTTGCCGTTGATGCGGCCGATGGCGAGCTCCACCTCGTCCCGCAGCAGCATGTAGGCGTTCACCCGCTCGCGGCTGGGGCTCGCGACCTGGATGAAGGCCACGTCCTCGACGGTGATCCGCCCCTGGTCGAGCAGCTCGCCGTACGCCTTGATGCGGTGCCCGATCCCCTTGGTGTAGTCCAGCCGGTCCACCCCGAGCAGGATGTGCTTGGGGTTGCCGAGACCCTCGCGGATCTCCACGGCGCGGGCACGGATGTCGGGGCGCTGCGCCAGCTCACGATACGGAGTCGTGTCGATGGAGATCGGGAACGCCCGCACCTGGCTGACGCGGCCGTCCGGCATCGTGACCGTGGTCGCCTTGGTCTCGAATCCCAGTCGCCGCTTGGTCGCGGCGAGGAAGCTCGCGGCATCCTGCGCGCGCTGGAAGCCGATGACGTCGGCGCCCAGCAGTCCGCGCAGCACCTGATCGCGCCAGGGCAGCTGGGCGTAGAGCCCGTGCGAGGGGAACGGAATGTGATGGAAGTAGCCGATCGTGATGTCGGGGCGCAGGTTGCGCACCATCTCCGGCACGAGCTGCAGCTGGTAGTCGTGCACCCAGACGGTCCCGTTCCTCGCGACGGCTGCGGCGGCCGCCTCGGCGAAGCGCAGGTTGACCGAGACGTACGCCTCCCACCACTCGCGGTGATACTGCGGCGGGGCGATGACGTCGTGGTACAGCGGCCAGATCGTGTCGTTGGAGAAGCCCTCGTAGTACTCCTCGATGTCCTCCTCGCTGAGCGGGACCGGGATCAGGCGGATGCCGTCGGCGTCGAATGGTGCGAGCTCGACGTCGGGCATGCCCGCCCAGCCGACCCAGGCGCCATCGACGCTGCGCATCATCGGCTCCAGCGCCGCGACGAGCCCACCGGGCGAGGTGCGCCAGATCTCCTCTCCGTCTGCTGTCACGATCCTGTCGACGGGAAGGCGGTTGGCGACGACGACGAACTCTGCGGCGACCATGGGACTCCTCTGCTCGGTACCCCCAGGCTACCGAGCGCGGGCGATGTCAGCGCAGGGGTGGTGACATCAGCCGGTTTGCGATACCTGCTGCCACGACGATCCCCGCGGAGACGAGCGGCATGATCAGGGCCGGCCCGGTACCGGCTGTCTCGGCCAGTGCGCCCGTGACAGCCGCGGCGGCGGCCTGTCCGACGACGACCCCCGAGCCGAGCATCGTCATGACCGTGGCGGAGCGACCCAGCGGACTGCGGGCGGCACCCAGGCTGTACAGCGTGACCAGTGTCGGTCCGATGCCGATGCCCAGCAGTGCCAGCGCGATCGTCATCGTGACCACATCGGACGCCGCGGCGACGAGCAGCGAGCCGCCCAGCAGCACGGCGCCGAAGCTGAGCCAGCGAGCGTGCAGAGTGAATCGGGGCGGCAGCCAGGCCACGCCGAGAGCGAGGATCGCCGAGCCGATGCCCATCACTCCGTACAGCAGCCCCGCCTGCTCGGCGGCGCCGCGGTCGGCCATGAAAGAGGTCAGCGAGGTCAGCATGGAGCCGAAGAACAGGCCGACGCCGAAGATGCCGATGACGACCACCAGCAGCACCGGCCGGAACAGTTCCGAGGCCGGTGACGGGGCAGAGCCGTCCGCACCGCGGGCCGCCGAGACATGGCGGGCCGTCGGATGCAGGGCGAAAGCGCCGACGAAGATCAGGGTGAGGGCGGATGCCAGGGCGATCGGCGCCCACGGCGTGATCAGCGATGCCAGCGCGCCCACGATGAACGGCCCGAAGACGAACACGGTCTCGTCGGCCGCGGACTCGTAGGACATGGTGGCCGAGGTCGTTCGCGCACGCAGGGCCTGCGGCATCCGGTCGTCGATGATCGTCACCAGCCGCGACCGCGACATCGGCGACACCTGAGGAGCCGTCGCGCCGATCGCGAACGCGGACAGCAGCACGAACACCTGATCCAGCGAGCTGTAGACGACCACCGCGAATGCCGCGAGCATGACCGAGTTCAGCACAGCGGAGGCGATCAGCACCGGACGCTGCCCGTAGCGGTCGGCGGCAGCGCCCAGGAACGGGCCGATCAAGGCCGTGCCGAGTCCGACCGCAGCGGAGGTGATTCCGCCCAGTCCCAGCGAGCCGCGGGCGGTGACGACGACCGTGAGGACGCCGACGACCATCATGGCGAAGGGAAGGCGCGCGACGAACGCGATGAGGAAGTAAGGCAGGCCGGCCAGGCGGATCAGGCTCGGCGGAGAAGAGGAGTTGTGCGTCATGGCTCTCGGGCGCCGCAGCGGTTCCGCGTGACGCCGGGTCGGGTGCCGCCGCTTTCCGCCGGAGAGCCGACGGCCGGTAGATACACAGGTGGAACTGCTGTCAAGCCTACCCGTGCATCCTGGTGACTCGGATAGCGTGGGGGCATGCGGTATCTCTTCGGCACTGGACTCATCGGCGCGATCACAGCCGGAATGTCGCTGCTGCGCGGCACCCGCGAGGCCCCGATCACCTGGCGCGCGGTGCTCGCCTGGGTCAGCTGGGGCATCACCCTGACCCTGGCGATCGGCGCCGCCATCGACATGCGTCGCGACGAGCGCGGCCTGAAGGTGGCGGTGGACTCACCGCTGGCCGCCAAGCAGGACAAGCACGCGAAGAAGCAGCTCAAGGCGATCGAGAAGGCCGCGAAGGCCACCAAGCGCTAGCCGTCAGCGCGTCAGGATG
>JBARWR010000150.1:0-2141 GCA_049646915.1 Microbacterium sp.
GTCCGGAGCTGGTCCCGCCGGCGGCGGTGATCAGTGCGGCGGTACGGTCGCGCCGGTGCTCGGCGTCTTCGCCCTCGAACACGGTCACGGCGCTGGCGCCCTGGGCGAGCACCTTGCCGATCCTCCCGATCTGCGCCAGGCTCACGCCGGTCTCCGCCTCGTCGGAGAGGCGGATGACGGTCGCTGCGCCTGCGCGCTGCACGACCTCGCGCAGTGCGGCGGCTCCGCTCTCGAAGTCGGGGAACGTCCACGACTCGACGATGCGCTCGACGGGAATGCGGTGCACGCGCACCCGCACCTCCGTGATCACGCCGAAGACGCCCTCCGAGCCGAGCATCAGTCGAGTGAGGTCGGGTCCCGCGGCCGATCCCGGTGCACGGCCCAGATCGAGGTCGCCGGTCGGGGTGGCCATCCGGATGCCGGTGACCATGGTCTCGAAGCGCCCGTACCCGGCGGAGTTCTGCCCTGAGGAGCGGGTCGCGGCGAAACCGCCGATGCTCGCGTAGCGGAAGCTCTGCGGGTAATGTCCCAGTTCGAATCCGCGCGCGGCGAGCAGCCGCTCAGCCTCGGGGGCCCGCGTGCCGCCGAGCAGCACGGCCTCGCCGCTGACCTCGTCCAGCGTCACCAGCCCGCTCAGGCGCACGAGGTCGAGTGCGATCACCGCGCGATGCAAGCCGGCATCCGGATCCACGCCACCGACGACGCTGGTCCCTCCGCCGAAGGGGACGACGGCGATGCCTCGCTGCGCGGCTGCGCCCAGCAGTTCAGAGACCTCGCCGTGGCCGGCAGGACGCACCACGGCATCCGGTACCCGCTGGTGCGGTTCGCGGCGGCGCAGCAGATCGGGAGTCGATCTGCCCGCGGCACGGCGGAGGCGCAGCTGCGGGTCGAGCAGGGTGTTCGACTCTCCCACGATCGCGCTCAGCACCGTGAGATCGTCCGCCGTCAGCCGGGACGCATCCACCGTCACCTCGTCGATGTCCGGCGCGGAGACGGGCCGATGCAGACGCCCGAGCAGCAGCGGCAGCAGGGCACGGACAGCACGCGGCAGCTCCGTGGCGCGATCGGGGTCACCCCAGCCGTCCCACCGCATCTCCGGCGGCTCGACTGCTCTGTCGTGCGGGACATCCATGCGTTACAGTGTGACAGATCATGGAAGAACGTCAACCGGCTATCGGAACGTGGGACGCCACCCAGCTGCGCATCCTCAGCACCGCCGAGCGGATCATCGCGCAGCGCGGCATCGGCGGCCTGACCATCGCCGAGCTCGCCCGGGAGGCCGGCGTGAGCAGGCCCACCGTCTATCGCAGCTGGGTGGGTGCCGACGAGGTCGTCCGCGCCGCCCTGCTGCACAGGATGCTGACACTCCTCGAGGACATCGGAGTGTCGCGGAGTCGGACTCAGATCGTGACGGACGTGCTGCGGTTCTCCGCCGCATTTCTGGCCGACCCCGTGTACGCGGCGCTGCTGGAGCGCGAACCCGAGGTGTTCACGCGGTACATGCTGCACAGGTTCGGGGCGAGCCAGCGGGCGATCCTGCAGCGCATGGCGGAGTCGATCGCCGCCGCGCAGCCGGGAGGCACCGTGCGCGCCGGAGACCCCCGGCACATCGCCGTGATGCTCATGCTGCTGGCGCAGTCGGCGATCCTGTCGCACGGCACGGTCTCTGAACTCATCGATGACGCGTCATGGGATCGCGAACTGCGAGCGGCCCTGCACGGGGTTCTGCGACCGTGATGCGCCTGTCCCCGGACCTCGATGTCGTCCGGCGCAGGGACGAGCTGGCGCAGAGCGCCTCCGACACGGTCGACGTCCTGGTGGTCGGTGGCGGCATCACCGGGGTCGGCGTGGCGCTGGATGCGGCGACCCGCGGCCTGAGCGTCGCCCTCATCGAAGCGGAGGACCTCGCCTTCGGCACCAGCCGGTTCAGCTCCAAGCTCGTGCACGGCGGTCTGCGGTATCTCGCGACCGGCGATATCGAGACCGCGCGCGAGAGCGCGCAGGAGCGCCATCTGCTGATGACCACCATCGCGCCGCATCTGATCCGCTCCCTCCCCCAGCTGCTGCCGTTCACCCCCGGCGTGTCGGTGCGCCAGCGCGTGGCCGGAGCCACGGGCATGGCCATCGGCGACGTGCTGCGA
>JBARWR010000151.1:0-2729 GCA_049646915.1 Microbacterium sp.
CGCAGCGCTGCGCTACGGGTCGATAGCGATCAACGCCTGGACCGCGTTCGGGTTCATCACGCCGACGCTGACCTGGGGCGCCTTCCCCGGCAGCACGATCGACGATGTGGGCAGCGGCATCGGCGTCGTGCACAACGCGCTGCTGCTGGACGGCGTGGAGCGCTCGGTGGTGCGCGGGCCGTTCCGCCCGTTCCCGCGGTCTCTGCCCGTGCTCAACGGCGGCGGCCGGTTCACGATCCTGCCCACACCGCCGTGGTTCGTCTCCGCGCGCACGGGTGCGAAAGTCAGCGAGGGCCTCACGCGCTTCCGCGCCCACGGCGGCATCCCGGGCCTCATCCGCACTCTCCTCCAGGCGCTCCGCGCCTGACCCGCCCGCTCTGACGGGACCGCCTGTGGGGCGCAAGTGCATGCTTCAGGACCGCTGAAGCCGACGTTTGCGCCCCACAGACGGTCTTCAGGGGGTGGCGAAGCGATCGGTCGCGGCGCGCAGCGCGCGGGCGATGCCCGGCTCGGATGCCGAGTGCCCGGCGTCGTCGACGATCACCAGCTCTGCCTCCGGCCAGGCCATGTGCAGATCCCACGCGGTCATGACCGGCGTGCACACGTCATAGCGTCCTTGCACGATCACGGTCGGAATGTGGCGGATGATGCCGGCATTGGCGATCAGCTGTCCGTCGTCGAGCCAGCCTCCGTTGACGAAGTAGTGGTTCTCGATGCGCGCGAACGCCGTCGCGTGAGTGGCGTCCGTCGCCTCTGCGACGTGCTCGGCATCCGGGCGCAGCGTCACGGTCGACGCCTCCCACTTCGTCCACGCGACCGCAGCCGGCACGTGCACGGTGGGATCCGGGTCGAAGAGCCGCCGGTGGTACGCCTCGATCATCCGCCCGCGCTCCAGCGGCGGGATCACGGCCTCGTACTCCGACCAGAGATCGGGGAAGAGCGCCGCGGCACCGCCCTCGTAGAACCACTCCAGTTCGTGGCGTCGCAACGTGAAGATGCCGCGCAGCACCAGCTCGCTGACGGATGCCGGATGCGCCTGCGCGTACGCCAGGGCAAGAGTGCTGCCCCACGAGCCACCGAAGACCTGCCAGGTGCGGATGCCGAGGTTCTTGCGCAGCAGCTCGATGTCGGCGACCAGATGCCAGGTGGTGTTGAAGCGCAGGTCGGCGTTCGGGTCGCTGGCGTGCGGCGTGCTGCGGCCGCATCCGCGCTGGTCGAACAGCACGATCCGGTAGACCTCCGGATCGAAGAAGCGCCGCTGCCAGGGCGATGTTCCCCCTCCTGGGCCGCCGTGCAGGAAGACGACAGGCTTGCCGTCGGGATTGCCGCTCTGCTCCCAGTGGATGCGATTGCCGTCGCCGACGAGCAGGTCACCGCTCTCGTACGGTTCGATCGGCGGATACAGTCCGTCCAGTTCCATGTTCCACTCCCCCGAGTAAACCCGTGGATCGGGCACCTTCACCGTATCCCGAAACCGGTATACCAAGTGGGCGAACCGCCCGTGCTACAGCTTCACTCCCGGTGCGAAGGTGTCGCAGACGCCGAGCCCGTTCGTGTAGCCGTTCGCGAACCAGCCCTGCCGCTGCGTGCTGGTGCCGTGCGTGAAGCTCTCGGGGTTGACGAAACCGGACTGCTCCTGGATGTGATCGTCGCCGACCGTGTAGGCGGCGTTCACGGCATCCGCCAGCTGCGCATCCGTGTACGGCTCGAGGTACCGCACGCCGTTGTCATCGGTGAGCTCGGTGGCAGCGCCCAGCCACGCACCCGCGTAGCAGTCCGCCTGAAGCTCGGTGCGCACGCCGTTGCTCTCGGGCCCGGTGCCGTTGTTCGGGTACCTGTCCATCACGCCGGTGAGGTTCTGGATGTGGTGTCCCCACTCGTGCCCGACGATGTACAGCTGCGCGAGCTCGCCGGCAGAGGCGCCGAACTGCTGCTGCATCAGCTGGAAGAACGTCGGGTCGATGTACACGCCCTGCTCGGGCGGGCAGTAGAACGGACCGACGGCGTTGGAGGCCGTGCCGCACTGCGTCGAAGTCTGCCCGTCGACGACGGTCATCTTCGGCTTCACGTAGCCGTCGACGTGGTCGGCCCAGTAGTCGTTGAGCAGGACCTCGGCCCCCGCCATCCGGCAGTCGTCCCGCGTGTTGGCATCCGTACCGGTCCTGCAGTCCGCGAGCGTGTTCTCACCGGTCGCGACCGGCTGGTCGCCACCGCCCGGCACCCCTCCGACGAGCCCCGTGAGGTCGACCCCGAGCATCGGCCCGATGATGAGCGCGAGAATGGCGACCACGCCCACCCCGCCGCCGGCGATCACGGCGCCGCGTCCTCGGCGACGGGTGGTGTTGCCCGAGATGTCGGCGTCGGGATTGAAGGTCATGCAGAAAAGGTACCCTGCCCACCGTCGGTGTGCACGGACGTAGGCTCAGGAGATGGCGACGACGATCACGATCACGGGAGCCGGCGGACAGATCGGCTACGCGCTGCTGTTCCGCATCGCGGCGGGCGACCTGCTCGGGCCGGATGAGCACATCCGGCTCCGGCTGCTGGAGATCCCGCAGGGTCTCGGCGCCGCCGAGGGAGCCGCGCTCGAGCTGCAGGACGGCGCGTTCGACCTGCTCGAGCACGTCGAGGTGACCGACGACCCCGCGACCGGCTTCGACGGCGCGAACCTCGCCCTGCTGGTCGGTGCGCGGCCGCGTGGGCCAGGCATGGAGCGCGGCGACCTGCTC
>JBARWR010000152.1:0-4279 GCA_049646915.1 Microbacterium sp.
GCCATCGCCCGCGCGCTCGCCGCAGACCCGACCATGCTGGTACTCGACGAGCCGGTATCCGCGCTCGATCCGACCGTGCGCGGCCAGGTGCTCTCACTGCTGGACCGGCTGCAGCGAGAGCGGCAACTGACTATGGTGTTCGTCTCACACGACCTGGCGGTGATCGCCGCGGTGTGCGACGACGTGCTGGTTATGCAGAACGGGGCGATCGTCGAGCAGGGCCCGGCACCCGACGTGTTTGCCGCTCCCCGGCATCCGTTCACGCGGGAACTGCTCGCGGCCGCGGGCGCCGATCAATAGTGATAGCGGCAGGCTGCGATGCGCACCTCGTCATCGACGAGCCGGTAGACGAGTCGGTGTTCGGCGTTGATCCGTCGAGACCAGTAGCCAGAGAACCCGTGTTTGAGTGGCTCGGGCTTGCCGATCCCTTCGTTGCCGTTGCGGACGATGTCCAGGATCAGCTGGTTGATGCGCTTGAGCAGTTTTCGATCCTGCGCCTGCCACCACAGATAGTCGTCCCAGGCTTCGGGACTGAAGACGATCTTCATTCCACGAGATCGCGTGCGGAGCCTCCGCCGGACTCGAGCGTCTCGATCGACGTGAGGAGTCTGCGGGCGTTCGCCGGGCTGCGTAGAAGATACGCCGTCTCTTTGAGTGATTCGTAGTCATCCAAAGAGACGATCACGGCGGGTTCGCGACCCGCGCGCGTGATGACGATCTCCTCCCGGTCGTCGACGACACTGTCCAGGACCTCGGCATACCGGGCTCGGGAGTCGCTGTAGCTCATGGTTCGCATGATTCGTCCTCTCCTCGCGTACGTATTATTGTACGTTAAAAACAGTGCGCCCGGCTCAGTCGCGCAAGGCGATCCCTGCGGCCGCGGCGAACGCCGGGGCGAGCAGATCGGCCTGGTGGTATGTCAGGGTCGTGCCGCGCAGGGAGGCGACATCGAGGAAGGACAGTGCGTCGAGCCCGCGCAGATCGACGTGCTCGGCGCGTAGACCACGGGTGTCGACCTCGTCGGACCTGCTGTCGGTGAAGGCGACCCGGGTCAGGGTTGCTCCGGGCAGGTCGAGGGCGGTGATCTGGCAGGAGTCGATCCGCACGTCGACGGCCTTCGCTGTCGCGAGGGTCAGGTAATCGATGCGCACGCCGTGCAGCTCCAGCTCGCCGATGCGGGCGTCGCTGAGATCCAGGGTCCCGATCCGACCGCCCGAGATCCGCACCCGGCGCAGATTCGCGGAGCGTGCCGGCAGGTCCGCGATCCGCAGCTCTCGCAGCTCGACATCCATCAGGGTCGCCCCGCGCAGGTCGAGGGTGTCGGCCGTGCCGGTGAGCACGCACTGCTCCAGTGAGGAGTGCGCGAGATCCGCATCGCCGTCGAGCTCGATACGGGAGGCGACGAGGTCGGCGCTGCGCTGCGGGCGCGCAGCGTCCAGGTGCTCGGGCAGGTCCGGAGCCGAGACCAGGGGCGAGCGGAGGTCAGATCGAGCCATGCGATCGACTCTAGGCGAGCACCGCTGTGTCCACGACGGGAAGCGGGCCCTTCGCAGCCATGCGACTCGCAGACACGGGATTCACATCGAATAATCAGGTTCGCTAGGGTGGATCGGAACAGCGACGACGAAGTCGCTGCCGAAAGGAAGCCGACATGACTCCCGTGTTGCTGATGTTGATCGGGCTTGCGATCTTCGCCCTGGGATACATCTTCTATTCTCGATTCCTCGCCAAACGGGTCTACCGACTCGACGCGTCGTTCAAGACCCCGGCACATGAGCTCAACGACGGGATCGACTACGTCCCGACGAACAAGTTCATCCTGTGGGGACACCACTTCACATCGGTCGCAGGCGCGGCACCCATCGTGGGCCCGGCCATCGCCGTGATCTGGGGCTGGGTCCCGGCGTTCCTCTGGGTGACGCTGGGCACGGTCTTCTTCGCGGGGATGCATGATCTCGGCGCGCTGTGGGCGTCCACCCGCAACAAGGGTCGCTCCATCGGCGCTCTTTCCGCTCGGTACATCGGCAAGCGCGGGGCGAGCCTGTTCCTCGTCGTCATCTTCCTGCTGCTGCTGATGGTGATCGCGGCCTTCGCTGTCGTCATCAAGAACCTGCTGATCAGCACACCCAGTGCCGTCATCCCGACCTGGGGTGCCATCATCGTGGCGCTGCTCGTCGGCGTCGCCGTGTACCGCCTGCGCTGGCCCCTGCTGCCCGTCACCGTCGTCGGCGTCGTCGCGCTCTACTCGCTGATCGTGCTGGGCGACCAGGTGCCCGTGGTGCTGCCGGATGACTTCCTGGGCATGGGACCGGCGACCTTCTGGATCCTCGCCCTGTTCATCTACGGCGCCATCGCCTCGCTGCTGCCGGTCTGGGTGCTGCTGCAGCCGCGCGACTACATCAACGGCGTGCAGCTGTTCGTCGGCCTGATCCTGCTGTTCGGCGCGGTGCTGACGGCGACGCTCTTCTCGGGCGCAGCGCCCGAGATCGTCGCACCGGCGATCAACATGGCCGTGCCGGAGGGCACGCCCAACATGGTCCCGCTGCTGTTCGTGACGATCGCATGCGGCGCTATCTCGGGCTTCCACGGCATGGTGTCGTCGGGAACGAGCTCGAAGCAGCTCGACAAGGAGACGGATGCCCGCTTCGTCGGCTACTTCGGTGCGGTCGGCGAGGGCCTGCTGTCGCTGGGAACGATCCTCGCGGTCATCGCCGGATTCCGCACCGTCGCCGAATGGGACGAGGTCTACAGCGCGTTCGGAGCCGGCGGGGTCAACGCCTTCGTCCAGGGCGGCGGGGCGCTCATGCAGGCCGGCATCGGCCTTCCCGCATCTCTCAGCGCCACCGTCCTGGCGACCATGGCGGTGCTCTTCGCCGCGACCACCATGGACACCGGCATGCGTCTGCTGCGCTTCGTCGTGCAGGAGATCGGCGATTCCATGAAGCTGAAGATCACGAAGTTCCCCGCGACGATCGTCGTCGTCGTGGTCGGACTCGGGCTCACCTTCTCGCAGGGACTCGGCGGTGATGGGGGCTTGCGCATCTGGCCGCTGTTCGGCACGACCAACCAGCTGATGGCCTCGCTCACCCTGTCGATCATCGCGGTGATGCTGATCCGGAAGCGCCGCAACCCGCTGCCCGCGATGATCCCGCTGGTCATCGTCTTCGTCCTGTCGTTCTGGGCGGCCATCGAACAGCTCCTGTCCTTCGCCGACCCGGCCAAGGCCGACTGGCTGCTGTTCGCTCTGGATGTCATCATCATCGTCTCCAGCATCTGGGTGGCCGTCGAGGCTGTCATCGCGATGCGCAAGGCTGCGACGGAGCCGCCGGAGGGCGAGGACGAGGACGCCCGGCTCCAGGCGGTGCGCGAAGAGGTCTGACGAGATGCTCGACCACGCGGCGATCCAGCGTCTGAAAGCGCGTTGGATCGCCGTGAGTCGAGGTCTCGCCGAGTACTACGCCGGGCCGTATCGGCAGATGCTGGCCCGCGAGCAGCGCGACGAGGACGACCTGTTCACTCTCGTCGTCCTCGGCGAGGCGCTCGGCGTCCCCGACCCCGCCGCTTACTACAGTGTGGAGCTGATGCCGCTGCTCACCGCCGATTTCCACGACTGGCATCGCCGCATGGGCATGCCCCGCTCCCCGCTGGATCACGTGACATGCTGCTGACCGCGCTTCGCCGCCCGATGCTGTTCGTCGGAGGTAAGGGCGGAGTGGGCAAGACCTCCCTCGCCTCCGCGCTCGCGCTCGCCCGTGCACGCAGTGGAGAGAAGGTGCTGGTCGTCTCGACCGATCCGGCCCACAACCTCGGTCATCTCTGGCGCGCAGACGTCGGCGATGCGCCGACGCGGCTCGCCGAGTTCGACGCGGGTGTGCTCGATGGGGTCGAGATCGATCCCCACGCGACCATCGAACGTCACCTCGCCGCGGTGCAGAAGACCATGCTGACGATGCTGCCGGAGCGCCAGCATGCGGCGGCACGGGCCCATCTGGAGCGGGCACGCAACGCTCCGGGCAGCCACGAGTCGGCGGTGCTCGAACGCATCGCAGATCTCGCTGAGGCCGGCCGGCGGGACTATGACGCCGTCATCTTCGACACGGCTCCGTCGGGGCACACCCTGCGCCTGCTGGCACTGCCAGGACAGCTCGCGGGGTGGACCGAGACCCTGCTGCGCAATCGAGACCGATCGGAGCGATACTCCGCGGCCATGCGCGGCCTCACCGGGAGGGCGGAGGCGGGTGCGGAGGCACAGGCCGATCTGCGGCGCGCGCTGCAGGGC
>JBARWR010000153.1:0-4261 GCA_049646915.1 Microbacterium sp.
CGCCCAGCCCGTGGCGCGCTCACCGGTGAGGAACGGCAGCACGAGCGGCGTGCCCTCCGCCGGCTGTGCGCGCAGCAGCTCGTCGATCTCGTCATACGACAGCGGCGCCAGCGTGCTCTGCAGCCACAGGGTGACGCGCCCGACGTCGTTCAGGGCGCCGCCGACGATCGACTGCGAACGGGACACACGATATGCCCACAGTCCCGTGGGAAGCACCTCGGGGGTACCGTCGACGATCACCCGGATCGCGCCGGAAGTAGCGGCAGACATCGCCGCCGTCGTGGGCTGGTCCGCACCGACGCCGATGTTCGAGGCATATCCGTCGGGGACGGCGGGGAACCAGGCGGCGCCTTCCAGCGCAGGCCAGCGGCGGGCGACATCGGCGGAGACGTCGGTGATCGGGTCAGCCGGATCGACGATCGGCGCGAAGCGGCTGCGATCGACGCCGACGGCCGCGAGCAGCTCGTCGTCGAGCTCGCAGGTGTGCCGGTTCAGGATGCCTGCCCATGCCATGGTGGAGGTCGCGGCCCCCTCGATGCCGGCGAGCTTCGCGTAGACGTACTCGCCGAGGGAGAGGAACTTCGCAGTGCGGGCGAACTCGTCGGGGAACGCGTCCTGCAGCCACAGCATCCGCGGCGGGTGGTAGCTGGTGTGCAGACGCGCACCGATGCGCTGATGCACGGCCGCCTCGTCCAACTGCTCGCGCAGTTTCGCAAGGTGGTCGGAGGACCGGGAGTCGGCATAGGTGAAGCAGGGGGTGAGGGCATCGCCGTCGGCATCCACGCACACCAGCGACGAGGCGAACGTGTCCATCACCACGGCGCGCACGAGCCCCGGATCGACGCCCTCCAGCGCCCCGTCGATGACCTCTGCTACTTCGTCCACGATCTGGTCCGCGTCGACCTCGGCCGTGCCGTCGGCCGCCTCGGTGAACTCATGGTCGGCCTTGACGAGGTGCTTCTTGATCGGACGCGCGTAGGCGTCGTACAGACAGCCGCGGGTGGATCCCGAACCGATGTCGATGGCCAGAACATACGGAGCCGGTGCGGATACCAGCGCGATGCTCTCCGTCGGGGGGATCTGATCGTCGGTCATTCTCTGGCACCTCGTCCTGTGGGTCGGTCTCGTCGCCGATCCTACCGGCGACCTCGACGGGGCACTGATGCCGGACCTGATCGTCTGACGCCGCGGATCGGGTCGTCCACGAGCGTGGGGGCCTCTCTCCCGCGCCGGTAGACTCGTCTCTCGTGTCAGACTCTCCCGAAACACCCCAGATCACACCGGAGGCGGTGGAGTCCGCCGTCGACGCCGCGCTCGTGGCGATCGCGGCGGCATCCGATACCGCAGAGCTGAAGGCCACCCGCGCCGCGCATGTCGCCGAGGGCTCGCCGCTGGCCGTACTGAACGCCTCGATGCGCCAGGTCGCTCCCGAGCACAAGGCCGCATTCGGCAAGCTCATCGGACAGGGCAGAGGGAAGGTCGCGCAGGCGCTCGCCGCCAAGGAGACCGAACTGGCCGAGGCCGAAATCGCCGCACGCCTGGAGGCGGAGCGCGTCGACATCACGGCCGTCGCATCGCACTCGCGCGTCGGCGCACGGCATCCGCTCACGCTGCTTCAGGAGCAGGTCTGCGACGTCTTCGTCGGCATGGGCTGGGAGATCGCCGAGGGCCCCGAGCTCGAGCACGAGTGGTTCAACTTCGACGCGCTGAACTTCGACGAGGATCACCCCGCCCGACAGGAGCAGGACACGTTCTACGTCGACCCGGCCTCGCGCCACCTGGTGATGCGCACGCACACCAGCCCCGTGCAGGTGCGCTCGATGCTCGACCGCGAGGTGCCGATCTACGTCCTCTGCCCGGGACGCACCTACCGCACGGATGAGTTCGACGCCACCCACCTGCCGGTGTTCAGCCAGTTCGAGGGACTGGTCATCGACAAGGGCATTACGATGGCGCACCTCAAGGGCACGCTCGACCACTTCGCGCGGCAGATGTTCGGGCCCGAGGCGAAGACGCGCCTGCGCACCAACTACTTCCCGTTCACCGAGCCGTCCGCCGAACTCGACCTGTGGCACCCGACCTTCAAGGGCGGGGCGCGCTGGATCGAGTGGGGCGGCTGCGGGATGGTGAATCCGAACGTGCTGCGTGCAGCGGGGATCGACCCCGAGGAGTACAGCGGCTTCGCATTCGGGATGGGCATCGAGCGGACGCTGATGTTCCGCAGCGATGTGAAGGACATGCGCGACATGGCCGAGGGCGATGTGCGCTTCAGCGAGCAGTTCGGGATGGTGGTGTGATGCGCGTTCCGCTTTCCTGGCTGCGCGAGTACGTCGATGTGGCACCGGATGCGACTCCGGAGGACGTCCTGGCGTCGTTCGTGTCGGTCGGCTTCGAAGAGGAGGAGATCCACCGCTTCGAGATCTCCGGTCCCGTCGTCGTCGGGCAGGTCATCGAGCTCACGCCCGAACCACAGAAGAACGGCAAGACCATCAACTGGTGCCAGGTGGATGTCGGTGAGGCCAACGGCGGCACCCGCGGCATCGTCTGCGGTGCGCACAACTTCGTCGTGGGCGACAAGGTCGTCGTGACCCTGCCCGGCGCGGTGCTTCCCGGACCCTTCCCGATCGCCGCCCGCAAGACCTACGGACACGTTTCCGACGGCATGATCGCCTCGGCCCGTGAGCTGGGTCTGGGTGATGAGCACGACGGCATCATCGTGCTGTCCACCCTGGGGCTGGACCCCGAGGTCGGCACGGATGCCATCGGGCTGCTGCACCTGGACGACGTCGCCGTCGAGATCAACGTCACCCCCGACCGCGGCTACGCGTTCTCGCTGCGGGGTGTCGCCCGGGAGTACTCGCACGCCACAGGTGCGGCCTTCCGCGATCCGGGTCTGCGCGACTTCGCCGAGCTGCAGCCGGGGTCCGGATTCTCGATCAGCGTCGACGACCGCAGCCCGATCCGCGGCAACGTCGGCGCCCGGGAGTTCGTCGCCCGTGTCGTGCGCGGTGTGGATCCCTCGCGACCCACCCCGCCGTGGATGATCGCGCGCCTGAGCCTGGCGGGCATGCGCTCGCTGGGCGTGCTCATCGACATCACCAACTACGTGATGCTCGAGCTCGGCAACCCGGTCCACGGCTACGACCTCGACAAGCTGCAGGGCGGAATCGTCGTGCGCCGAGCGACCGAGGGCGAGCGGATGACCACGCTCGACGGCCACGAGCGCGCACTGCACACCGAGGACCTGCTCATCACCGACGGGTCGGGCCCCATCGGCCTGGCCGGCGTCATGGGCGGCGGCACCACCGAGATGAGTGACACCACTCGCAACGTGCTCATCGAGGCGGCGTCCTTCGACCCCATCACGATCGCCCGCTCCGCTCGTCGGCACAAGCTGCCCAGCGAAGCGTCCAAGCGCTTCGAGCGCGGCGTCGACCCGCTCATCCCGTTCGTCGCCGCACGCCGTGTCGCCGACCTGATGGTCGAACTCGCCGGAGGCACGCTCACCGACGAGGGCGGCGCGCTGTTCTCCGACGTGGACATCGCCGGCGTCGACTTGCCGCGCGGGTTCATGCAGGGCCTCGTGGGTGTCGACTACACCGATGACGAGATCACGGGCGCGCTGGAGATGATCGGTGCCGAGATCACCTCTGTCACCGATGCGAGCTGGCACGTCGTCCCGCCCAGCTGGCGGCCCGACCTCACCGACAAGTGGACGCTCGTGGAAGAGGTCGCCCGCATCCACGGGCTCGACCGCATCCCCTCCGTGCTGCCCACGCCGCCGTCCGGGCGCGGCTACACGGCCCTGCAGCAGGGACGCAAGCGCGTCGCGGATGCTCTGGCCGCGGCCGGCTTCACAGAGACCCCTGCCTTCCCGTTCACCACCGAGGAGCAGAACGATCTGCACGGCTCCGCCACGGGAGAGCACCTGCCCAGCATCCGTCTGGCGAACGCTCTCGACGGGCAGGCGCCGTACCTGCGTCGCTCGCTGGTGCCCGGCCTACTGCAGACCGCGCACCGCAACATCTCCCGCGGGCTGGTGGACCTCGCGATCTTCGAGACCGGCTCCGTCTTCACGCCCGAGGAGGGCGTCGTGTACGGCACCGACTTCATCCCGCCGCTGGCGCAGCGTCCGAGCGCCGAGACGCTCGACGCGCTGAACGCGGCGATCCCGCCGCAGCCGCGTCATGTGGCCGTGCTGCTCACCGGAAACCTCACGCCGCGTCAGCCGGGCCGTGCTGCCGAGCACGCGAGCCTGGGC
>JBARWR010000154.1:0-41288 GCA_049646915.1 Microbacterium sp.
CCGCCGAGGGAAAGCGCTCGAGCGCGCCGGCGAGCAGCTGCAGGGCGTCCGGTTCGGGGGCGGTGTCGTCCGCCAGAAGCCAGACGGAGCTGTTCGCGGCCACCCGGGGCTGAGCGAGGGCGATCGCCTCCGAGAAGCTCGTCCCCGCGCGGGCCTCGATGATTCCTTCCACCAGGTGCCCGATGCCCGGCATCCGCCTCACCCGATCGCCATCGCCCTGCACGATGACGGTGACTGCCGCCGGAGGAAGGCTCTGCGCTCTCAGCGCCTCGAGGGTGCGACTGAGCGGGGCGCTTCCGGTTTCACCGGAGCGCGCGACGATGAGGGCGTGAACGCGTGCTGGCATGGCACCAGTCAGCCTATGCAGGGGTGTGCCCCCGACCGGTCGCCACACCGGCGCGCCCACGAGAAACCGGCGGGGCACGGCATCCGAAGGGATGCGGTGCCCCGCCGGGTCGATTCTTCGCTGTCGTCGCGGTCAGCTCGCGCGGCGCTTGAGCTTGCGTCGCTCGCGCTCGCTGAGCCCGCCCCAGATCCCGAAGCGCTCGTCGTTGTTCAGCGCGTATTCCAGGCACTCACCCCGTACATCACAGGACGTGCAGATGCGTTTGGCATCGCGCGTCGAGCCGCCCTTCTCGGGGAAGAACGCCTCCGGGTCGGTCTGTGCACACAGTGCATCGACCTGCCACGCGAGTGCGCCATCATCTTCTGCGTCCACCCGGCGTACACCCGGTACGCCGAGATTCACCGGATCGACGAACCAATTCTCGGGAACGTCTGAGCGGTAACCCGTCATCTCGATCTCCCAACCCTGCTTGTGCCCCCCACGGGCCGTTCTTTCCCTAATTACACCCGTGTCATTCGCTCCGGTCAAGTCGCAGATCGTAAACCCTCAATGCCGCATTTAAAGTTCATTGGATGCTTTCCGGCGTGTCGCGGGTGCCGGGCTCCGCGATGAAGACCTCGCCGGTGCCCGAGAGCACCAGTTCTTCCACATCGATCGGCGCGAAGACGGCGGAGCCGACGGGCACTGCGACGGAGTCGCCGGCTCGCGTTCCGACCCGGATCTCGCCTGCCGTGCTGAGCGCCATGCTCGGCCCGGAGACGGCGATCGAGCGCTCGCCGTCGAGCTGGATGCGACGCAGCGCGAAGTCCGCGACCGGGATGTCGTAGGCGGTCACCGCGCCCGTCGCGGCCTGCACGGGCACCTGACCCGGCCGGGTGTCCACGATCTTCAGCAGCTCATCGACGTCGATGTGCTTGGGGGTGAGTCCGCCGCGCAGCACGTTGTCGCTGGCGGCCATGATCTCCACGCCCAGCCCCGACACGTAGGCGTGCAGGAGGCCGGCGCGCAGGAACACGGCCTCACCCGGATGCAGCACCAGGAAGTTCATCAGCAGGGCCACCACCACGCCGGGATCGCCGGGGTTGCGCTCGGCGATGGCGCGGATGGCCGTCAGCGTCTCCGCGAATCCGTCCGCCTCGGCACTTTCGACTGATTCGGCGGGATCATCTGATTCGGCACCGACGAGCGCGCCGATCACGTCGTCGACGGCGTCCTGAGCGTTCCCCGACAGCAGCCATCCGATGGTTTCGCGCAGGGCCTCCGCCTCGGTGCCCGCGGCGAGGCGCTCACGCAGCTCGACCACGCCGGGTGCGTCGGCGAAGGATGCCAGCATCCGCAGCGTGTCCGAGACGGGGCGCAGGCCGCTGAGCGCCTCGAACCGCTCGCTGAGGGCGACGATGAGCTCGGGCTTGTGGTTGGCGTCCCGGTAGTTGCGGGTGGGGTCGGCGGCATCCAGCTGCGCTTCCCGCGCGAAGCCCTCCTGCGCCTGCTCCCGAGTGGGGTGCACCTGGATCGACAGCGGATCCGCCGCCGCGAGAAGCTTCAGCAGGTAGGGCAGCGATCCCCCCGTGACAGCGTCGAGCGTTCCTCCGCCCACGATGTCGGCCGGGTCTCCCGGATGATCTCCGAACCAGACCTCGGCCTCGGGAGCATCCGAGGGCCGACGCCCTTCGAGTGCGGCGAGCAGCGACGTCGAGCCCCAGGCGTAGTCGCGCGGCTCATTGGTGATGGTGAGAAGCATGCATCCAGGCTAGCGGCGCCCGTCGGCGGGCCGAGTGTCGTGGTGCCGCTCAGCGATGCAGGCAGCAGTGCGCGGTAGCCTGAACCCGATGGCCGTGTACACCAGACACCCCGTGGCGGCGCCGCCCGCCGCCCCCGCCCGCGAGACGACCGGGCATCTGATGGTGCGCACCTACAGCGTCCTGTGCCTCTTCGCCGTGTTCGCGCACACGGCGGTGTACAACCTGGTGGGCCCGATCGGGGCCGTGATCGTCATGACCGCACTCACCCTCGGTGCGCTCGGCATCTGGGTGCCGGCGGTCGCCAGGGCGCGACCGACCCGATTCCCGTGGCGGCGACTGCCCTGGGCCGCGCTCGGATACGGAGCGCTGGCCGCGCTCTCCGTGCTGTGGTCGCGCTGGCCGAGCGCGACAGTGCTCACCTGGACGCTGATGGCGGCAGTGACCGTCACCGCGCTGATGGTCTCGACTCTGCTGACCTGGCAGGAGATCGCCCGAGCGCTGTCGACGACTCTGAAGCTCATCCTCGGCCTCTCGCTGGCCGTCGAGCTGTGGGTCGCGCTGGTGCTGCGGCATCCGATCCTGCCGAACTTCGCCGAGGTGCCGCCGGGCAGGATCGACCCGCACCTGTACTGGGTGCGGGGCAACCTCTTCAACGACGGACGCATTCAGGGCGTGGTCGGCAACGCGCACTCCATGGCGATGATGTGCCTGTTCGCGCTGATCGTGTTCGGCATTCTGTATGCCGCACGCGTGCGTCGACGCGGTGTGCTGATCGCCTGGGCGGTGCTCGCGCTCGTGCTGCTGCTGAAGGCGGCCTCGACCACGGTCTACCTCGGCATCGCCGTCGTGCTGGTCGTGCTGGCCACGGTGCTCGTGATGCGAGCCGCACCATCGCCGAGGGCTCGTCGAACCGTGTACGGCGTGTTCGCCGCCGTGGCCGTCGTGGGAGTCGCCGCCGGCGTGCTGCTGAGGGATCAGGTGCTCGAGCTGTTCGGCAAGAGCTCAGACCTGACCGGCCGGCTCGAGATCTGGCAGGCGGTATGGGAGCGTGCGATCACCCGCCCGGTGTTCGGCAACGGCTTCTCCTCGCCCTGGGTCCCCTGGGATCCGGCGTTCCACGGCTGGATCATGAATCACGGGCTGACGGTCTTCCACGCGCACGACATGTGGCTGGATGTCTTCCTGCAGCTCGGCATCGTGGGCGTGGTGGTCATGGGGGTCGCCTGGCTCGCGCTGCTGTGGCGCGCCTGGTTCTTCGCCGTCGACCGTCCGCGCTGGGATCTGGATGCGCGGCGGCCGTACTCGCCGATCGCCCTGCTGCCGCTGATGCTGACGGTGTCCCTGCTGTTCGAGGGCCTGGCCGAGTCCGCACCGATCATGCTCTGGGGCTGGGTGCTGCTGATCCTGCTGTCGTTCAAGATGAAGGCGGTGCCCCTGATCGGCGTGGGCGTCAGCGAGCGCACGCCTGTCATCTCGCACGGTCCCAGGGCGCGGCAGGTGCCATGAGCCCGCAGCGGTACGTCGTCTCGCTGCTGGCTTCGGCCGAGTTCGCCCGCGCGTACACGATCGCGGGACTGGCCGCGGTGTTCGGCACGTTCCTCATCGAGCGGATGACCTCGGCCGTCACGCTGGCCACGCTCGTCACCGCCCTCGCGGCGATCGGCGTGGCCGTGCTGGTGACCCGCCGTGAGGAGCTGTCCCTGCTGCGCTTCGCGCCCACCTCGCTGATCGGCTTCCTCGTACTCGCGCTGTTCAGCCTGGTGTGGACGACCAGCCGCTCGGGCACGCTGAGCGGCTGGCTGACCCTGTTCGGCTTCACGATCGTCGCGGTCACCATCGGGCACGTGCGGGACACCCTGCAGACCGTGCGCGCCCTGGGCGACACGCTGCGCTGGCTGCTGACGATCTCCCTGGCATTGGAGGTGCTGTCGGGCGTGCTGCTGGACATGCCGTTCACGGCGTTCGGCATCGAGGGCAATCTCGCGATCGGCGGCCCGATCCAGGGCATCTTCGGTACCCGCAACATGCTGGGGTTCGTCACGGTCGTCGGCCTGATCACCTTCGTCATCGAGTGGCGCACGCAGTCGATCAATCGTGTCCTGGGGATGTATTCGATCGTGCTGGGTGGCTTCCTGGCGCTGCTGTCGGCATCCCCCACCGTCGTCGTCCTAGCCGCAGCCGTCGGCGTCGCCACGACCGCACTCACGATCGTGCGCCACACACCCGCTCACCTCAGAGTGAGCATGCAGTGGATCCTCGGCACCCTGGTCGCCGTCGCGCTGGCTGTGGCGTTCGCGCTGCGCCATCTCATCATCCGCCTTCTGGATGCCGGCTCGGACTTCTCGACACGCGCCGATCTGTGGAACGTGATCCTGGACTACGTCGCCGAGCGGTCGGTGACCGGGTACGGCTGGTTCGGTTCCTGGGCCGGTGGTCAGTATCCGATCCCCTACATCAACTACCAGCTCGCAGATCACCACCAGTCGGCGCTGAACGCGTACTTCGACGTGCTGCTGCAGCTGGGCTGGCTGGGCCTCGCGCTGTTCCTGCTTCTCGGCGGGGTGGCGATCGTGCGCTCCTGGCTGGTCGCGAGCGTCCGTCGCTCGGTCGTCTACGCCTGGACGCCCCTGCTGCTGGTCACGCTGGCCGTGGAGTCGATGTTCGAGAGCTTCACGCTCACCGGCGCAGGCTGGGTTCTGCTCGTGCTGTGCGCGCTGCGCGCCGGGCAGACCAGGTCCTGGCGCCAGAACATCGACGACGCTCACACCGGAGCGATTCCGACGTTGGGGCCGCAGGAGTGACCCGGGTCAGTCCAGAGTCTTGAGCTTCTCAGCCCAGGTCAGAGCATCCCGCACGCCCTCGTCGACGGAGTACTCGGCCTTCCAGGCCAGCGCCGCCTCAGCACGGCCGACGAGCGCGAAAGCCCCTGCTTGATCTCCAGGGCGACGAGCGCCCTCGACGACGCGGAGCACTTCCCCGCTCACGCGCTCGAAGGCGGCGACGAGCTCGCGCACTGTCACTCCGTTCCCCGTACCGACGTTCATCGCCACGTACGCCTCATCATCACTGACGATGCCGTCGAAGCGCTGCACGGCGGCGACGTGGGCGCGGGCGAGATCCCAGACATGGATGTAGTCGCGCAGCCCGGATCCGTCGCGGGTGTCCCAGTCGGTCCCGGTGATCGTGAAAGGGATGCCGTGGGCATGCGAGGTCATGATCTTGCCGAGTGCGTGCGAGGGCGCCGGATTCTGAAGTCCCGTTCGCATCTGAGGATCGGCGCCGATGGGGTTGAAGTACCTCAGCGCGATGGCACGGATCTCGCCCGACGTCGCAGCGTCGCGCAGGATCTGTTCGACGATCCACTTGGTGTTCGCGTACGGGCTGCCCGGCGCGATAGGCGCAGATTCGTCGACGCCGGCCCCGGAGTCTCCTCGGTAGATGGCGGCCGACGAGCTGAACAGCACGCATCGGATGCCGCGCACCGCCAGATGCCGGAGCATCGCCACCGTCCGACCGACGTTGACGTCGTAGTAACTCAGCGGCTCAGCGACCGACTCGGGCACGACGATGCGCGCAGCGCAGTGGATCACGAGGTCGATGTCGGGATGCTCATCCGCGATCTGGTTCAACAGCTCGGCGTCGGAGATATCACCCAGGTACAGAAGTCGCCCTGCTCCGAAGTCGGCGCGCCCCGTGGACAGATCGTCCAGCAGAACGACCTCAATCCCCGCGTCGATGCATGCGCTGGCGACTGTGGACCCGATATATCCGGCACCGCCGGTGATCAATACCTTCATCGTGGCCATGCTATCCGCAGCAGCACGCCGATTCCTTTCCGGTGATGCCAAGCTGACCCCGGGTAGGCTTTCACCTCGTGACCCACGTGCTGCAGAACGTCGTCTTCCCACTCGACCGGGACCCAGATCTGCTCCCCCTGTATGCCGACCCCGAGACCTGGTCCGTCATCGACGAGGAGCCGGTGCGCGTCTCCAATCGGGCGCACCTCGGCAACATCCTGGGCCGCCACCGCGCGCGCATCGTATCCGGGCGGCGCGTCTCGCTGGGCACGTACTTCAACGCTTTCCCCGCCTCGTACTGGCAGCACTGGACCGGAGTCCGTCAGGTCACCCTGACCGTGCACACGAGCGGACCGGCCACCGTGCTGGTCTACCGTTCCAACGGTGCCGGGGTGCGGCAGCGGATCGACACCAGAGAGGTCAGCGGCGAGGCGACCACGTCCTTCGACCTGGCGCTGACGGAGTACAGCGACGGCGGCTGGATCTGGTTCGACGTCGTCGCCGATGAGAAGCACGCCGTCCTGGAACGAGCCGAGTGGACGACCGAGCAGGCGCCCGCCCGCACCGGCAAGGCCTCCCTCGGCATCACCACGTACAACAAGCCCGGCTACTGCGTCGACACGCTGCGCGCGCTGGCCGACTCGCCGGACGCCCTCGAATTCGTCGACCGCATCTTCCTCGTCGATCAGGGCACCCAGCTCGTCGCCGAGCAGGACGGCTACGACGAGGTCGCGGCGGCTCTCGGAGAGACACTGCAGGTGATCCGGCAGCCGAACCTCGGGGGTTCGGGCGGATTCGCCCGCTCGATGCACGAGACGCTGCAGCGACCGGAGAGCGACTTCGTGCAGCTGCTGGACGACGACGTGCGCCTGGAGCCGGAGTCGCTGCGCCGCTCGATCGTGTTCGCCCAGTACGCCACCACTCCGGTCCTGGTCGGCGGGCACATGTTCGACCTGCTCGACCGTCCCAAGCTGCACGGCTGGGCGGAGGTCGTGGACGAGGCTCCGTTCATGTGGCGCAATCTCTACCAAGAGAAGATGCCGCATGATTTCGGTGCAGCGAACCTGCGCCAATCGCCCCTACTGCACATGCGCATGGACGCCGACTACAACGGCTGGTGGATGTGCCTGATCCCACTCGACGTCATCCGAAAGGTGGGGCTGTCGCTGCCGGCGTTCATCAAGTGGGACGACGCGGAGTTCTGCCTGCGCGCCGGTGAGGCGGGGTTCTCGACCGTGTCACTGCCCGGTGTCGCCCTCTGGCATGTGTCCTGGGTGAACAAGGACGACACCATCGACTGGCAGGCATACTTCCACGCCCGCAACCGCATCGTGGCTGGACTTCTGCATTCGGACGCACCGCGGGGCGGCCGGCTGCTCACGCACAGCCTGCGGGTGGATCTCAAGCATCTGATGATGATGCAGTACTATCCCGTCGCGCTGCGAGCGAAGGCTCTGCGCGATGTGCTCTCCGGCCCCGACCACATGAGGGGCAACCTCGCCACGGCGATGCCGGAGGCCCGCACGCTCGCGGCGGACTTCCCCGAGACGGTGGTGCACCGTGACCCGAGCACGGTGCTGCATTCGCGGCGCGGACGGCAGGTCTACCCGCCGATGAAATCTCACCAGATCGACAGCCCGACCGGGCTGCGCCTGCGACTGTTCACTGTTCGTACGCTGCTGTCGCATTGGCTGCATTCCCCGGCTCCAGAGAACGTCGAGCGCCCGGAAGTCGAGTTCGGCAAGAACGACGCGCAATGGTGGCGCATCCCCTCTTTCGACAGTGCGCTGGTGAGCTCGGCCGACGGGTCGGGCAAGAACGTCTATACGCGGGACCGGACGCAGTACCGCCGGATGCTTCGTGACTCGTATCTGCTGCACCGCCGACTGCGGCGCAACTGGTCGAAGCTGCAGAGTCAGTATCGGGCGGCGCTTCCGGACCTGGTGTCGGACGTCTCCTGGCAGAAGACCTTCGAGGAGCAGGCATGACCCCCGCCGAGTTCGATCCCGCCTCCGCGGCGATCGTGATCGTCACCTTCAACCGCTCGCATCTTCTCAGCGGACTGCTCACCAGCATCCGGTCCATGGATCCCAAGCCTGGGCGCGTCGTCATCATCGACAATGCATCCTCCGACGACACCACGGCTGTCGTCGAATCGTTCCGCGAGGATCTCGGCACCGAGATCGTGTATCGGCGCCTCGAGACGAACACCGGGGGCTCGGGCGGGTTCAGCGAGGGGATGCGCACGGCGTACGACCTGGGCGCCGAGTGGATCTGGATGATGGACGACGACGTCGAGGTGCTCCCGGACGGGCTCGGCCGGATGGGCCGCTGGTCGCATCGGTTCAAGAGCATCCAGGGCCGTCGCTATGACTATGACGGCAGCGAGTTCTACTGGCAGTACCGCGTCGCCGACCGCATGGGCATCCCTATCCCGTTCGCCCCGTCGAAGTTCGACAGGTCGGGGTTCAAGGAGATGAACAGCGGATGCTTCGAGGGCATGTTCATCCACCGTTCGATCGTCCGCCAGATCGGTCTGCCCGACCCACGTTTCTTCATCTACTGGGATGACCAGATGTACGGCTGGCTGGCTTCGCGGCTGACCACCGCCGTGATCGTCGACGAGTTCGTGCTGCGGCGCACACGTGAGATCAAGCAGTGGGACATGGGCATCCGGCACATGAATGCGTCCAGCAACGCCTACCGGTACTACATCATGCGCAATCGGGCATTCATCAAGAAGTACTACCGCGTGCACGACGCCTACAACCCCGTGCTGTTCGGGCTGGGCACCGCCGCGACGTTCTTCAAAGAGCTCATCCGGCTGATCTTCGTCGAACGCACCGCGCGTGGCACCAGCAACCTGTTCCGCGGTCTCCGCGACGGCGGAAAGATCGGACGCGACCGCAGCTGGCAGCCGATGCCGGCGCTGGAGGCATGATGAGCGAGCCGCAGCCCGAGTACGTCTGGGCATTTCCCGATGAGAAGCCCAAGCGCGGACGCGTCTGGCTGATCGTCGTCCTGGTGGTCGTCGCCGTGGCCATAGCTGCCGGGCTGTTCTGGCTGTTCCTCCGTCCCTCCCTTCCCGGCGCGCTGGGGACTCCCACTCCGACGCTCTCGGCCTCCGACAGCCCCTCACCATCGGCCACGCCGTCGGCGACGTCCATGCCGACACCCACTTCCATTCCGACAACGGAGCCGACGACGCCGTCTCCGCCGGAGCCGGTGGATCCGAGCATCGCGACCTTCCGGGAGAAGGTGGCTCCCGTGCTCGGTGACGCACAGACGGGGCTGCGATTCGCAGCCGAGTCCGACACGCAGGAGGCAGCGCAGAATGTGGGCTTCCTGCAGGAGGATGCCGGCCGCATGGCGGACTACATCGCACCGCGCTCGATCGCCGCGCAGTGGAGCTCGCGCCTCACCGCCTACTCGCGATCGCTGCAGAGCCTGCGGACTGCGTACGAGAACGGCGGTTCGGCCAACAGCGAGCTCGCCGCCGCCAAGGCCGCTCTCGCGGAGTTGAACAAGGTCGTCGGCTAACGCATGTCGACAGCTGACTGTCGCTGAGCTCAGCGCGTGTTGTAGTCGGCGTTGTACCGATCGAGGACCTCGCTGATCGGCGCGTCCAGCACGAGGGCGCCCTTGTCGAGGTACAGCCCACGGGTACAGAAACGACGCAGGTCCCGTTCGT
The DNA here is from genome assembly GCA_049646915.1 of Microbacterium sp. Classification (GTDB taxonomy): domain Bacteria; phylum Actinomycetota; class Actinomycetes; order Actinomycetales; family Microbacteriaceae; genus Microbacterium. Next base: position 9,577 of record JBARWR010000154.1, read on the forward strand.
TGTGACTGACGAAGAACAGCGTGCGCCCGTCTGCGAGAAGCTCATCGATCCGCTTGTAGCACTTGTCGCGGAAGGCCTTGTCGCCGACCGCCAGAACCTCGTCTACGAGCAGGATAGGCTCGTCGAGCTGCGAGACCACGGAGAACGCCAGCCGAACCTTCATGCCGTTGGAGAGATGTTTGTAGGGAGTGTCCTCGAAGCCGGCAAGCTCCGCGAAGGCGATGATGTCGTCGTAGCGCGCGGCGACCTCGGCCCTGGACATGCCGTGCAGGCCCGCCGTCATCTTCACGTTCTCGCGCACCGTGAGGTCTCCGACGAAACCGCCGGTCAGCTCGATGAGCGGTGCGACACCTCCGTGCACCTCGACCTCGCCTTCGTCGGCGAGCAGGACTCTTGCGACAAGCCGGAGCAGCGTGGATTTTCCCTGGCCATTCCGTCCGACGACGCCGATGGACTCTCCGGGCTGGACCGAGAAGTTCACGTCGCGCAGGGCCCAGAACTCCCCCGGACGCGACCGACGGGATGCGCCGGCGAAGAGATCTTTGAAGGTGCGGCTTCCGCGGCGGTTGCGGCGGAAGTGCACGCCCAGCCCCTTCACCTCGATCGCTGTCGACATCACAGCTCCTTCAGGACGGGTCGTTCGAGTTTGCGGAAGACCCAGACGCCGAGAGCGAGGATGAGCAGGCTCATGACGACGCTGATGACGACCGTCCAGGTGTGCCATTGATCGGGGAAGAACGCCATCCGATACAGCGTGAAAATTCCCGCCAGCGGGTTGAAGGCGCCGAGCGTCTCGAAGACGCCGGGCAGATTCGAGACGTTGTAGATGATCGGCGTGGCATAGAACAGCGCGCGCAGGATGAGTCCCGTGGTGCGCTCGAGATCGGCGTACAGCGCGCACAGTGGGGCGACGAGCAAGCCGAGTCCCACCAGAAGGACGGTCTGCAGCAGAACCGCCACCGGCAGCCAGAGGATTCCCCAGCCGATATGCGCGTGCTGGTCAGTGTCGGTCTCGAGCAGCATGTTGATGGCCACGAAGATGGCCAGCACCGGCAGCGAGAACAGGAACTCGACGCCTTTGCTCAGCACGATGCGCGTCACCCAGATGGACCGCGGAATCGCGGTGGAGCGCACCAGCCTGGAGTCGCGCTTGAAGGCTTTCGTGAAGTCCGAGACCGAGGAGTTGAACCACACCCAGGGCAGAAGGCCGCTGATGAGGAAGACGATGTAAGGGTCCTCGCCTACATCGCGGTGGAACACTCGGGTGAAGACGAACCAGTAGATCGCACTCATCACGAGCGGATCCAGCACCGACCAGAGATAGCCGAGAGCGCTGGTCGAGTAGCGCACCTTCAGATCGCGGGCAGAGAGCAGCCATAGCGAGTGGAAGTAGCGCCGGGGAGTTCCCGGCGCGCCCACCGTCGTCGCCACGTCAGTCGCTCTCGCCGGAGAGGTCGTTGCGCCACATCGACAGCGCCGAGCCGATGGCCATGTGCATGTCGAGGTACTGGTAGGTGCCCAGACGCCCGCCGAAGTGCACGTCCTCCTCACCCTTGGACAACTCGCGGTACGCCAGCAGACCGTCGCGGTCGGCGGAGGTGTTCACCGGGTAGTACGGCTCGTCATCCCGGTTCGCGAACCGCGAGAACTCCCGCATGATGACGGTCTTGTCCTGGGCGAAGATCTCCTTGCGCTCCGGGTGGAAGTGCTTGAACTCATGGATGCGGGTGAACGGCACGTCCAGGTCGGGATAGTTCATGACGCTGGTGCCCTGGAAGTCGCTGGTGTCGAGCACTTCCTGCTCGAAGTCGAGTGTGCGCCAGCTGAGCGCGCCCTCGGCATAGTCGAAGTAGCGGTCCACCGGTCCGGTGTACACGATCGGAAGCTGCCCGACGGTGGCACCCTTGTTCAGCGGCTGCGACTCATCGAAATAGTCCACGCCGAGCTTCACCTCGATGTTCGGGTGATCGGCCATCCGCTCCAGCCACGCGGTGTAGCCCTCGGTCGGCAGACCCTCCCACGTGTCGTTGAAGTAGCGGTTGTCGTACGTGTAGCGCACGGGAAGGCGGCTGACGATGTCGCCGGAGAGCTTGTGCGGATCTGTCTGCCACTGCTTGGCGGTGTAATCGCGGAAGAACGCCTCGAAGAGCGGACGTCCGACCAGGGCGATCCCCTTCTCCTCGAAGTTCTGCGCGGTCTTGACGTCGAACTCCCCCGCCTGCTCCTTGATGAGCGCGCGCGCCTCGCTCGGCGAGTATGCCGCCTGAAAGAACTGATTGATCGTGCCGAGGTTCACCGGCATCGGATACACGACGTCCTTGTGATGCGTGTAGACCCGGTGCACGTAGGTGGTGAACGTCGTGAAGCGGTTCACGTACTCCCACACCGTGGGGTTCGACGTGTGGAACAGATGCGCACCGTAGCGGTGCACCTCGATCCCGGTCTGGGGCTCCGCCTCGCTGTACGCATTGCCGCCGATGTGCGAACGACGGTCGATGACGGTCACCTTGCGCCCGGCTGCTGCCGCGCGCTCAGCGATGGTGAGGCCGAAGAAACCCGACCCGACGACGAGAAGATCCATGGCTCAATCGTATCGGCGGGATGCTGAGAGACTCAGCCGCCCACTCCGACTCGCCGTCAGCGCTCTCAGGCGGCAGTGCCCACGACGATGCGGGGGGTGCCCGCCCACAAGGACGCGTCGGACACGTTGCGTCCGTCGACGAGGAGCTTCACTCCGGGGAGGTCGGCCGGGGTGAGAGTCCGGTAGTCGGCATGGTCGGTCTGCAGGACGGCCAGGTCAGCCGGGCCACCGATCGCGTACGGCTCGAAGCCCAGCGCGCGCAGCTCCTCATCCGTGTACAGCGGGTCGTGCACGACGACCTCCGCGCCGCGCTCTCTCAGCGCCGTCACCGTCGGGAACACGCCGGAGAACGCCGTCTCCTTCACGCCACCGCGGTATGCCGCACCCAGGACCACAGCCCTCTGCCCGGTCAGGTCGCCGAGGATCCCTGCCGCCTGCGCGACAAGCCGCTCCGGCATCGACGCGTTCAACTGGCGCGCCACCCGAACGATGTCCGCATCCGGATCCGTCGACAAGTACAGCCGCGGATACACCGGGATGCAGTGCCCACCCACGGCGATGCCAGGACGGTGGATGTGGCTGTACGGCTGCGAGTTGCACGCCTCGATCACCTTGTACACGTCGATACCATGCGACGCGGCGAACAGACCGAACTGGTTCGCCAGACCGATGTTCACATCACGGTACGTCGTCTCGGCCAGCTTCGCCATCTCCGACGCCTCGGTCGAACCCAGATCCCACACCCCGTTCGGACGCGGCAGATCGGGCCGCTCATCGAACTGCAGCACCGCCTCGTAGAACTCCCGCGCACGACGGTTACCCTCATCCGAGAGCGCACCGATCAGCTTCGGATACTTCCGCAGGTCCGCGAACACGCGTCCCGTCAGCACCCGCTCCGGAGAATAGACGACGTGGAAGTCCACACCCTCGACAAGGCCCGACCCCGACTCCAGCATCGGCTTCCACCGGTCACGAGTCGTGCCCACCGGCAAAGTCGTCTCATACGACACGAGAGTTCCCGGCGTCAGATGCTCCGCCAGCGACTTGGTCGCCGCGTCCATGTACTTGAAGTCCGGTTCCCACGTCTCATCGTTCACGAACACCGGAGCGACCAGCACCACCGCCTCCGCACCCGGGATCGCCTCCGCATAGTCCGTCGTCGCACGCAGACGCCCAGCCGCAACCAGCTCCTCGAGCCGCTGCTGCAACTCCGCCTCACCCGGGAACGGCTCCACGGCGCTGTTGATGAGATCAACAGCCTTCTCATTCACGTCCACACCGACCACATCGTGACCGGAAGAAGCGAACTGGACAGCAAGGGGAAGCCCGATCTTACCCAGGGCCACGACGGCGATACGCATGGAGACCAGTCTACGAGCAGGCGGAACTCGCCCGGATCATCCGAGCATCCGCCGATACACGGTCAGGAGATCCTCGGCGGCCTGCTGGGCCGACCGCTGTTCGATCACGAACTCCCGAGCGCGCTGACGCATCGTCTCGCGCCGGGAATCACTCAGATCGACGAAATGGCGCATCCGCTCCCCCAGCGCGACGATGTCGGCCTCGGGCACCAGGAATCCGCTGCGATCTGCCTCGACCATCTCCGAAGTCCCGCCGCTGTCGTACGCGATCACCGGGGTACCGGTTGCCTGTGCCTCCAGGAGCACGAGTCCCGCCGCTTCCCGCGCACCGTCGTTGACGCGGGTGGGAAGCACCAGAGCATCCGCCTGCTGCATCTCCTCGACGACACCGGCCATGCTCTGCTGCCCGAGAACCACGATCCTGCCATCCTCCCGCGCGCGCTCCCGCAGCTCGGTTTCCAGAGGCCCTGTCCCCACGAAGCGGATGGTCGCATCGATGCCATCGGCGGCCTGCAGCAGATCGCGCACTCCCTTGGTTTCCTTGAGCGCGCCGACGAACAGGAACCGCGGTCGAGACCGTGGTTCCCGGGAGCGGGGGATGAAGGTCTCGATGTCGACGCCCTGACGATGCACATGCACGCGATCGGCGGGGGCTCCAGCCTGCACGGCGATGTCGGCGAGGTACGCGCTGACCGCGAGAATTCGATCCGCCGCGGCGAACGCGCCCCGGATGTCCCGTTTCATCCGCATCAGCGAGGCGCGGGCTACGAGGCCCATCCCCTGGACGGTCCGCAGTGGAGCGAAGGCGTCACCGCCGTGCACGGTGAGCACCAGCGGCGTTCGTCCGGCGGCGAGCACCGCGGCGCGGGAGGAGTAAGCGACATGCTGGTGGACGATGTCCGGATGCCAGTCGGCGATGGATCGTGCCGTGCGCTGCGGCATCAGGAGCGAGATGCGCTCCCTCTGGCGCACCGGCAACCCTGCGATCGGTGCGATCGCAGCGGTGGTGTCCACGACCTGGATGCCCGCCAGATCGACCGACGGCGAGATCTGCGCGGCACCCGTGAAGACGCGGGACTGCACGCGTCCCTCGAGCAGCAGCGCATGCTGCACCGCAAAATATGTCGGAGGGATCAGCAGGGAGCCCTTCACGGTCGCTACGCGCATCACAGCACCAGATCCTACGCGGGCACGGCGACGCTCCCCACCACTCTAGGATTGTCAGACGACGACCACTGAGAGGAGCGAGACCCGCCATGGCGCCTCTCTTCAGCCGTATTCAGTTCGATCGTCCCGCATCTCAGAGCATCGCTCGTCCGGGCTTCTACGCGTTGATCACGCGCATCGGTCCGGCCGCCGCTGGGTTTCTGACGAACGTCCTCGTCGGCCGGTTGGGCTCACCGATCCTTCTGGGCCAAACTCAGGCCGCGATATCGACCGCGTCGCTGGCGTCGGTGGCGGGTCCCACATCCACCGGATCGGCCGCGAGCAAGTACATCGCGACGGCCCGCGGCAGCGGATCGTCCGCCGATGCGGCCATTGTCGCCGCCTACCTGGGCAGGATCGCACTCGTCACGGCGAGCGCGCTGACGGTCATCACGGGTTCAGCGCTCGCACTGACCGACCATGACCTGCTGACGGTCGCGGTCACATCGCTGATGGTGCTGGGAGTGAGCGCGCGGACATTCATCGAAGGCGCCCAGTTCGGTGCGCAACAGATCGAACGCGCCGCGGCCTGGAGCACAATCATCTCGGTGCTGAGTACGGCCGCCGTTGCGGCGATCCTGCTCCTGGGTGCCCGCAGCATCGTCGTGCTGGTCCCGCTAGCCGTGCTGAACCTGATCTACGCGGTGGCCACCTGGCCTGCCATGCGCGGGCCGATGCCCGCTCGCGCGCACAGGCGGCGCATCCTGCATTTCGCCGTACTCGCCATGCTGGGCACGCTCGCCAATACCGGACTGCTGCAGGCGTCCGTCCTCGTCGCGCAGAGCGCGCTCGGTGACCATTACACCGGCCAGTACTCGGTCGCGATCACGCTGTCGGCGCCCATCACCGTGCTGGCAGGGGCGACGACGCTGGTCCTGTTCCCGATACTCGCCGCCAGCCACGGAGCCGGCGATGCGGGCGCTGTGGCGCGCACCACCGACGGCGTCTCCCGCCACATGCTGACCCTCATGATCCCGGCGCTGATCCTGCTGGTGTTCCTCGGCGAACCACTCATCCGCCTTCTCTGGGGAGACTCCTTCCACGAGGCGTACGAGCTGACGGCGTTCCTCGCCGGGGCGATGGTCCTCACGGCTGTCGCCTCGCCCGCTGTGAGCTCTCTGACCACCGGCGACAATCGCGGCATTCTCATCTCCGCATCATCTGCCCTCGCCGGCGCGATCGTCGGCATCGGATCCTGGTTCGTCCTAGTGCCCGTCGCCCCGCAGATCGGGATTCCCCTCGGCTTCCTCATCGGCACGGCCCTGACCGCCGGCATCCCGTACGCGGTTGCATGGCGTCGGCAGCGCCAGCGCTGGCTGGGTCAGGCGATCACCACCGTGATCACGGTGGGGGTGCTCGTACTCGCCTCGCGGATGCTGCCTTCTCTGCGGCTGCCACTATGGACGCAGTGCGTGCTCGCCGTGGTCGCGCTGGCCGCGTGGGCGCTGCTGCGACGCAGCAGTGTGGTGGTGCTGCTGCAGAGTGCCCGGGGCCTCACAGCCCGCTGATGTCACCGGTGCTGTCCGAGCGATTCAGCTCGCCGACGGAAGAAGCCGTCGCAAGATGCCGCGTGCGACATCCGCATCGACTCCGAAACTGAGCTCACGCGCGGCTGCATCGGAGTTGAGCTTGTGCCGACGCACTCGCTCGGGTGTCAGCGAGAGCAGGCTGCGCCGGTACGAATCGATGGAGAAATCGTCGCTGATGACGCCGAGGTCATACTGTTCGACGATTCTCTCCATCTCAATCGAGGGCCCCACGGCGACGGCGAGGCGCGCCTGCACGAAGTCGAAGAGCTTGTTCGGCAGGGTGAGCCTGGCGTTGGTGTGCACCGGCGGAATCCAGAAGATGCCGACGTCGTACGCGTTCAGCGTTCGGGGAAGCTCATGCGGTCGGACCGGGTCCCGGAAGCGGATGTTCGGGTACTCCGCCGCACGTTTCCTGAGCTCGTCCGCGTAGACGCGGGCTCCGCCGCTCCCGCCGACGAGGTACAGGTCGAGGCTGAAGCGGTCTGCCAGACCGCCCACGGCGTCGATCATGCTCTCGATGTCTCTCCCGGGAACGGCGGCGCCACTGTGCACGGCGCGCAGCACCCCGTCGGGAACCGGGGTGGGCGAGAGCTCAGCGAAGGGCGGCGCATTGCGCATCAGCTCCGCCGCGACGCCGTACCGCTCACCGTAAAGGCGCGCGATCTCGCCTCCCACCGTGGTGACCGCGGCGGACTTCGGCAGGTACACACGGCACAGGTGATCCATCAGCGGCGCGACCAGCAGCCGCCAGGTGAGCAGGTGGGTCCGCTCCTCGGGCGCCCATTCGTGCATGTCCGCCCAGACCGGCGCATCACCTGCCACGGCATGGGCCAGTGCGAGGATACGAGCCTCATTGGCGACGACGACATCCCACTCGGTGCCCTGAAGTGACTGGAGGGCGAAGGCGATGCCCGGAGCGGCGAGCTCCGCCGACTTCAGACGTCGGAACGCCAGTTTGAGCACGCCGGGGGCCGTCTGCGGGAGCGACGCGAGATCGGAGGGCACCACGATGTGCTCCGCAACGCCTTCCGGTCGCGGCCCGTAGCCGACCGTCGTCACGTCGCCGAACTCGGTGAGCACGGAGATCTGCCGCAGCACTCGCGCATCCTGCGCGATCGGAGAGAGCGAGAGGCACAGGATTCTGGGACGTGACAATGGCGGCCTTTCGATCTGGTGGCAATCCGCTTCGAACGGCGGTGCGATGCGAATCCAGCCTAACGACACCGATGCTGGTGCCGCCGACCATCTGTCGGGGCGCTCCCGCGCCGTCGCGGATAATTCTCGTCGGTCATGCGTCCTGGCGCAGCGAGCTGGAATCACCGGTCGCGGCGGAGCGGAGCGCGGCTTCGACGACGGCGAGGGTACGCTGCCCCTGTTCCATGGTGACGACGTCGGTGGTCTTGCCGAGGACGGCGTCGCGGAAGGCTTCGTGCTCGACCCTGAGGGGCTCGCGCTTCGCGAACGCGTAGCGTGTCACGTTGCCTTCAGAGACGCCTCGGAACGACGACACAGACTCCCATTCCAAAGGGATGGTCCCGTTGGCGTAGAACGTGAGGTCACCGGTTGAGGTGTCGGCCACGTAGGCGCCCTTCTCCCCCGTGACGACGGTGACGCGCTCCTTCATCGGAGAGAGCCAGTTCACGATGTTGTTCACGATCACCCCGGATGCCGTACGCCCGGTGATGGTGATCATGTCCTCGTGCTCGCGCCCGGATTTGAACGCGGTCTGCGCGAAGATGACGTCGTAATCGGACTGCACGACCCAGGCGGTCAGGTCCACGTCGTGCGAGGCGAGATCCTTCGCCACCCCGACATCCGCGATCCGCGACGGGAACGGCCCCTGCCTTCGGGTGACGACCTGATACACCGCGCCCAGATCGCCGGCCTCGATTCGGCGACGCAACTCCTGCAATGCGGGATTGAAGCGCTCGATGTGGCCGACAGCACCGACCAGGCCAGCCGCCGCGAACGCGTCGACCATACGCTGCCCCGCCTCGAGAGTGTGCGCGATCGGCTTCTCGACCAGGGTGTGCACGCCGGCGGCCGCGAGCTTCAACGCAGCCTCTTCGTGGAACCGGGTGGGCACGGCAACCACCGCGATATCGATGCCCGTTGCGATCAGCGCATCGATGTCCGGAAGAACGTCGAGAGTTCCAGCCACACCGTGCGGATCACCGCCAGGATCGGCGATCGCCACCAGGTCGACTCCGTCGAGTTCGCGCAGCACGCGCGCATGGTGGCGTCCCATCATCCCGACGCCGAGCAGACCCGCCCGCAGCACCTCGGCCATCACGCGCCGGCCCCAGTCACTGCACTCACCGCTGTGACGATGCGCTCGAGGTCCTCCCGAGACAGGGACGGGTGAACCGGCAGAGACACCACCTCACGCGCCGCACGCTCGGTCTCCGGCAGGTCCAGACCCGGAGCATAGGATTCCAGCGACGGAAGTCGATGGTTGGGGATCGGATAATAGATCCCCGCGCCGACCTGGTGCTCCTCCTTGAGCGCCTTCACGAACCCGTCACGGTCGTCCGTGACGCGGATCGTGTACTGGTGGTACACGTGCACGGCCCCCTCAGCGACCACCGGCACCACGACGCCGCGCAGGTTCGCGTCCAGGAACGCCGCGTTCTGCTGACGCATCTTGGTCCACGCATCGACCTTGCCCAGCTGGACACGGCCGATCGCGGCGTGGATGTCGGTCATGCGAGCGTTGAACCCGATCACCTCGTTCTCGTACTGCCGTTCCATGCCCTGGTTGCGCAGCAGCTTCACCTGACGCGCGATCTCCGCCGTCGCCGTGGTGACCATGCCGCCCTCGCCGCTGGTCATGTTCTTGGTCGGATACAGACTGAACATTGCGAAGTCACCGAAGGAGCCCACCGGGCGCCCGTCCAGCGACGCACCGTGCGCCTGCGCGGCATCCTCATACAGCGCCACGCCGCGGTCAGCGGCGAGCGCCTCCAGCTCGCGCATCCGGGCGGGATGCCCGTAGAGGTGCACGGGCAGGATGCCCTTGGTCTTTGGGGTGATCGCCGCGGCGACCGCCTCGGGATCCAGTGTGAACGTGTCCGGCTCGATGTCCACGAACACCGGCGTCGCACCGGTCAGCGCGACCGAATTGCCGGTCGCGGCGAACGTGAACGACGGCACGATGACCTCATCGCCGGGGCCGACGCCCACCGCGAGCAGTCCCAGATGCAGGCCGGCGGTCCCGGAGTTCACGGCCACCGCCGCACGCCCAGGCACGAAGTGCTCCGCAAACTCCTGCTCGAACGCTGCCACCTCGGGGCCCTGCGCGACCATGCCGCTGCGCAGCACACGATCAACCGCCGCACGCTCCTCATCACCGATAATCGGCTTCGCCGGGGGAATGAACTCGCTCACGCGGCCTCCTTCGTCAGAGTTCCATTGGTTTCGATGTAGCGGCCGCCCGTAGCCGGGCAGATCCAGGTTCCGGCGTCATCGCCGACGACAAGGGGCACGCCGGACTCGCCGACCCAGCCGATGCGCTTCGCAGGCACCCCAGCGACCAGGGCGAAGGCCGGGACGTCCTTGATGACGACGGCGCCGGCGGCGACGGTCGCCCAGGCGCCGATGGTCACCGGAGCGACGCAGGTGGCGCGCGCGCCGATCGCCGCGCCCGTCTCGATCGTCACTCCGACGGGCTCCCAATCATGAGCGCTCTTCAGCGTGCCGTCAGCATTGATCGCACGAGGATAGGTGTCATTCGTCAGAACGACGGCAGGACCGATGAACACGCCGTCTGCGAGCTTCGCAGGCTCGTAGACCAGCGCGTAGTTCTGCACCTTGCAGTTATCACCCATCTCGACACCGGTACCGATATAGGCACCACGCCCAACGATGCAGTTCTCCCCCATCCGCACGCCCTCACGCACTTGCGCGAGGTGCCAGATCGAGGAGCCTTCTCCGATGGAAGCATCGGGCGAGACATCAGCGGAATCGACGATATGCGCACGCGAATGCTCTGCCACGATGTGGACTCCTTGCTCGGCCTTCACAACGGCACGCACGAACGCGACCGCCTCGAATAGTCTATTCCGCCGCCCGTATCCAACCGCTCAGGACCTCTCAGCGCGACACGGCTTCGATCGCGTCGCCGGCGCGCCTCGCGACCTCCTCAGCCGACAGGTTCTGCTGCGCCCAGTCGATCAGACGTCGATCGGGCGAACCGTCGGCGGCATCCAGCGCCATACGCAGCGCATGCGCGAAGGGCGCGTGCTCGTACGGCGCTGCCGCTCCGATCCGGTTCTCCTCGATGACTTCGCCGACCGCCGGAGGACCTGCATAAACGACAGGCGTTCCGACTGCGACGGATGCGTACAGCTTGGTGGGAACCGCGAAGTCGTATCCCTGCCCTGGCACCAGGGTCGCCAGGCTCACTCGAGCACTGCGCAACCAGGCCGCCGCCTCCTCCGGCCCGACCGTGTCGAAGAAGCGGATGCGTGCCGACAGTCCACGCCTGCGCGCCTCGCTCTTCAAGGCCGGCCACGACGAGCCCTGTCCGATGAAAGCCGCAGTCAGAGTCCGGTCTTCGCTCATCACGTCGGCGAGAACATCTAAGGCGAGTTCCGCACCGTGCCACTCGCTGGCCGAGCCGACGTACACGATGTCCGCGGGGGTGCCGACTGATGCACCCGCAGCCGCGAAGCGCGACAGGTCGACGCCGTGCCCGACGACCTGCACATCAGCATGGGGAGCGAGTTCTGCGACGCGAGTGCGGACACCATCGGTGACCGCGAGCACAACGGCCGCACCGCGCATCGCGAATCGCTCCATACCCCGGAGGACGCGAAGGATCGCACCGGACGCTTCGGTCGCCGCCGCCGCGTCCGACCAGATATCTGCGGCGTAGTAGACGTAGGGGGTGCGCCGCAGGGCGGCCGCCAGCCGCAACGCGACGCCGGTCGTCGGCGGCGGCTCGCACACGAAGACGTCCGATCGTCGACCGAACAGCACGCGAAGGAACAGCGGGATGTCGAAGCTCATGTACTGCAGATACCCGCGGACGTACCCGGAACGGTCACGCAGGACCGGCCAACTGGAGACGCCCCGCTCGCGGCTCCCATGGGCTCGCAGTGACTTCGGAGGTCGTGTCGTCAGCACGCGCACTTCGTTGCCGCGAGTCCGCAGCCCGTCGACCAGCGCACCCAGACGCAGCGAAGCCGCCGAGGCCTCGGGACGGTAGAGCCTCGACACGATCGTGACTCGTCGCCCGTCGCCCTGTCGCGACTCAACGTTGTTCTTCATATCCGTGCAGACCGCCTGGTAGATCATGGGCTGAGAGAATCGAGCCCCGCTGATGTCACAATGGAATCATGTCATCCCCTGCCGACCAGGCTAAGAAGCTCGAACCCGCGGCCTGGGTGGTGATTCCGCTCTACAACGAAGCAAAGGTCGTCGGTGAAGTGATCCAGGACCTCCTGGTGCACTTCCCGAATGTGATCTGCGTCGACGATGGATCGACCGATGAATCGGCCGCTGTCGCCGAGGCCGCCGGCGCTCGACTCGTGCGGCATCCGATCAACCTCGGCCAGGGAGCAGCTCTGCAGACCGGGTTCGATTTCGCGCTCGCTCACCCTGAGTGCGCTTACGTCGTCACGTTCGACGCCGATGGTCAGCATCGGATCGACGATGCGCTCGATATGTTGGACGCCGCACGCGCCGACGATCTCGCGGTCGTGTTCGGGTCACGTTTCCTCGACGACCGCACGCAACCCGGCTGGATCAAGCACGTGATCCTCAAAACGGCGGTGTGGGTGACCAACATGACTACGGGAATGAAGCTCACGGACGCGCACAACGGGCTGCGCGTCATCCGTCGCGATGCTCTCGGCCGCATCGAGCTCAAGCAGGACCGGATGGCGCACGCCACAGAGATCGTCCTGGAGATCGGCCGCACCGGGCTGCCGTGGCGCGAGTTCCCCGTCGAACTGCTCTACACGGACTACTCCAAGGGCAAGGGGCAAAGCGTGCTCAACTCCGTCAACATCCTCGTCGACCTGATCGTGAAGTGACCATCATGTGGATTCAGTTCCTTCTCATCGCAGCCGTCGTCATCCTCGGTCTGGTCATGATGCGTCGCAGCGGCGCCGACAGTCACTTGGCCATCCGGCGACTCCTGCTGCTCCTGTTCATCATCGCCGCCACCCTGTCGATCCTCTTCCCGCAGTGGCTCACTTGGCTGGCGGGACTGATCGGAGTCGGCCGCGGCACGGATCTGCTGTTGTACGCGCTCGTGCTGATCTTCCTCACGTTCGTGTACTCGCAGCATCGACGCAACGTAGCACTGCAGCGCAGCATCACGCTGCTCGCCCGACGGACTGCCGTCAATGAAGCACTGCTGGCGGAGCAGCCGAACTCAGCGAACGACTGACCGTCCGCCGAAGGCGGCGCATGCTCATCGGCAGCCGGTGACCCGCCAAAGCGACGCTTCGCCGTCTTCTGCCACTTTCTGGAACCCCTCAGCACCCGCGAACCCAGTGAGCCCGGGCATGTCCCATTTTCCTGCGCCCTTGGCACTCTCGCCGAACTCGAGAACGTAGTCGATTCCCAGATCGTCCACCGCCGCACATACCGCAGGGTCGTCGGCGAGTCGCACCAAGTCGTCGCGGAGCAGCTGGAAGCTTGTGCTCAGTGGCATCGACCATGTGCGTGGCACCACATCGACACCGCTGAGCGCGTATCCGTACGCGGCTCCCGCTGATGGATTCCCCAGGACGCGTCCACCCGGCTCCACGTACTGCGCCAGTTCTTCGAGGAGACCGCGCTCGTCCACCGACAAGTAGGAACTGCCCGACTCACCGTATGAGGTGTGCCCGGAGCGAGCGACCGCCGAAGTCCAGACCAGCGTCTCGATAACCACTGCTGCGAGCAGAACGATGGCGATGGCGACTGACCATCGCCTGTCTCGGAACCACATTGCGACTCCATCGACCGCGATCGCTGCGAGCGGGATGACCACAAGCGGCATCATCGCGGTGAACCGATGCGGATCGGCGTACCACGCGGCGAGTAACGACCTTATCGATTCGTTCTGCACCGATACCGCCATCAGAGTGAGCAACGAGATCGCCGCGCCAAACGCCACCAACCACCGCAAGTCCGCATGCCGCAGCGACACGATCGTCCCCATGAGAGCGAGTACACTCATGGCGAAGACGGGACCGGGCCCGACGCCGGCGTTCAGGAGCAGGTCCACGCCGGCCTGCAGAGCGGGCTTCTGAGGCGCCCAGAGCGCACTGGAACTCAATCTCGTGATCGCCATCCATGCCACGATGCCCCCGACGCCCACGCCCAGGATGCCTACGATTCGGATACCTCTCCTGGCAGCATGCGCGTTCCATCCGCGCACCAGCGCCGAAGTGCCGATCACCACCGCGCCGATGACCCAGGTCAACAGCGCCGACGGCTGTGCGAAGCCCATGGCGATCAGCCCGATCAGGCTGCCGACCGCAGCCGACCACATCCGTCGAGATCTTGCTCCGCGATCATCCGGCTGGTCCCCCTTGCGAAGGGCAACGATAAGCACAGCAAGAGTTCCAGGCACGAGTGCGAGTGACAGCGCGTACGGGTAGAGCACTCCGAAATCGAGCATGTTGAAAGGGAAAGCGAACAGCGCGGGCGCCATCAGTGCGGCGGCGATGGTCGCCAGCCTTCCACCATTCGTGGCGCACCACACGAACGAGACGATCGAGAGGGTCCAGATCGGACCGGCGAGCGCCACTGACGTCGCATTCGCAGCTCCAACGACGTCCACGCCGCTGACGTCCATCACCAGAGAGGCGACGGCATGCCAGGCCGCCGGGTAAAACCCGGATGCGCCGATCGTTCCCAGCAGATCAAGCGATGAAGCGCTCCCGGATTCCTGAACGAATCGAAGCGCGTTCAGATGAAAGGTCGCATCATTGGTCTGCGAAATGTTCTGCGGCGCCCCGATCATCACCGCCATCCGGACCGCGCCAAGCAGCGCTCCGGCGAGCAGCGCGATGACGATGCCCGGCACTCGAGACCGTGGAACACTGCGGGGCCTAAACGAAGAAAGCACCAGGCCGACCAGCGCCGCGATGACGATCAGCACAGCGACCGCCGCGGCGGCTGTCCACACCGACCACCGGAGCCCAATCCATCCCAGCACGGTCGCGCTGACGGCGAGCGCAGCCACGCCTGCCGCGGGAGCAAAGCCCCACAGCAGCAGGCCCCTCATCCGAAGGGCATACGCGACCGCGATCCCCGGCAGAAGCATGACTGCTGTGCTCGTGAGAACGGGCACGACTGCTGCAGCCCATCCAGTCACGACAGACTCACCGGCCATCGATCAGCACTGTGCGCCGTCAGTTCGCAACGGCATGAGCAAAGCGCCGATTCGGGCTGTTGGCGAAGGAATCGAGGCACGACATTCAGCCTATTCGACCTCAGACGGTCTGAGTCCTCCTGACGGTCGCCCAATGCCGCGCGTGAGAGACTTGCCGATGGCCGCCTTCATGGGATGGCAGCCGCGTCGGGTTCCTAGGTCTTCACCCGACTAAGCACCGAGTGCCCTGCAGGATTGGAGAATCGCCGTGAAGTTGAGCGTTATCGGGTGTGGCTACTTGGGGGCGGTCCATGCTGCTGCGATGGCGTCTCTCGGGCACGAAGTCGTCGGACTCGACGTCGATTCCAACAAGATCTCTCAGCTCGCGGCGGGGAAAGCACCGTTCTTCGAGCCCGGATTCGATGACCTCCTGACTCGCACATCCGCCGGGGGAAACCTGCGGTTCACGACCAAGACCGCGGACGTTAGCGAGGCGACAGTGCACTTCGTCACGGTGGGAACGCCGCAGCGTCAGGACGGCGACGGCGCCGACCTGCGTTACGTCGAGGCCGCGATCGATTCTCTCCTCGACTATCTGAAGCCCGGCGATCTCGTCGTGGGCAAGTCGACCGTCCCCGTAGGCACCGCTGAGCGTCTCGCGGAGCGGATCTCCGCAATGGGCGCGGAGCTGGCGTGGAACCCGGAGTTCCTCCGCGAAGGATTCGCCGTCTCAGACACACTCGAGCCGGACCGTATCGTCTATGGAGTCTCAGATCCATCGAGCAAGGCGGTCGCAACGCTCGATGACGTGTATCGCCCGGCCATCGACGCGGGGACGCCCCGGATGGTCACCAACTATCCCACTGCGGAGCTCGTCAAGGTATCGGCGAATGCGTTCCTGGCGACGAAGATCTCCTTCATCAACGCCATGTCGGTGATCGCCGATGCGACGGGCGCGGATGTGACGCAACTGGCCGATGCCATCGGGCACGATGCTCGGATCGGACGCCGCTTTCTGAACGCCGGCGTCGGCTTCGGGGGCGGATGTCTTCCCAAAGACATCCGCGCCTTCGCCAGCCGTGCCGAGGAGCTGGGTCACGGACAAGCGCTTCGATTCCTGCGCGAGGTCGATGAGATCAACGTCCGTCAGCGAGAGCGCCTCGTCGATCTCATTCTGTCGCAATCCGGCGGTTCGGTCGTCGGCAGAAGGATCGCCATCCTCGGTCTGGCGTTCAAACCGAACTCTGATGACACGCGGGACTCCCCCGCGCTCGACGTCGCTCTGCGTCTGCACGGCCTCGGCGCCGACGTGGTTGCCTACGACCCGGAAGCCATCGCGACAGCTCGTAGGGCGCATCCGCATCTCACCTATGCAGAGTCCCTGGATGCCGCGTTGAGGGGCGCGGAGATCGTCACAGTGGTCACTGAATGGCGCGAGTTCACCGACCTCGACCCGACGTCAGTCATCGATCAGGTCAAGATTCCTATCATCATCGACGGGCGCAACTGCCTCGATGCGAATCGTTGGATCGGCGCAGGGTGGAGATATCGTGGCCTTGGTCGTCACTGACCCTCGCACACCGAAATCGGCAAGGCCGTCAGGCAAGCACGCCCTGCGCAGTGACATTCAGGCCCTCCGCGCATATGCGGTGGCCGCAGTGGTCCTGTACCACATATGGCCAGGGGCTGTGACCGGTGGATACATCGGCGTGGATGTCTTCTTCGTCATCTCCGGGTTCCTAATCACCGGACAACTGGTCCGCCTCAGAGAACGGGGAGCGCTGCGTCTGCCCGAGTTCTGGGCAGCACGTGCGCGCCGCCTGCTCCCAGCTGCTCTCCTCGTTCTCGTCGTGAGCATCGCGCTGACCCTCGCCTTTGCGCCAGAGACACTCAAGACGCAATATCTCCGATCGATCATCGGCAGCACCGCATATGTCGAGAACTGGGTCCTGGCATGGGACGCGGTGGACTATTTAGCCCCGATCCACCGACGTTCTTGAGCGGTAATGCGTTGGTGGATTTCTGAGCGGTTCGGTGGTGGTGGGCGCGCCGGTGCTGCGGCCCTCGCTGACCGCGGTGTTCCACTTGTTCGTTTCGTCGGGTGCCGTGTGGCAGGTCGGTCGGGTTCGTCAGTCTCGCGGTGGTGCGAGCGCGTGGGCGAACAGTGCTGACCATGCTGTTTCCCAGGGCCAGGCGTCGGGGAGGTGGAGTCGGATTCGGCGTGCGGAGGACGCGATTCGTGCGGGGATGCTGACGAGTTTCCGGCGGATCGTGGCGGTCGTAGCTCTCGCGAGTGCAGCCCCGGTGATGGTCGCGGCGGTGCGGGTGAGGTTGAAGGCGATGACGGCGAGGACGAGCCAGGCGGCGTTGGCGGTGAAGATCCCCGAGGGCAGGTGCGCGAGTGCGGAGTTCTTCAAGTCCGCGTTGACTTGCTCGATGATCGCGTGGCGGCGGTGGACCTGGTCTGCGGTGACGGTGTCGAGGGTGCTGGTGGTGAAGAATGCGTGGAAGCGGTGCGTGTCGAACAGGGTCGGCTGAGACAGCTTCTTCTTGTTCAGCTCGGGGATCCGCCGGACGACCAGCCGCCCCTGGATGCGGTCTTTCTTCGGTTTCGAGGAGAACGCGGTGAAGGGGATCTCGGCGACTTCCGCGACGGAGATCCAGGCGCGGGTGTCGGTGTCGTAGATCGCGTCGGTGTACTGGATCTTCGTCCACGCGTCATCGGCGATGGTGCCGATCGCGCGTTTGACGGCGGGGTCCTGCCGGGCGGTGATCGACACGTCCGCGCCGGCCTTGAGTGCCGCGGATACGGTGGCGTGTCCGTAATAGGCGGAGTCCGCGCGCAACAGCACCGGCGCCGCGTTCAATGCCGGTAGTCGGGTGATCGTCTTCAGTGCGTCGGCGACGATCCGGGCGGCGCCGCGCGGGGACCCGGCCGCGCCTTTGCGGAGCCGCTGGCCGATGACCACCGGTGCGGTGGTCTCCGTTGATACTGTCGCGAGGAGCGCGTTCAGGCCGCGCACGCCGGAGTATCCGAACCCAGCGCCCTGCTTCTTCGGCCCGTGGACCTCAATGATCGTGTCATCAACATCAACGAACACCATCTGGCCGCCCGTGGACGCCGGGACGATCGGTGCCTCACCGGCGAGGGCGATCAGGAACCGGGACGCGACGGCATCGAGTTGGCGGACGTGCCCGAAAGTGAACGAGCGCAGGAACGACCCCAACGTCGAGGGCGCATAGACCGAGGTGAACAGCTTGCCCATCCCGCCGTGACGCAGCAGCGCCATGTCATCGATCGAATCCGCCCCCGCAACCATCCCTGCCACTAGCGAGGCGACCTTCGACCCAGCGTTTGCGCCCTTATCCGTCGGAACGCTCAACCACTGATCAGCGAGACTGCTCAGCCCCGCTTTCTCCGCGAGACGGACGATCGGGACCAGCCCTGCGGCCGACACGAGATTCGCTTCGTCGAATGATGCGGCAGCAGAGCGTGCGGCGTGAGAAACTTGCATCTGCGAGATGCCTCTCTTTTCAGGTTCAATTGTCTCTGTGGTAAGAACAATTATCCCTGATCAGACAGGCATTCTCCGTTTAACGCGCCGACCTCAACTCACCATCCATCGGTGGATCGAGGTTTAGGGGCGGATAATGCACCCCCCATCGCCCAGCATTACTGGTCGCTGTCGGTAGAGGAGCAGTTCTACATCCTATGGCCGCTGGTGGTTATCGTCGGAATGACGTGGGGAGCGCGCCACAGGCTCATGTCCGTGATCCTGGGACTCACCCTCGCGAGTGCTATCTACAGCGTGATCGCAACGTTCACCGCTCCTTCCCTCGCCTACTTCGCGACCCCGGCGCGCGTATGGGAGTTCGGGATCGGTGCGATCGTGGCTTTGCTGCCAGCACTGTCATTGAGGCGACGGGCCCGGGCTGTTATCTGGGCCGTCTCCTGGATCGCGCTTCTGGTCTCCGCGTTCTCCTTCAACGCATCCACACCGTTCCCCGGATATGCGGCCCTACTTCCGGTCATCGCGGCCGGCGCGGTGATCGCCGTAGGCCCGGCGGCCCCGATGCGGTTCGCCGAACTCCACAATCTGCGGATCCTGCAGTGGTTGGGAGACAACTCGTACGGGATCTACCTGTGGCATTGGCCCCTAATCGTGATCGCACCTGCGACGCTGGGACATGAGCTGGATCTCTGGGAGAACACCATTCTCGTCGTCGTCACTGTTCTCCTCGCAGCCGCGAGCAAGCGATTCGTCGAGGATCCGTTGCGTTTCGGCAGTCTCAAAACTGTTCGACCTCGAACGATCCTGATCGGGGTGGTCGCCTCAATGGCGATCGTCGTCGCGGCTGCCGGGATACCGATCACCACACTCACCGCGTCGGCGTCCGCTCAGACACATGCCGCTCAGAGCCGGATCACCGACCCCTCCGCCTGCCAGGGCGCCAGCGTCCTGCTTGCAAGCCACTGCGCTGATTCGCGGTACAAGCGCCCTCCGGTCGCCGCCAATGAGGTCGTGCCCAGCCTCGCGGGCCTCTACGACGACACCGATGGTGCGTTCTCCTGCTACAACTCGGACAGCTCCACTGCGATCGTCCCCTGTCACATCGGATCGTCGGCCCCCGACAGCATACGCGTCGCCCTGACCGGAGATTCTCACGCTGCGATGCTCGTGCCCGCCATGCGCGACATGGCCAAGAAGAACAACTGGTCAGTGGACGTGTATGTCGGGCGTGGCTGCGTCTGGTCCGCCGACCCTGACCCGGCCTGCGAGACGCGTCAGGTCGGGCTCACCGACGCGCTTCTCACGCGCGGCTACAGCGCCATCATCACCACCGCTTGGAATCAGCTGGGCAATACTGACTCACAACGCGCAGTGCGCTCGGAGCAGTTCGCTAAGCGCTGGGCCTCAGCGCTCGACAACGGCATCCGAGTGATACCGGTGATCGACAACCCGGGTGTACCGGACTCGTCAGCTGAGTGCCTCAGTCAGGCGAAATCCTTCTCATTCGATACGTGTGCGTTCTCAGCCGAGTCGGCCCTCCAGAACGATCCGCTCGCACTCGCTGCGTCTGATGTCGGCATTGATGCCATCGATCTGAGGTCTGCGTTCTGCGACGTGGACGGGACTTGTCCTATGGTGGCTGGGAGCGTCGTCGTCTACCGCGATCTGCACCACATTACGGCGTCGTTCAGCCACTCGCTGGCGCCGTACCTCGCTGAGCAGATCTCTGCACGTCTCAGCCGCCCGATTTCTTGACCAGAGCAGGAACCCCACCATGGCACCTCGTGTCTCCATCGTCACCCGCACGAAGGACCGCCCACTTTTCCTGAGTCGCGCCATCAACAGCATTACCTCCCAGACGTTCGAGGACTGGGAACTCATCATCGTGAACGATGGAGGGGATCCTTCCGTCGTCGACCGGGTCATCTCTCCGCTGCCATCAGTCGCACGTCAACGCGTCCGCATCATCAATCATCAGACTGCTCGAGGTCGCTGGCAGGCCGCCAACGCTGGTGTCAGAGCCGCAACAGGCGAGTTCCTCATCCTCCACGATGACGACGACAGCTGGAGCAGCACATTCCTCGACGAAGCGGTCTCCTACCTCGATGAGAACGTCGACCGTGAAGGCGTCGTCTCGCGCATCGAGATCATCTGGGAGGAACGGCAGGGCGACACGATCGCGGAGCTGAACCGGGAGGCGTTCCTGCCCGATTCCGTGGCCCCCCTGCTCATGAATCAGCAGCGTTTCAACCAGTTCGTCCCGATCGCCTTCCTGTATAGGCGTTCGCTTCATGATCAGTTGGGCCCTTACGACGAGACTCTGCCCGTCGTCGGCGACTGGGTATTCAACACCAGAGTTCTCGAGCGCGGACCGCTCGCTTACTTGTCCGACGCTCCTCAAGTGTTCTGGCACCAGCGTCCGACATCCGTTGGCGTGGACGGCAATAGCGTCATCGCCGCACGGGACCAGCACCAGCTGCATGATGCCCTGCTGCGGGACCAGGAGTTCCGCAACCTGGTCGCACGCGAGGGATCAGCCGCTGCACTGTACCTCGAGGCGCGTCTGCGGGACACGGAAGAGCTCTTCCGCCGGGAGATCTCGCGCCTGCGCGACGACATCGCGAATCATCCTCTGCGGCGAGTCGCACGCCAAGCGCGTCAGGTTCTCCGCAGGAACCGCAGATCCCGCGGCGGTAGAATTCCGTAATGCGTTACGGTCCCAAGGTCCATGTATTCCCTGCGTGGCAGGACAACCCGTATCTGAATCTCCTCAGCCTGGCGCCAGCCGCCGCAGGGTATCAATTCATCGGTCGGACGACATTCGACTCCCTGCACGAGACGCTGAAGAACCTCGAGGAGAATGACACGATCCATCTGCACTGGACCTCTCCGATCGCGCAGTCAGCACGGTCGGTCCGGCAGGCTGACGGCAGGGTCGCGATCGTAGAGAAGGAACTGTCCAAGGCCAAAAGCCGAGGCGCTCACGTCGTCTGGACGATCCACAACCGACTGCCTCACGAGCTCCTGTATGCCGATGCTGAACGACGTCTCCACCAGGTACTTGCGGATGCAGCGGATGTGATCCATGTAATGTCTCCGGCGACCGCCGAAATAATCTCGGACGTCGTCCGCCTTCCCTCCGAGAAGATCGTGCAGATTCCGCACCCCAGCTACGCAGGCGTCTACGACACCGATGTGAGCCGCGAAGAAGCGCGCGCGAGCATGGAGCTCGAAGATGATGATTTCGCAGTGCTCTTCCTCGGGCAAATCCGCCCCTACAAGGGAATCGACACACTCCTGGAAGCCGCGTCCGGTATCGTTCGCCCCGACGGTCGCCGTGTGACTCTTCTGCTCGCCGGTTCAGCCAGTCCTGAGGCGGTCTCGCAGTTCGACGACCTGCGTCCGTCAGGACTTCGAGCGGTCACCGCGTTCAACGCGGTGCCCGATGGGGATATCGCTCGCTGGTATCGCGCTGCGGATGTCGCTGTCTTCCCATACCGCGCGATCTTGAACTCTGGAAGCGTCCACCTCGCGGCAACGATGAACGTCCCTGCGATCCTCCCTGGGCTTCCCCACCTTCGCGATCAGTTCGGCGAGCAACGCTGGGTGAAGTTCTTCGACCTCGACCGGCCCGTAGCATCACTGGGTGAAGTCCTCCGGGCGATAGACCCCTCGCTTGTCAGTACGACCGATTTCGAGGAGTTCAGCACAGGCATCAGCCCGTGGAAGGTGTCCCAACGGTACGGCGCGGTCCTGGACCAGCTGTCAGCCTCGTAACGAGCGAAGCGCTCGCACTGCGATGATGAGCGCCCTTCGCGGGGCACGCACCAGCCAGTGCCGTCGACGTTCGATGCGCACCCACTGGGCGTCCTGTTCGTAGAGAACGTTCTCCATCCGCCGGTACTCCGGAATCTCTGCCTCGCAGCGCGCGCCCACAACAGTGCCGTCGGAGAAGGCGAACGCAGGCTGCACCTCGACTCCCCGAGGAAGCCTGCTGACCGAAAATTGCGCGTCCCAGACCATTCCTTCATCCGTCTCACGCCAGGTGAGGTGCGTCGGGTTCAGGATGCCCCCAATGCTCCAGAGCACCGGTGTACCGTCCGTGCTGCTCCCCCAGCCATGCATCCGCAGGGAGTCTCCTCCGAAGATGGCGCTGACCTTCCCATCGAATGCTCGCCGCCTTCTTACGGACTCACGGCTGCCCATTCCCGGGATGCGCACGCGAGCCAGATCGCCAAGCGCGCTCACGGCGCGCTCGCTCAACTCCAGCCATTGCTCCTCGGCCTCATGCGTAGACAGCCGGACGCTCCCCAATGCGCTGAGTACGTGGGAGGCGACGCTCTGCTCTAAACCCGCTAGAAGATCGGGTTTAGCCTGCATTGCGCGCAGGAGCTCGCTCCATCCACGCAGCCGCGTGGCTCCCTCGATCTCCTGCCACTCGCCGCCGTCGACGGTCTGCGCAGCAGCACGTGCTGCGAGGAACTCACCCTCACGCAGCAGCGTCATCGTCATTCGTTTTCGCGGATCGATCCACCTGGGTGCCAGCCCGCATTTCGAGAGCAGGGAATCCACGAGCGTCGCGATCTCGGTGTCCTCGTCGCCCGACTGCTGCCATGCGGAGAGGAACTTGCGTGCGTGAAAGAATCCGTCGCGATCATAGATAAGAGATGCATACCGGGCGGAGAGCTGATTGTCCTTAACACCCTCGACCAACCCCGCGCAGATCATCTCCTGCGTCAGATAACTGACGAACGCGGCCGACGACGACGTCTTCGCCGACATCGAGGTGCCTCCGGGACGGTCCCGGTACAGGTAGACCACATCCTCGATGACATCGATAGACCGGGCGTTCACGTAAGCCGTCACCATAGGGACAATGTCATTGGAACGCGCGACGTCGGGGAAGGATATCCTCTGATCGAGCCAGAACTGGCGGTCGAACGCCTTGTTCCAGCAGGGACGGCTGAAAATCAGAGTAGGAATGTCCGTCAGCGTCACGCGCTCGACCGCAGTGGCAAAGGCCTCCATACTCGCTGTGGGATGCCAGATCGACGCCGGCGCGAACTTCATGTAGTCACCGACAACCACCTGTGAGCCCGTGCGGTGCGCTGACTCGAGCATCGCTCGATAAGCGTCTGCAGGAACGATATCGTCGCCGTCCGCGAACGCAATGTAACGGCCACGTGCCCGCCGCACGCCCTCATTACGGGCCGAGCCGCCTCCATGAGTCACCGCCCGGACAAGAGTAGCGCGCGGGTCATCGCCGATGATTTTCTCCACCAGTTCGACTGTGCCGTCGGTGGAGTGATCGTCGACGAGTATGACTTCCATGCCATCGACGTCCTGCGCTAGAACGGAGGACAGAGTCTCGGAGATCCACGGACGCACATTGTGCGTCGGGATGATCACCGACAGCTCAGGGTCTACCTCCGGTGTCCGATCGGTCGTCGGCTCTGGCATCAGCGCTCCCCACGGAGGTAGGCGACTGCGTCCCGTGTCGGGCCGTCGAAGACCTTGCGTCCACGGTCGATCACGATTCCACGCTCACAGAGTTCCTCGACCATCTTCATGTCATGACTGACGACCAGCATCGTCACGCCCTGCTCCGCGAGCTCACGGATCCTGGTCGTGCATTTTTCCCGGAAGGGGGCATCGCCGACGGAGAGGACTTCGTCCACCAGCAGTATCTCCAAATCAACGTGGATGGCGACTGCAAATGCGAGCCTCATGAACATGCCGGACGAGTAATGCTTGACCTCTTGGTCGATGAAGTCACCGATCTCCGAGAACTCGACGATCTCGTCAAACCGCTCGTCTGTCTGGCTGCGAGACATCCCCAGAATGGCCGCATTGAGATAGACGTTCTCCCGACCGGTGAGGTCGGGGTGGAATCCCGCACCGACCTCGATCAGTCCGGCCACGCGTCCCCGAGTGAGCACGGTGCCGGAGTCCGGCTTCAGAACCCCCGACACCAGCTTGAGCGACGTCGACTTTCCTGAACCGTTGAGGCCGAGCACAGCGACGGACTCGCCTTCTCCGACCTGAAAGCTGACGTCATCGAGCGCGGTGAAGCTGTCAGCCCGCACTTTACGGCCACGGATCCAACTGACGAACGCCTCTTTGAACGAATGTGCGTTTCGCTTGAGGAATCGCTTCGACACGTGATCTACGACGATGCTCGGGCGCGACTGAGTCATTACTTCGATGCGATTCATCAGAGATCCTGTGCGAATGTGCGCTCAAAGTGACGAAAGACGAGCTGTCCGACGATGAGCATGACGGCGGTGACCGCTACGGCAACGAGAGATGCCCACCCGAATGTCTCCGGGAGGCCGATCGGCGTCGACACCACCGGTTCCCAGATCGCGGTGTGAGAGAGCTCGACAGCGATCGTAAGCGGATTGGCGGTATAAAGAAACGACAGCCAGGGGTGGTTCTGAAGTGCGTCCGCCACTAGCACCCAGCTGTACAGCACCGGAGAGGTCCACGTCGAGAACATCTTGATCAGATCGACGAAGTTCTGGGCGTCACGGTATCGCACGTTCAGCCCGCTGAAGAACAGCCCGAGCCCCAGAGCGAGAGCAAGCACGAGCAGGAGCCCGAGTATGAATCCGACGAGTCCCGTCAGCGTCGGAACCCATCCGATGAAGAGGCAGACCACGATCAGGATGGCCAGCTGCGGAAGGAAGTGGATCACCGCTCCGATGATCGCGGCAACGGGGAATAGCTCACGAGGAAGGTAGATCTTCCTGACGAGGGCACGATTGTCGACGATCGAGTTCGTCGCATTGCCGAAGGCCTCGTTGAAGAGATTGACGACGACAATGCCGCTGAACAGGTACACAGCATACTGTTCGAGGCGATGGTTCTGAAGGATGATCCCCATCACAAAGTAGTAGATGATGAACTGCGCTGTCGGCTTGACGTACGACCAGATCCATCCGAGCGTCGAGTTGCGATATCTCGTCGCCGTGCCCTTGCGAATGAGTACACCGAGCAGATACCGCCAGCGGACGACATCGACGAGCCCGTTACCGCGCCCTGGTCGATCGTATTCAGAGACGTCGACAAAGGTTCCTGTCAATTGCGGTCCTTCCAGACGTTAGTAACTGCCAGCGACGCGGTCGCCTTGAGCATCCTACCGATGAGACCTGAGAGACCTGCCGATGTCAGCGTTCTCGCCGCGTCGCTCGCCGACTCAGCGCGTCATCGAGGAGAACTCGCGCACGGGCATCGAACGAATGGTGTCGTGCCACATCTTCAGCGCAGCGTCGAAGCTCCTCCTCTGTCGGCCACTCCGTGGAATTCTCGGCAAGCAGTGCTTGCAGTTGCTTCGGAGAGTCGTAGCGTTGAACCTGCTCCCCGAAAATCTCGGGGAGACCTGAGACATCGTCGCTGACGATCCGTGCACCTGAGGCGGCTGCATCGAAGAGCCGGTTCGATAGGAACCCTCCCCGACGCATGTCATCCCAGTGATCATTCAGCACCACTCTCGCTCCCGCATACGCAGCAGGAAGAGCATCGTTGGGCAGGTTGTCCCCACGGATAAAGCGGGGCTCGAGGTATCGCTCCCAGCCATCATCGCCATAGACCGCGAGATCGTCGCTCACGGCAGCGGCGTCGAGCACCACTTTCCGTCGTTCCCCCCTCGTGCGCCCAACGAATAGCACCCCGTGCCCCGCGCCGTCTGCGGCTCCGGGCCGGAATCGCAGTGGATCCGTCGCCTGCAGCAAGGTCCTCACCTCGACTCGCGTGCGACGGCTGATCTGCTCCGCCCACGCCGGTCCCGCTGAGTACACCTGATCCCACCCCGACCTCATCTCATCTGTCGTCACTTGATCCGGATGCGAGATCACCCACAGCATGTTGATCGCACCGGGCAGTGGCGTGTAGGGATGACGACCGCGCAGCACGAGGTTCACCTCGTCATATTCCGCCCCCGGCCGGCCCCACGCACTGTGTCGATCAACGACGACCTGCTGGCCCAGTCGACGTAGCGCGATCGCCAGGTCGTCTCCGAAGAACGTGTCGCCCCATCGATCACCGAGAAGCGTACCCGGGCTCGCGATCTTGAGCGCCCACCGCAGCCGTTCCGGCCTTTCCTCCATGCTGATGCTATGCGGTTCGACTCGCCACTCCACGTCTCGAAGCGTGCCTCCTCGGGTCTCTCCCCACCGGACATGAGCCAACCGGAGGGATGTCCCGTCTAACACGCTGCGGTCATCGAGCTCCGCGAGGAACTCATCGCGCCACCGCTGCGCGAGTCGCACACGATTCGCCATGGCATATCGGAATCGTCCGGGCGTCTTGCTCTCCAGGTGGCGAACCTGTGACTGCGTCACGACTCGCAACGGCCTGCCCACGAGATTGCGCAGCCGCAGGCACAGGTCGATGTCTTCCATGCCGTTGACGTATTCAGTGTCGAACCCGCCGACATCGATGAAATCTGAGCGTCGCACGGCGAGACAGGCACCGGTCAGCGCAGAGAAGTTATACTCACTCACGCGTACCGGGACATCCGACACGGGGTGCCCCGCCAGAAGATGAACAGGCGTCGACAGGCCACCGCTGAAGACGGTTCCTGCCGTCTGCACGGTTCCGTCCGCATAGGTGAGCACGGGCTGCACCGCAGCCGCCGCAGGTAGAGCATCCAGCAGCGGCTGGAGCCAACCAGGCCGCACGACCGTATCGTTGTTCAAGAACACGATGGTCTCGGAATCGGCGATCTTGGCGCCAATGTCGCACCCCGCAGCGAAGTCCGAGTTGACCGGCAGATAAACATACTGCACGAGAGGGTCACCGAGAAAAGCCTGTCGCAGAATCGACCCGACTGCGCGACGGGAGCCGTTGTCGATGACGATCACGCCCGCCTCACTCGTCTTGCGAACAGCTCGCACCGCCGTCAGAGTCATGCGCCAGTCCTCGAAAGTCGGCATGACCACGGTCACGGGCAGCCCAGCCGGCAAGGTGCTCTTCGGAGTCACCGCATGAGTCGCACGCGCGCCGTTGGCTCCGATCCTGTTCGCAAGCACGCTCGCATCATACGCACGCGCCCAGAATCGATCGCCTTCCAGGACGAGCCCGTCACCCGTCGCACCGAGTCGATAGATCGCGTCTGCGTTCACGCCGTAGTCGCGGCTCGGGTCAGGGAGTATCCGGTCGGAGCGGAAGACGACACCTGCCGCGTCCAGTCTCGAACGCCAGAGACTCGCGTCCGGCTCGCCCCAGTCCTGCGACGCGTTCGGGGTGAAGGCCCCCACACCCGAGGCATTCGGATGAATGTCCAGAGCGCGAGCCGTTGCAATGAGTCCGTCTTCTTTCCAGACTTGTCCAGGTCTCCAGAGCGTCCAGGCGTCAAAGCCCTGGTCCTGGATCACGCGCAACGCGGCGGCGCCGAACGGTTCACCGAAGCCAGAGTCCAGCACCTCGAGCCGTTCGACGCTTCCGAGGCGTGCCTGGAGGGGGGGCTCATGTCCGTCGCCCGCATCGGACACTACGAAGATCGCACGCCGATCGACGCGCTGCGAGGCGGCAAGGTCGCGAAGATCCTGCACGTGCGCGTCGGATGCGAGGTGCCTCGCGTCCACGATAATCGCGATGTCGAGCTCAGCGCCGCCGCGAAGAGGGACGCGTCGGGGCTGCGACGTCGCAGGTTTACGAGGAAAGGAGCTCTCCACGGTTGATCGAGCATCACTCAGTGAGACCGTTCCACCGCGCAGCGTAAGTTCCGACGCGGCGCCGGACTCCGGCGCCGCCGCAAGCAGGGATGCATGATCCTCACCTGGCTCGAGCAGCGGCGACGTGCTCGAACGCTCCCCCGATGCCACGAACTCCAGAAGCTGGTTGAACGGCCGCACTCCCCTACTCTGGGCGGCATCATGCGCAGCATGCCATTCCGGCTCGAACACCCAACTGGGTGTTGCTCCCACTCGCTCTCCGACAGTGAGATAGTCATCCAAGCCCGCGTACCACGTCAGGAAACGACGAGGGCGTTGCGCCGAGTAGAACTCGAGATCCAAGAGTCCCGCTTCCTGGATCCGACGAGAGGCACCCACCGTCCGGGAGAGGAAGTCCTCGGCCTCCCCCCAGGTACCTCCGCCGTTCAACGGCACCTTCGCCTGACCCTCGCTGTCAAGCTGCAGAAGCCGCACGACGTCGTCGATCGCGCCGGGATTCGACTCGCTCAGCGCCTTCGCATCCACAAGTGCGCCGACCCCGCCGAGCTGGACGACCGCGTCAGGAGCTGAGGCGAACTCACGAAGCGTATCGCGGAGCGCCACAGCCGAGTCCATGGATGCGCGCACCATCACCGCGTCGAGGAACGGATGAGGTATTACTCCTGTCCGCCACCCGTCTCCCAGATAGTGCTCGGCAGCGGTCTGATCGCTATCGAACTCGATGCCGAGGACCGCCCCGTAATACACACGCGAGATGATCCGCTCAGGGTGAAGTACCGGACCCAGCCAGTCATCAGCGATGATGGGCTTCGCTGAACGCTTCCAGAGTCTCATCATGGGTCTCCGCATTCCTGATCGGTTCCGGGCAGAAACTGCCGCAGGACTCCATTTTATTGAAGCAAGCCGTCTCGTCCGGACGGCCGAGACGGTCAATCGATACCGAGCGCGTCGCAGGTCACGGACGCGAGCGCGACCGCCGACTTGCTGATCGTTCCAGTCGACTTCGTGAAGATGCCGCTGTCGGCGGTGTAGGCGACCCCTGCGCACGTGACCGTGGTGCCGATGGTACCTCGACGGCTGAGTGCAGAGAGCACAGCGGGCGTCTCAAGATAGGTGTAACGGCGCAGACCGAGATCGGCCGCGGTCTCCCAATCAGGCAGATGCAGCAGTGTCTCGCCGTCCACGAACCACACCTCCTCCGTTCCCTCGGCGCGTACCAAGGTCGCCGCGCCGGTGTACGGAGTGCCCATTGCGAATGCGGAGGCGCTACCGGCGCGAAGATCATTCACGCGCGGATATGCACCCCCGTTTATTGACCGAACTTGCGCCCCATTGAGGACATGACGCAGCACCCCACCCGCGGCATGGAGCACCTTATCAGAGCCGTCGAACCGGACGAAGAGCTCTGAGGCTATTGGAGAATCGCTGAGATCCAGTCTCGCGCACGTGACCCCATCTAGGACGGAGGCGGTAATCCCCGAAAGATTTCCCTTGCCGAGCACCCGCATTCCGGTGCCTGAGGGCACGTACACGGCGTCGCCACACTGGACCAGCGGATGAAGCGTGTCCGTGCTGTACCCGTTTACAGCCGATGCGGCCACGGTAACCTTCGTGCGACTCAGCCCCATATCCTTGATCAGATCCCAGCTCGGAACATGCAGGAGCCGACCGTCCGGTGTCGCTAGGAAAACCTTGTCGGAGCCTACGACGGACAGGAACTGACCTGGCGCGAATCGCACACGCGTATCGACGGAGAACTTGCTTTTCTGGGCGGGCGCCATCACGGCGGCGAAAGGCTCACTGCCGTTGTTAGCCCCCGCCGCGGCCGCGCTGTCGTACAGCGGCAGAAGGACACCTGCGGAGATCTCGTATACGGTACCCTCTGTGGACGTGCGGGCGAATCGCGTCATCTCCGGCCCCGCTCCGATCCGATGGAAGTCGGCATCGTTCATCTCGACGCGCGAATAACAATCACCGGCCCATCGAGTGATCAGCTCGCACGTGGCGAAGCGATGGGTTGCTCCACCCATGAAGTACGCGATTTCTCCCGTCTTGGAGTTACGGACGAAGCGAGAGGTGTCGCCCCCGTCCCGATACGACGACACCGAGGAGACTACGGTCGGCTGTCCGAACTTCGCACGGTACTCGGACCAGTCCTCCGGGGTGACGTGATAGCGAGTCCCCTGGGAGATGTAGAAGATATCGATTCCGACCTTCAGGATTGCGGGCGTCTCAGCTGGCGCCTGCGTCGAGCCGAACCAGTCGGTGAAGTAGTTGTAGAAATTGCGGTTGCCATAGCTCGAGCAGCCGTCGCCTTCCCCATAGCCCGCCTTCATCGCCGCGGCATTGGGCTGGTAAGGCGTGTAGTAGTACAGCGCGGAGGTGGCCTTGTTGGCTACGAGAACCGGGGAGGTGCCACAGGACTTGTTCGGGTTGTACAGGATGTTCCAGGTCTTACCCGGGGCATACCAGGTGAAGTGCACGCCTTCCATGTACAGCTGCATCTGACGTGCGGCGCCGTAGATCTGGTGGAAGAAACCGACGAACTTCGGGTCGCACGGAGCCGTATCAGGGCATCCCTGACCGAGCGCCTTGTCGTAACGCCAGTAGCTGGGCCAGGTGTGGGTGACCAGGCTCTGCTCCTTCTGCAACATGACGATCAGCACCTGCGGATTGATGCCGCATGACTGCGAGACCTTGTAGATGATTCGCGCGGCCGATTCATTGGCAGCGCCCGTGTACCCCTTGCAGTAGGAGTCTGCTGGGCGATTCACACTCGTGTATTTGAAGTCCTTCAGGCAGATGATCGGACCGTACTGGTCGGATCCCCCACGGCATGTCTTCACCTTCGAGTTGAAGAACGCTTGGATCTGCGTCTCGGTCATCGTCGACTTGTTCGTGAACACGGCGTCGCTGATGATGTTTCCGGCGTTGAATCCGGCGAGGGACGTCTTCACAGGTCCGCCCGCCAGCCCCTGGACTACACCTGCCGCGGCGGGAACCACCGGCACGGAGGTCGCGTAAGAGGGCGCTGCGGTGCCGAAGATGAGCGCCATGACGGCGATCAGAGTCGTCGTCCAACGCGCCGTTCGAGACGCTCCCAAGGCCGGGGTACCACGTGGATGCATGTGAATAGTGTGACTGAAGTTGACGAATGATGCCAGTGGGGCGGAATATCGGCCGATGTGTCGCGGCGTTTCGCGATCCTCAGAGCGGACTTTCAGAGTTCTGCGTGCAGCGCCCACAGTCGCTCGGCGCTGCTGGCCCACGAGAACGCCCGGGCTCGATCCGATGCCAGCACGCGCAGTCGCTTCTCGCCGGCGCCGAGCGCGTCCACGAGCGCATCCTCGAGATCCGCGACCTCCACCACGGCTCCCCCGTCGGCGATCACATCCCGATGCACACCGGAGCCGACGGCCACGACGGGCACCGCCAGCGCCATGGCCTCCACCGCACGCCAGGGCCACTCCGCCTGCTCCGATGTCGCGACGAACGCGGCCGCACCCCCGAGCGCCGACGCGCGATCCGCATC